>CAXTJP010000084.1:9624-11282 GCA_964244615.1 uncultured Acetobacteraceae bacterium
TCGCCAATCGCCAAGGGCGGCGTTCTTATCACCGCAAAGCCACAAGTATTCGACGCACCGGTCGCAGAGCGTTGCGGGCAGTATCACGTCGGATCAGACTACGCGTTGATGTCGCAGATCATCGCCCTCGAAGCGCCGTTCCTGTGCCCGGAGATCGAACGCCAGCAGGAACGCCGCTTCATGTACGCCAACAACCTTCCCATCACGAACTGGAGCGAGTTCCGCGAACTCTGCCGGTTCTGGTTCGCCGTGCAGAAGCGGGTCGCATCGCGACCGCCATGGCCGCGAGGCATGGGAAGCTACCAGGACCGCGACGTGGCATTCCTCTCGAAACGCTTCTTCGACGCCTGGATCCGCTGTAGACAAGGCCAGGGCTACGAGATCCTGGAACGACCGATGCTCTACGTCGAGGATTGACGCCAGCCACCCCAGGACCCGGGCCCGGTCGTTCGTCGCACAGGCTGTCCCGGACCCGTGTCGAATGACTTCAAGTGCCCACGATGTCGCTGAAGAAGCGACCGGATGCCACCGCGGCCGCAACGTCAGGCATCAGCTCGGGATCATACCTGCGCGCGAACAGATGACGCCGCTCAGGGCGGCATGCCGGAACTGTGCGGCACTCAGGGCGTCCCGGCCAAAACTGGAACGTACCGGGTCCACATCAGGTCCAGGGAAAATCGACTAAGTCCCCACCAGGACTCACCGTAATAGAACCGGCTGAACACAGGAACTCTCGGCAGCAGTCGCGATGTGAGTTTCAGGGCGATCTTCTCGGCCTCGCCGCGAAGATAGTCGGCGGTATTCTCGTCGACACCGTAACTTCCGGATGAACTCGTTCCGGGACCGGGGGCTCAGCATCTCGTCATCGAAATAGGTGAAGTTCTGGAAACGCCACGCCAGCAGGCTGCCACGCGCCTGTGCTTCCTGCATGCGAAGGCCGCGCAGCGATGGATCGTTTGGCACCTCGGTGAGCTGAATGTATTCGCGAACCTCATCCAGCAGTTCCGCCTCCAGGCGGTCCGGCAGCAGCGGCAAGGTATCCCCGGTCAACAGCACCGCCCGCCAAAAGTCCGGCGCCACCCGATAGGCTTCATCAAGCATTTCTCGGATCGCCAGCATGATGTTGAAGCCGCCCCAGAAGATCGGCAGCCTGACCGCGGTGAAGGAGGCATGCGCCGGCAGTTCGATACCGGTGGCGTCGGTCTTGGCATCGCGATGGATGATGATGCGGAAGCGTTTGTCCAGCAGACGAAGCAGGACGCGCAGGGCCGCAGCCTTATTCGCCAGAACCAGGACGACGATGCGGTGATCCGAACCTCCCACGCGCCGCACCACCCCCAAATCCTAGGAACGATTGAACTTTAAAGGCAAGCGGTCCATGGGCAAAGCCCTGTAGGCGCGAACTTAACGCGCTACGGCCCCCGCTCAGACGTCCACTTCGCTGGTCCGCTTCCGCTCTATGTAATGACGGAAGGTCTAAGTCCGTGGTCGACCAATTCCAGTCTCAGGATGCTATACCGGATATTCCTGAAAGCAGACGTAAGCTCGCGCACGGTCCGAGTCATAGGACCTTCGACAGCCGATCCGGTAGCTCCGACACATAAACCTGCACCAGGTCAGGCTTGCGCCGTCGCGACAGCCATCCGGCCCTGCTTCAT
>CAXTJP010000085.1:0-10667 GCA_964244615.1 uncultured Acetobacteraceae bacterium
GCATGGCCACGGCCGCGTCGCCAGGCTACCTGGCCCGCCACGGCACGCCCGCGCCATGCGGGCAAGGAGGCCTCGAACCCCGGCCGCAAGCCCGGCGCCGCCGGCGACGACGACGAGAGCGCCGGCGCCTACACCGGCGGGTCGGGCGGGCCGGCCAACACGCCGCTCGGCCCGATGGACACCTCGGCGCAATGGGCGGTGATCATCGACTTCAACACCGGCGCGATACTTATGGACAAGCAGGCGGACGCGGAGATGCCGCCCTCCTCGATGACCAAGCTGATGACCGCCTACATCGTGTACACCAAGCTGAAGGCGGGCACGCTGCGGCTGGACCAGACGCTGCCGGTCAGCGAGCATGCCTGGCGCACCCAGGGCTCGAAGATGTTCGTGGAGCTGGGCGCGCAGATCCCGGTGGAACAGCTGATACGCGGCATGATCATCCAGTCCGGCAACGATGCCTGCATCGTGCTGGCCGAGGGCATCGCGGGATCGGAGGAGCAGTTCGTCGAGATGATGAACGCGCAGGCCAAGACGCTCGGCCTGACCAACAGCGTGTTCCGCAACTGCACCGGCTGGCCCGACCCCGCGCACCACATGTCGGTGCGCGACATCGCGACGCTCGCCAAGCGCATCATCCAGGATTTCCCCGAGTACTATCACTACGATTCCGAAAAGACCTTCACCTATCACGGCATCGTCCAGTACAACCGAAACCCGCTGGTGCAGCGCGGCATGGCGGACGGGCTGAAGACAGGGCACACCGACGCCGGCGGCTTCGGCGTGGTCGGCAGCGCCGAGCATAACGGGCGGCGCGTGGTCATGGTGCTGAACGGCATGCCGACGGCCCGTGCCCGGGTGGAGGAGAGCGTGCGGCTGATAGGTTGGGCGTTCTCCAATTTCGAGAACGTCAAGCTGTTCGCGGCCAACGACACGGTCGAGAACGCGCCCGTCTACCTCGGCACCAGCCACACCGTGCCGCTGGTTGGCGGCCAGGACCTGACGCTGACGATGCCGCGCGCGTGGCGCCAGCACGCGCACATCTCCATCGATTACGACAGCCCGATCCCGGCCCCGGTCCGGCGCGGCGACGTGGTGGGCAAGCTGACGGTGAGCGGGCAGGGCGTGCCGCAGACCGAGGTGAAGCTGCTGGCCGGCGACGACGTGGGCCGCATGGGCATCCCCGGTCGGGCGGTGGCGGTGGTGACACGCTTCCTGACGGGCGTGTGAGGCACGCCGTCGTCGCGACGGCGTGCCTTTCCGCCAGTACGCGACAGGCCAGCTGTCCGCGCCAGTTGTGGCGGCGGACGGTGGCCTGCCACGCCGCGGTGCGCGTATGGTGCCTTATCGCGTAAGCGACTTGTCCGTATCGTGCGGCATCGCGCGGGCAGGCACCCCTGCCGGCACGTCGGCGCAGTCGCTCTTAAAGCCGACGTAGTTGTCCATGCTTACGGAACCGTACGTTCCAAGACCGCCGCCGGTGCCGACGGAGGCGCCGTAGTTTTCAGTATAGACCTGAACACCTGCCGCGCTGGTGATCCTCATTGTGGCCGTCGTTCCGCAGAAGAACACGTCCAGGATGGCCGGGCTGGGCACCGGGCTCGACAGGGTGAAGAAGTCTGTGCCGGTGTTGTTGCCGCTGTAAAAAGCGGCATGGTCGAACGTGCCGGCGCCGTTCTGCGACTGTATCTTCACGAAAGCGTTCTTGCCGTGGTTGATGTTGCCAACCGCCACTGCGCCGTACTCAAGGTCGGTGCTGCCGATGAACACGATGGCCGAGGCGGCGGTGTCCTTCGATGAAGCTTTCAGGTAGCCCAGCGCCCCGGTGGTGCCCACCAGTTCGTGGTTGGAAATCGACAGCGTCCCGGCAGTGTCGACCCAGGTTGGTCCGAGCGCCTGGCGGTTAAACGCATCCGATCCCGCGGCCATGGCCGGCATCGTGAACAGGGACGCACCGCCGGCTACGGCCAACACGGCAAGTTTGAAAGCGAGGTCGTTCCTCATCTGAAGATCCTTTATTGTGTGACTTGGCGTTTGCCGCAGAGGCCGGACTGTCGCAGTCCGATCGTTGCGGCAGCCGGTCTATGTATCAGAACAACCTATCTGTCGAGACGTTTCGTAACATTTTTCTCCTTTTCACCAAGTAGAATCTGTATTCGTAAAACGTACCCACAGTTGTCGAACCCACACCATGGTATTCGAGCCGACGCGCAGTCGTTTGTGTGCCGAACAGATGGGCGTTGGGCGGGCGCAGGTCAGGACTCTGTCGGGCGCGGCCCGGCCTGGCTTTCCTCGGTGCAATCGAGCCAGGACGAGACAGACGTGGTCAGGGCCCCGTGCACGTCGGACAGGCTGCGGTTCGCATCGATGACAAGGCTTGGGCGCGTGGCCGCGGCGAGAAAGGCCGCCTGCACGCGACGGTGAAACGCGATGTCCAGGTTTTCGAAGCGGCCTTCGTCGGCACCGGCACGGGCAAGCCGGCGTGTACTGCGCGCAAGTCCCGTCTCTGGCTCCACGTCGAGCACGACCGTCAGATCCGGCCAGAGATCGCGCACGAACCGGCGGTGCATCTCGTGGATCAGCGTCGTGTCCAACCCCCGGCCGGCGCCCTGATAGGCGAGCGTGGAGCCGACGAAGCGGTCGCACAGAACCGTCCGGCCCAGGGCCAGGGCGGGCGCGATCACGCGTGCGACGTGCTGCACCCTTGCTGCCACCACCAGCAGAAGTTCGGCAGAGGGATCCCAGTCGGGACCGTCCTCGGCCAGCAACAGGCGACGCAGTGCCAATCCCTCCGGCGTCCCTCCCGGCTCGCGCGTCTGCACCACGTCGTGACCGCGGCCTTGCAGAACGGCTGCGAGAACGTCCATGGCGCTGGTCTTGCCCGAGCCTTCGCCGCCTTCGAGGACGATGAAGTATCCCCGGCGCCCAGCGGGCCCTGCGCCGGAACTCACTCCGGAGGGGTTTCCGGCTGGCGCAACCCCGCGGCACGGGCGGCCAGATCCTCGCCCGATACCGGCTTGCGCAGCAGCACCGTGAGCGGGTCCTGCACCACCGCCAGCCCCGCTTCGGCATATCCCGTCAGCAGGAGGGCAGGCAGGTCAGGGCGACGACGGCGCGCTTCCGCGATCAGCGTGAGGCCGTCCATGCCGGGCATGGCGAAGTCCGAGATCAGCAGGTCGGCGGGCTCGCCGCCGTCCAGCAGCGCCAGGGCCGCCAGACCGTCCGAGGCGGTCGTCACCAGAAAACCGTGATCCTCCATCTCATGCGCCAGCACGTTCCGCACCATGCTGTCGTCGTCCACCATCAGCAGGCGAAGCGGCGCCAATGCCGGGTCGGCCCGACTGGCTGCCGCGCGTGGTCCGGCGGGCAGGTCCCGCCCGGCCTGGGGGAACCACAGCGTCACCATCGTGCCGGCCCCCTGTAAGCTGTGGATGCACAGGCCGCCCCCTGATTGCTGGGCGAAGCCGCGGGCCATGGCCAGGCCGAGCCCCGTGCCACGACCCGGGCCTTTGGTGGTGAAAAAGGGTTCGCTGGCACGCGCGAGCGTCGCGGCGTCCATGCCGGACCCCGTGTCGGCCAGTGCCAGGCGGACATACTGCCCGGGCTGCAGGTCGGCCGGCTGGTCGGGGGCGTCGCCTTGACGCTCTGCCCGAGCCGACAGCGACAGCGTGCCGCCCTGCGGCATGGCGTCGCGCGCGTTCACCGCAAGGTTGACCAGAACCGTTTCCAGCTGTGCGCGGTCTGCCCGGAAGCAGGGCAGGCCGGATGACGGCGCCACCTGTACCGTGATGCCGGTGCCGAGTGTCGCCGACAGGATCTCGCGCAGGCCTTCCAGCAGCGCCACCGGCTCGATGGCGATCGCCTGCAGCTCGCCCCGCCGCGCAAAGGTCAGCAGCCGGCCGGTGATGGCCGCTCCTCGTCCGGCCGCATCGGCCGCCATGCCGGACAGGCGACGCACGGCGGCGGGATCGTCCGCACGGCGCTGGATCAGGCTCAGGCCGCCGGTCACGGCCTGCAGGACGTTGTTGAAATCATGGGCGATGCCGCCCGCCAGTTGACCCAGAGCCTCCATGCGCTGGGATTGCGCCAGCTGAGACTGCGCCTCCTCGCGACTGGCGATCTCCTGCCGAACGCGTGCCTCCAGGCTCTCGTTGAGGAGCTTCAACGCGTCCAGCGCGGCCTGCTGTCCCGCCAGGCTCCGGTGCAGGGCTCCCGCCACCTCGTCGACCTCGCGCAGGTCGAACGGGCCGATGCCGCTGCGCTGCGCCGTGTCGGCGGCGAAGCGGGCCAGGGCACGCATCGGCACCAGGACGCGCTGGGCCAGCGCGTAAGCAGCGGACAGGCTGAGGACCAGGCCCAGGAGCCCCGCGATGAACACACGCCGAAGGGACCGGTTGAGCGGCGCGCGCAGCATCGATTCCGGCACCCCGATCGCGACCGCCCATCCGGATGGCTGGGTGTGGCTGAAGGCGGTCAGCAAGGGCACGCCTTCGAACGACACGGACGGGACCACGTCCTCGGCCCGGGTGAGCAGGGCCGGCAGCAGGGTGGGAGCGGCGGGGCGGCCGACGATGCGGTCGGGGTCGGGAAGACGGGCCACGTTGACGCCGTTGCGGTCGAACACCGACGCCACGGTCCCCGGCGGCAGATGCTGGTCGGCGATGATGGCCGAAAACCGCGTGGCGGGCAGAATCTGGGCAAGGTCGTAGGCGACCTGCCCGTCGACCAGCACGGGGACGTCTGCGGTCACGATGAGGGCGCCATCGGATGCGCGCGGGAACAGGTTGGAGACCATCGAGCGCCCGGTGTCGAACACGATCCGGGTGAGTGCCACGTTCACCGCAGCACTGCGGCGTGGCAGACTGGCCCCCGGCGGCAGGCGCGTGTTCAGCAATTGCTGACCGGACCGGTCCAGCAGGACCAGGGCAGAACCGGCCGGCTGAGTCGCCTCGAACCGGACGGCGAGCGCCCGGAAGCCTGCGATGTCGCTGTGTTGCAGCCTGGGCGAGAGTGCGAGAGCTTGCAGGCTGGCCACGCCACCCGCCAGTTCACGGTCCACGGTCGCCGCCATGCTGCGCGCGACCTCAAGCTGGCGCTGTCCCGCGCGGGCGCGCTCGGCGCGGTAGTCTGCGTAGCCTTGGGCCGCAAACAGCAGCAGCATGGGCACGATCGACGCCGCCGCGAGCAGTGCAAGCCTGCCATGCAGCGAGCCGCGCGCGTGTCGCTGCGTGGCAAGCCTGTCCGGAGCGGTCCGCTCAAGGCCGGCTGGCCAGGGTCGGCTGGCAGGCTGCCCGACAGCCTTGGTCATGCGCGCATACTTCACCCGGAAAGCCTGGCCGTCGATAACGCCCACGATCCTAGCTGGGCAAACGTTTCGAAAACGTGCAGCGCTGCTCGGCCGTGCCTGCGTTCCGGCGCAGTAACTACAGGCTGCCTGGACGTAGCTTGGCGACCGTCTGCGGTGTCACCTGGCCCTGGTGCTGGCCGAAATGCGCGACCGTGTAGTTGGCGACGGCCGCCAGTTCGGCATCGGTGTAGCCGTGCACAAAGGCGGGCATCGCCAGTTCGCCGCTTTGCGTGGTCAGCCTGCCGCCATGCAGGACGACCTGGAGCAGGTTGGTGGCCCGGGGGTCGGTGGCCGTGGATGCGCCGGCAAGGGCTGCGGCCGGGGATTGCGCCCCGGTGCCGTTGAGGCGGTGGCAGCTGGCGCAGGCGCCTTCGTAGATGCGCGCGCCCAGCTCGTCCTCGGCCACGTGCAGCGCGGCGGGCGGTTCCGGGGTCCGTATGGCCGGCACCGCCTTAAGGTAGTGCGCGAGCGCGAGCGCGTCCGCGTCGGTCAGGTAGCGCAGCGAGTAGCCGACGGCTTCCGCCATCGGGCCGGACGCGACGCCGTGCCCCTCGGCGTGGCCGGACGCGAGATAGGTGGCGAGGTCCTGCTCGGACCAACCCCCGATGCCGCTCTGCGCGTCGCCGGTAATGTTGTAGGCGCTCCAGCCCTGCTGGACGGCGCCCGCGTATGCCTGCCCGCTCTTCAACCCTTGCAGGACGTTGCGCGGCGTGTGGCATTGCTGGCAATGGCCCAGCGCCTCGGCGAGGTAGGCGCCGCGGTTCCAGGCGGCGTCGTGCCCGGCATCCGGCGCCCAGCGGTGGTCCGGGTTGTACAGCAGGTTCCAGAACACCATCAGGAAACGTATGTTGAACGGGAAGCGCATGTCATTGGCCGGTGCCGCGGCCGTCGAGGCCGGCAGCGTAATCAGGTACGCCTTGATGGCCAGCGCGTCCTGGCGGCTCATCAGCGTGTAGTTCGTGTACGGCATGGCGGGGTAGAGATGCTTGCCACCGCGGCCGACGCCGCGCTGCAACGCGGCCACCCACTCGTCATCGGTGTAGGCGCCGATGCCGGCGTCCGGGTCGGGCGTTATGTTGGTGGCGTGGATGGTGCCGAACGGGGTGCGGAACGCCCGGCCGCCCGCCAGCGTGCCGTCCGCGCTCACGTGGCAGGCCTGGCAGTCGGCCATGTGCGCGAGGTACTCGCCGCGCGCGGTGCCGGCGGTATCGGTTGCGGCTCTGGCCCCGCCCGAGAGCGCCGCCACGATCGCCCCCGCCAGCAAGGCCGGGCGCGTTGTCGAGGCTTTGCGGGTCATGCGGATTGCAGGGCCCCCATCCCGAACGGCAGCCGGCGCAGGCGCTTGCCGGTGGCGGCGTAGATGGCGTTGCCGAGCGCCGCGGCCGAGGCGGCGGTGCCGGTCTCACCGATGCCGCCCGGGTGCTCGTGGCTGTCGACCTGGAACACGTCGATCTTCGGCGCCTCGTCGATACGCAGCATGCGGTAGTTGTTGAAGTTGCTCTGCTGCACACGGCCGCGCTCGTGGGTGATGCCGCTGTACAGCGCGGTGCCGAGCCCGAAGCACAGGCCGCCCTCGATCTGGCTGGCAATGGTGTCGGGGTTGACGCGCTGGCCGCAATCGATGGCGACCGTGCAGCGCTTCAGCCTGATCACGCCCTTCGCGTCCACCTCCACCTCCAGAACATGGGCCAGGAAGGAGCTGAAGGCATATTGCAGCGACACGCCTCGGCCGTGTCCGGCGGGCAGTGTCTCGCCCCAGCCGGATTTCTCGGCCGCCAGGTTCAGCACCGCCAGGGCACGCGGGTTCTTCTGCAGCAGCCTGCGCCGGTAGGCGACCGGGTCCTGGCCCGCCGCCGCGGCGCACTCGTCGATGAAGCTCTCCACCACGTAGACGTTGTGGGTGGGCCCGACGCCGCGCCACCAGGCGGTGGTCACGCCGGGATGTTCGTGACGCACGTACTCCACGCGCATGGCCGGCAGGTCGTAGGGCGTCTCGGCCGCCCCCTCGACCGCGTCGGGGTCGAGCCCGCCTTTCATGCCCGCCGGCAACCACCTTGCCATGACCGAGGAGCCGCCGGTGCGGTGGCTCCAGCCGACGATCCTGCCCGTGGCATCCAGGCCCGCGGACAGCCGGTCGTAATAGGTTGGTCGGAACAGGTCGTGGCCGATGTCCTCCTCGCGGGTCCAGATCAGCTTGACCGGGTAGCCGAGCGACTTGGCGATGCGACCGGCCTGCTCGATGCTGTCCACGTCCAGCCGGCGGCCGAAGGCGCCGCCCATCATGTGGTTGTGCACCACCACCTGTTCGGGCTGCAGCCCGGCCGCCTTGGCCACGGCGTCCCGCGCGCGGACCGGCACCTGGGTGCCGACCCACAGCTCGGCACCGTCCGGGCGTATGTGCAGCGTGGTGTTGATCGGCTCCATCGGCGCGTGGCTGAGGAACGGCAGCTCGTAGATCGCCTCGACACGGGTGTGGGCGCCGGCGATCTTGCCCGGCGCGCCGTTGTCGTCGCGCGCGACGACGCCCGGCGTCTCGGTCGCCTTTGCCAGGGCCTGGACCAGGGCGGCGGTGTTCACGCCGGCGTTCGGTCCGTCGTCCCAGCGCAGGTTCGCCGCCTCCAGCCCCTGGTGCGCGGCCCAGAAATGATCGCCGATCACCGCCACCACGTCGTCCAGCCGGACCACGTCGCGCACGCCGGGCACGCGCCTGGCGGCGGCCTCGTCCATCGACACCAGCCTGCCGCCCAGCACCGGGCTGGCCGCGACCGTGCCGATTTTCAGGCCGGGCAGCTGCACGTCGATGCCATACACCGCCGTGCCGTCCACCTTGGCCGGCGTGTCGAGCCGCTTCTGCGGGCGCCCGATCAGCGTCCAGTCGGCCGGCTCCTTGAGCGCCACCTTGCCCGGCACCGGCAGCGCCGCCGCCGCCGTGGACAGCGAGCCGTACGAGGCGGTGCGTCCGCTGGCTGGGTGGTGGACCACGCCGGCGGCGGCCCGGCAGGTGGCGGGATCGACGTGCCAGCCCTGGGCGGCGGCCTGCACCAGCATGATGCGTGCCCGGGCCCCCGCCTCGCGCAGGCGCTGCCAGTCGCCGATGATCGACGTGGAGCCGCCGGTCGCCTGCTCCTCCAAGGCCGGGCTGGCATAGAGCCTGGCGTCGGGCGGGGCAGGCATCAGGGTCACCTTGTCGAGCCCGACCTCAAGCTCCTCGGCGAGCAGCATGGCGGCCGAGGTCCAGATGCCCTGGCCGCATTCGGTATCGGGCATGATCAGGGTGATACCGCCGTCGGTGCCGATGCGTATGAAGGCAGCGGGCGGCGGGGCGGGCGGTGCGTCCGCATCGCCGGCGCGGGCCCGCCGGCCGCCCAGACCCGGCACGGTGAAGCCCAGCAGCAGCCCGCCGCCGGCGAGCAGGCTGGCCTTGAGCACGTCGCGCCGCAGCGCGCCCGGGTGCGTCTGGTGGGTCATTGGATCAAGCCTCCGCCGCTTCATGGATGGCGGCACGTATGCGCAGGTAGGTGCCGCAGCGGCAGATGTTGCCGGCCATGGCGGCATCGATCTCCGGGTCGCTGGGCTTGGGCGTCTGCTGCAGCAGGGCGGTCGCCTGCATGATCTGGCCGGACTGGCAGTAGCCGCATTGCACCACCTCGCGGTCCAGCCACGCCTTCTGCACCCGGCCGCCGACCGGGGAGGCACCGACCGCTTCGATGGTGGTGATCGAGGCATCGCCCACGCCGCCGGCGGGCAGCACGCAGCTGCGCACCGCCTGGCCGTCCAGGTGGATGGTGCAGGCGCCGCACTGGGCGATGCCGCAGCCGAACTTGGTGCCGGTCAGGCCGATCACGTCACGCAGCACCCAGAGCACCGGCATGTCTGCCGGAACATCGACGGCGTGCGTCTGTCCGTTGATCTTCAGGTTGATCATCGCTGGGCTCTCCGCTTCGGGCACCACTCTATCTGGGCCGGCCGGCAGGGCAAGGAAAGGCTGCGGCGCAGCATTCGGGGAAGCAAGGCGATCCGTTCGAAAACCTGATGCCTGCGCCGCTGCCGAATGGAACGGCGCAGTATCGTATGGGTCTAGCCTTCGCGCTCCGTTGTCTGCCATGTTCGCGTCAAGGCGGCGCCGACAAGCCGCATCGGGGGGATTGGATGGACGACCTTGGATGGGCCCGCCTGCGGGGCAGCGCCGCGTTCCGCGAGCTTGAACACAAGCGCGGCACGCTCGGCCTGACGCTCACGATCGTTATGCTGGTGGTCTATTTTGGTTTCGTGGGCCTGGTCGCGTTCGCGCCATGGCTGATGGGAACGCCGGTCCTCGGTATCATGACGCTGGGCTTCCCGCTGGGCTTGGGCGTGATCCTGCTGGCGATCGTGCTGACCGGCTTCTACGTGATGCGCGCCAACAGCACGTTCGACGCGCTGACCCAGCGCATCAAGGAGGAGGCACGATGAGGCGCGGCCGGGTCGCGACCTTCGCCCTCGCCGCCGTGCTGCCGGCCGCTGCCCATGCCGCCGGCCTCGCCGACGCGCCCACGGTGCGCCAGCCGGTCGACAACACGGCCATCGCGCTGTTCGCGGGCTTCGTGCTGCTGACGCTGGCCATCACCGCCTGGGCGGCGCGTCGCACCCGGACGGCGTCGGACTTCTACGCCGCCGGCGGGTCGATCACCGGCCTGCAGAACGGCATCGCCATCTCGGGCGATTTCATGTCGGCCGCCTCGTTCCTGGGCATCTCGGCCATGGTGTACGCGGCCGGGTTCGACGGGCTGCTCTACTCCATCGGCTTCCTGGTCGGCTGGCCGATCATCATGTTCCTGATGGCCGAGCGGCTGCGCAACCTCGGCCGCTACAGCCTGGCGGACGTGGCCGCCTATCGCCTGTCCGCGGTGCCGGTGCGCAGCTTCGCCGCCACCAGCTCGCTGGTGGTGGTGGCGTTCTACCTGATCGCCCAGATGGTCGGCGCCGGCCAGCTGATCCAGCTTCTGTTCGGGCTGCCCTACGCCACCGCCGTGGTGATCGTCGGCGTGCTGATGATCCTCTACGTCACCTTCGGCGGCATGATCGCCACCACCTGGGTGCAGATCATCAAGGCCGTCCTGCTGCTGCTCGGCGCCTCGGTCATGGCGTTCGCGGCGCTGGAGCATTTCGGCTTCAGCCTGAACGCGATGTTCGACGCCGCCGTACATGCCCACCCGAAGAAGGCGGCGATTCTCTCGCCCGGGCTGCAGTTCAAGAACCCGATCTCGACCCTCTCGCTCGGCGTGGCGCTGATGTTCGGCACCGCCGGGCTGCCGCACATCCTGATGCGCTTCTTCACCGT
>CAXTJP010000086.1:0-10634 GCA_964244615.1 uncultured Acetobacteraceae bacterium
CCGCCGGTGTCGGTGCCGAGCGCCAGCGGCACGATGCGCGCGGCCAAGGCGGCCCCCGACCCGGTGGACGAGCCGCCGGCCCAGCGGGCGCGGTCCCAGGGGTTGGGCACGGCGCCGTAGCGCGCGTTGTCGGGCGCACCGCAGGCGAACTCGCTGGTCGCCAGCATCAACAGCGGGATCGCGCCCGCCGCCCGCAGCCTGGCCACGCAGCATGCGTCCTCGCGCGCCTGGCGGTCGCCGGTCTGCAGCGACCCGCAGGTGACGCGGGCGCCGGCGACGTCGATGATGTCCTTCACGCCGAACGGCACGCCCTCCAGCGGCCGCGCCGTGCCGTTGCGCCAGCGCGCGGCACTCGCCGCCGCCGATTCCTGGGCGCCTGGGACGGTGCACAGGCTCGCTTCCGGCGCTGGGCCGCCGGCGCCTGCGCGGTCCAGCAGCGCGGCAATGACGGTTGGCGGGTCGGCAGCGCCGCTCGCATACGCGCCAAGCAAGTCACCGACGCCCATCGCCCATGCCGGCCGATTATCGGATGGATGCGTTCCGGGCGTTTGCCGGTCGGCAATCGCTCGCTGGCCGACGGACAAGGTGGCCAGGAACGCCTCCGCGTGCAGCGGCTCGCGGCTGAACGACGAGCCAGCGGGGGCGATCGGTTGCGCCCTGCTCGCGGCCAGGGCGGTGGCCGCCCACGCGGCCGCCTGCCTCGTCACGCCACCGCCGCACCCTTGCGGCCCACATCCCGACGGCAGGCCATCAGCGGCTGGATGCGCGTGCCGAACGCGTCCAGGCCGGCCACGAAATCGTCGAACACCAGCATGATGCCCTTGGTGCCTGCCACGCCCGCCGCCTCGTCCAGCATCGCGGCAACGCTGGCGTACGATCCGACCAGGGTGCCCATGTTGAAGTTCAGCGCACCCTCCGGCAGGTTGATGCGGCGCGCCGTGGAGCTTTCGTCGGCCGTCCTGTCGGCCGCACCCTGGTCGGCCATCCACGCCAGCGCGGTCACGTCGGTGCCGTCCTTGTAGAGCTGCCACTTGGCCTGCGCCGCCGCGTCCGTCTCGTCGGCGATGATCATGAACAGCACGTAGCTGCCCACGTCGCGGCCTGTCATCGCCGCCGCCTCCATCAGCTTCGCGTTGCTGGCCGCATACGCCGTGGGCGTGTTGACGCCGACGCCGAGGATGAAGTTGTAGTCGGCATGTTCCGCCGCGAAGCGCATGCCGCGCGGGCTCTGCCCAGCCGCCACCACGCTCACCGGCGACCCGGGGCGCGGGCTGAGCCGGCAATCCTGCATGCTGAAATACGCGCCCTTGAAGTCCGAAACGCCATCGCTCCAAAGCTCGCGCAGGACCTGCACGTATTCCGAGCTGTAATCGTAGCGGCGCGCGAAATGCGCCTCGCCCGGCCACAGCCCCATCTGCTCGTACTCGGCCTTCTGCCAGCCGGACACGATGTTCACGCCGAACCGCCCGCCCGATATGTCGTCGATTGTCGCGGCCATCCTGGCCACCAGGGCCGGCGGCAGCGTCAGCAGCGCCACCGAGGCGTAGAGACGGATTCTCTGCGTGACCGCGGCCAGGCCCGCCATCAGCGTGAAGGATTCCAGGTTGTGGTCCCAGAACTCCGACTCGCCGCCGAAGCCGCGCAGCTTGATCATCGAGAGCGCGAACTCGAAACCATACTGCTCGGCCTTCTGCACCACCGTCCGGTTCAGCGCGAAACTCGGCTTGTACTGCGGCGAGGTGGTGGAGATCAGCCAGCCGTTGTTGCCGATTGGAATGAAGACGCCCAGGTCCATGCAAAGCTCCGAAAAAGGCCAGAGGCTCTGCCTCTGGACTCCGCTGGGGCCAGTCGGCCCCAGACCCCGTTTATAAGTGCAGCGTCAGCTCGGCGCCGACCAGGCGCGCGGGGCCTTGGGAGGCGAAGGAGCCGCCGAACTCCGGCGCGGGTATCACCTCGGCCAAGTACCGTTTGTTGAAGAGGTTCTGGATAAACCCCACCAGTTCGAAATGCGGTCCGGCAACACCCGCGCGAATGTTGGTCTGCGAGAACGCCTGCCGCTCCGCACCGCCGTAATAGCCGGGCGCCCCGAAAATCGTCGGCTCGGACTGCCGCTGCACGGTGTGGAACCATGTGGGCCCCACGAAATTCGTGTCCCACCGCCCCAATAGCGTAAACCGGTCGGTCAGCTTCCAATGCAGCGCGAACCCGACATTGCCGGTATAGGCCGGCGTGTAGGGCGACTTGTTGCCGACCGTGTCCGGCCTGGACGCGTTCTTCAGGATCTCGCTGCCCGTCACATCCACGCCGGCCACCACGTCCAGCCAGTCCAGCGCACGGGCCTGCACCGCCGCCTCGCCGCCCTGCAGATCGACCCTGTCGATGTTGGAATCCACGCGCAGCAGACCCTGGCCGCTGGAAAAGAACTCGTTGAACTGCATGCCGTGCACCTGCGTGTAGTACGCCGCAAGCTGGTAGGCGACCCGCCGCTCCAGAACGCTCCCCTTGACGCCCACCTCGTAGGCATCCGACGTCTCCTGGCCGTAGCTGTTGCCGACACGCACGTTGCTGCCGGTCTCGGCCGCGATGTTGGACACGGTCGCCTGCGTGCCGGCCGGGTTGAAGCCGCCCGATTTGAAACCCACCCCGAACGTCGCGTACACGCTCAGCGTCGGCACCGGCGTCCAGGTCAGGCTCACCCTGGGTTCGGGCGCCTGGAACGTCTTGGAGGCCGACGGTATGCCGTTCGGGTCGGCGATCAGCCCCGGGTTGAGCGGGAAGAACACGCCCTTGGCGGCCCCGCCCGTCACGACGTCGATGAAATCCTGCCGGTTGCCGGCGGGCACCAGGTTCTGGTCGTCACGCTCCTCCACGTCGTAGCGCAGCGCCGCGGACGCGACCAGGTCCGGCCGTATGCTGAAATCGGACGATGCGAAACCCGCGAACACGTTGGTGGTGAACTTGTCGTCGAACAACTGCGCGGTCGGGCTGGTGCTGTTCAGCGGGTTGTCCAGGTTCTGCAGGATGGGACTGCCGGTATCGTCGCCGACCGACACGCCGACATGCCGGTTGATGTGCAGGTAGTAGAACCCGGCGGACCAGCGAAGCCGCTGGTCGGCGTTGGACGACAGACGTATCTCCGTGCTCGCATCGGACTCGTTGCGCACCTGATACTGGTAGCCGTCGCAGGTGGATGCGGTGTAGGGGCCCAGGAACCCGAAAGCCGGGCTCTGCGGCGCGGGGTATCGCAGCCCGCCGGCCAGCGCCGCCGCCTGGCTCGACTGGCAAACGTTGCGGCCCGTCACGTTGTTGGCGTTGTCGAAGAACCCGAACGTCGCCAGGGTGCCGTCCGACAGAAGGTTGTTGGTGATGTCGGAGTACAGTGCGTAGGCCGACAGCTTGCCCCAGCCCAGATCGTGATCCGCCTTGAGCGAGAACTCCGCCGTCCCCTGGTGGTCCTCGGACTGGATGTTGTTGACGTATTCGAACTGGTGCGCGTTGACGTTCTCGTTCACCGCCGGGCCGAAGATCGAGGTGAAACCGGGCAGCTCGAACACCGCGTTGTAGTCGATCGAGGCCGAGCTGACGCGTCCCGCGCGCGCCTTGAAATCGAAGTGCCAGTCCGGCGACGGCGTATAGACCAGCCGCCCGTCGACATCGGCCGCGGTGTCGTTGTCCACCGATTTGTTGTGCAAGAACACGTTGGTGTCGTAGCCGTGGAAGTCGCGGTAATCGACCGAGACACGTCCGAACATCTGGTCCTTCACGATCGGGCCTGCGATGGTGGACAAGTTGTAGAAATACCCGTACTGCCCGACGCCCGTCTTGATCGACGCGTCGTAATCGTTGGACGGAGGCACGGTGGTGACCACGATCGCGCCCGCCTCGGCGTTGCGTCCGTAGATCGCGCCCTGCGGTCCCTTCAGCACCTCGATCTGGTTCAGGTCGGCGAACTCCCGGTTGAACGCGGCGGGGTTGGGGATCAGCACGCCGTCCAGCACGAAGGCGAAGGAGGATTCCGCGTCGCGCGCGCTGTTGATGCCGCGTATGTTGACCTGGGTGTCGCCCACCTCGGCGGTGTTGGCGACGATGCTGACGCCGGGCGTCAGCGCCACGAAATCCGTCGCGCGCTTCACCCCCACCTGCTGCAGCGTCGCCCGGCTCAGCACCGTCACCGAGACCGGCGCCTTCTGCAGTGTCTGCGACTTGCGCTGGCCGGTGACGATCACCTCCTCGGTCCTGGCCGGCTGCACCACCGCCGGACGTTCCGATTGCGCCAGGGCGGCGCTGCACGCCAGCAACGCGGACGAGGACAGAAGCGTTGTCGTGATCAGGCGCATGTCGGTCTTCTCCTGCAGATCGTCACAATCGCGTCCGTGCCGCGCCGCGTCGTTCGCTCAGATGATATTTCGGCCGGCCAGTCCGCGGCGCTCCTCGTCGGTCAGGCCAAGCAGCTCGAACACCGCTTCGTTGTCCGCCCCCAGCGCGGGTGCCGCATGCCGCACCCGGCCAGGCGTGTCCGACAGCCGCGGCACCACGTTCTGCATCGCCAGTTCCCCGTATTCGTGGTGCATCACGCGCACGATCGCCTGACGCGCCAGCACGTGCGGGTCGGCCATGATTTCCGGTGCGCGATAGATCCGGCCGGCCGGCACGCCCGCCGCCTCCAGCATGGTCTCCAGCGCTTCGGCCGGCTGCGTCGCGGTCCAGGCGCCGACGATGCCGTCGAGTTCGTGCTGGCGTTCGCCGCGCGCGACATGGGTCGCGTAGCGCGCATCCGCACCCAGCCCGGGTTGCTGCATGGCGGCCGCCAGCCTGCGGAACACGCTGTCCTGGTTGGCGGCGATCAGGATCATCTGGCCGTCCGCGGTCGGATACACGTTCGAAGGTGCTATGCCGGGCAGGATCGGCCCGGTTCGCTCCCGCACGTATCCGGCCTGCTGATACTCCGTGATCAGGCTCTCCATCATCGCCAGCACCGCTTCGTAGATGGCGCTGTCCACCACCTGGCCGCGTCCTGTGCGGTGGCGCGCGTGCAGCGCCATCATCGCCCCCAGCGCCGCGTAGGTGGCGGCCAGCGTGTCGCCGATGGAAATGCCGACGCGGCTCGGCGGCGCGTCTGGCGTGCCGACCACGTAGCGCAGCCCGCCCATCGCCTCGCCGATCGCGCCGAAGCCCGCCCGGCCTGCATAGGGCCCGGTCTGCCCGAAGCCGCTCACCCGAACCATGATCAACGCCGGGTGCTCCGCCGCCAGCGCCTCGTAGCCCAGCCCCCATTTCTCCATCGTGCCGGGCCGGAAGTTCTCGACGACGATGTCGGCCTTGGCGATCAGCCGCCGGGCCAAGGCCTGTCCTTCGGAGGCGCGGAGATCGATGGTCACCGACTTCTTGTTGCGGCCCACGATCGGAAACCACAGCGCCCGCCCGCCGGCACGCTCGCGCCCCCAGTCGCGCAACGGGTCGCCCGTCCCGGGCGCCTCCACCTTGATCACCTCGGCGCCGAAATCGGCCATCAGCTGGCCGCAGAACGGCCCGGCGAGAAGCTGGCCCAACTCGATCACCCGTATGCCTTCGAGAGGCCCGACGCTTGGTTCAGACGGCATGCGACCTCCGCGTTACCCCGACTGTATGCAAATGCTGTTAAGCTTTGCAACGAAACAGTGAAGACACGGCAAAGAATGTAGTTTTTTTGCGCTAGTCCTTGCGTCGCTGGCGTATCTTGTATCCAATCGGCGGAATGCTCCACCCGGTCGAAATCGTCGAAGTCTCGCCACGCGACGGCCTGCAGAACGAACACACCCTGCTGTCGACCGCCGACAAGGTGGGGCTGATCGACCGCGCGGTCGCCGCCGGCCTGCGCCGCATCGAGGTCGCGAGCTTCGTCAGCCCGTCCCGCGTGCCGCAGATGGCCGATGCCGAGGCCGTGCTGTCCGCGCTCGCCGGCCGTCCCGGATTGCGCCGCATCGGCCTGGTGCTGAACCGACGCGGCCTGGACCGCGCCCTGCGCGCCGGCGTGGACGAGGTCAACGTCGTCATCGTTGCCTCCGAAACCTTCTCGCGACGCAACCAGGGCGTCGGCATCGAAGGCGCCCTGGAGAACTGGGCCGGCATCGCCGCGGCCGCGCAAGCCGCGCAGATCCCCGCAAGCGCCGTCGTCGCAGCGGCGTTCGGCTGCCCGTTCGAGGGCGAAGTCCCTCCTGCGCGCGTCGCCGAACTGGTCGCCCGCATCGCAGAGCACGCGCCGGCCGAGATCGCGCTCGCCGACACGATCGGCGTTGCCTCCCCGGCCGACGTGACCGAACGTTTCTCGGCCGCCGCTTCCGCCGCCCCCCGCATCGCGTTGCGCGCGCATTTCCACAACACGCGCAACACCGGCCTGGCGAACGCCTACGCCGCCGCCCAATGCGGCGTCCGCCGCCTGGATGCCAGCATCGGCGGCATCGGCGGCTGTCCCTTCGCCCCCAGTGCCACCGGCAACATCCCGACCGAAGATCTATGCTACATGCTGCGCCGGATGGGTGAGGTGCCGCATGTCGATCTGCAGAAGCTCATTGAAACCGCGGCTTGGCTGCAAGATCGCCTGGGCCATGCCGTTCCGGCCATGCTGGGCCGGGCCGGACTGTTCCCGCCCCTGACCTGAGATGGACGGCAACGGACGCCGCCTGCGCGACGGGGTCGAGGCAGCCTACCGGACGATACGCGCCGGCATCATCGAAGGCCGCTACGCCGCCGGCCAGCGCCTGACGGGGGAAACGCTGGCCCAGGCATCCGGCGTCAGCCGGACGCCGATCCGCGAGGCCCTGCGGCGCCTGCAGGCCGAAGGCCTGGTTCGCATGGTGCCCAACCAGGGCGCCACCGTCACCGGCTGGAGTGCCGCCGACATCGCCCAGATGTTCGGGCTGCGCGTCGTGCTCGAGAGCCATGCCGCCGAGCTTGCCACGCCCTGCCTCACCGAGGCGCAGATCGACCGCATCTCGCAACTGGCGGAACTGACCCACGAGCTTGCCCGCGACCGCCCGCCCGGCTTCCGTCAAGCGCTGGCGATCGCCAACAGCGAACTCCATCTGACCATCGTCGCCGGTGCCGCCAACGAACGCCTGGCCAGCATGATCGCCAGCGTCGTAGACATGCCGCTCGTGCTGCGGACGCTGGAGGCCTACACCCAGGACGACCTGCTGCGCAGTGCCGGACACCACCGCGAACTGGTCCTCGCGTTCCGCGCGCGCGATCCGCTATGGGCCAGCGCGGTCATGCGCAGCCATGTCCTGGCGGCACGCCGTGCCGTCCTCGGGCTGCGTGCCTGACGGCCGGAACGAAAATCCCAGGGCGGCCTCGGATACGGGCGTGTCGGTAAGCCAGTATCGCTGACCAGTCGAGCGTCGTATGATCGAGACCTTGTTCGCCAAACTGCAGCAATGTCGTGCCATCGCACAGCGACACGAGAAAGCCGCACGAAACGTCCTTGCCAGCGTTCACCTGGCGGCAACCGCCAGTTGGCTCGATCGACGACACGCCGCTAGAAAAGCGGTGCTTTGACTCGCGCAAATCGCCATCTCCTCAGGTTATGCGTCAGACATCGTGAAAGTCCTTGACCCTTATCTCGTCAAGCGCCACTAAAAGTTCAGCTTCCGGCCGTGGAGCAACAGCGAGATGTTCGGATGCTGTCAGCAGGCTCATCGAACGCCTCATTGGCGACGACGTCTCGTAATATGGTGTAGCTTAAGAAAAGGATGGTTAATGAGGGTAGTTCTCAAGGCAGGCCTGGCAGTAGCTGCCGGTTTTGCAGCTTTGGCCAGCGGTGATCCGGCTCAGGCGTCGTCCTTCAAGGTGCTACACGCGTTTTCCTTCTCCGATATCGGGTACATTCCGACAGGCGATCTCGCCCTCGATGCGGCGGGCAACATATTCGGAACGACGGCGATCGGTAATCAGTCCGGAACAATCTTCCAGTACGCGCTTTCGACAGAAGCTTTCCAATATCTCTTCAGCTTCAACGGTGCAGGCGACGGCGCCAAGCCGCAAGGCTCTCTCGTGCTGAAGGATGGCGGCCTGTATGGCACCGCGGCATCAGGCGGCGCCAACAACGCCGGGACGGTTTATCGACTCGACCTCGCATCGGACGCGCTGACGACCCTGCATACCTTTACCGGCGCCGAAGACGGTGCCAGTCCGTATGGTGGCTTGATGCTGCGAAAGGGTGAGTTCTACGGGGCTGCTTTGCAGGCCGGCCCTCTGAATGGCGGTGTGCTGTACAAGATCCAGCGGTTATCTTCCAAGCTGACGCCGCTGCATACGTTCGACTCAAAAGGCGAAAATTCACCTATCGGCAACGTCGTCCTCGACAGCGAAGGCATCGTCTATGGAGTCAACGAGCTGAACGGCAAAACGTCCACCGGCGCGATCTATGCCTATGATCCGGCAACGGCGACGTTCACCATCCTGCATGCGTTTGACGATAAGAAGATGGGGGCAGTGCCGTTTGCCGGAGTGGCATTGTTCGAGGGCGCGCTCTACGGAACGACATATCGCGGTGGCCAGCATAATTTCGGAACCGTCTGGAAGTACGATCTAGCAACAAAGACCTTCACTCTCCTGCACTCGTTCGCCGGAACAGCGGATGGCGAACAGCCACAGGGCCGGCCGGCCATAACCCGTGGCGGCCTGCTCTACGGTACGGCTTACTCGGGCGGTACCTACAACTACGGAACCGTCTTCCGGATCGACCTGCGAACGTCGAAGTTCAAAGTGCTCCACGACTTTCAGGATTCGGACGGCCAATATCCCGAAGCCGGAATCGCCCTCGGAAAGAACGGCGCCATCTACGGAACAGCTGGCCTGGGCGGCGACGGTGGCGGCGGAACCCTTTTCAGCATCACACCGTAGCCGAGCCGCACCCAAGGATATCCACGACAATCTCGATTTTCGGCTAGGCGCGGTGGAAGGCCACGAGGTGGCGCGACAGCCAGTAGCTGGCGATGGTCTGGCTGGCGTGCACGGACAAGCTGCCCCGCTCCAGCCCGCCAAGTTCGGCGAGCGCCAGTTCCGCGGCACCGGCACGGGCCAGCACGGCGCGCGCCTCCGGCAGGAACAGCGCCCCCGCCTGGGTCAGCTCGATCCCCCGCCCTACCCGATGAAACAGTTTCGTGCCATGCCTGGCCTCGAGTGCCGCGATCGCCGCACTTGTGGCAGATTGCGCCAGGTGCAGGGCGTGGGCGGCCCTTGTCACGTGCTGCCGCTCGGCGACTGCCACGAATATCCGGAGCTGTTCGAGCGTCATGGCGGTGCCGCGTTCTTTTTCGGCTTGAACGCCTCGGGTCCACGTTCCGTGCAAGACGTCAAGTCAGATTGTAGCACGCCTCGTCAATTGAACCCAAAGTGGGACCGAACGCCAATGTCATAAAGAATTAGCAGCAGGACCAACGACTTACCGCTGATCTCTGGCGGAGAGGGTGGGATTCGAACCCACGGTACCCGCGAAGGCACAACGGTTTTCGAGACCGCCCCGATCGACCACTCTGGCACCTCTCCAAGCGCTGTGGCGGGCTTGTTATACCGGCGGGGTTCGGGAATGCGCAACGGCAAGTCGGGAAGCGGTTGCGGCCAGCCCGTATGGCAGTCGGACTGTTGACAGGAGCGGCCGTGCGACTTAGTGGCATGCGACCGTGCAGGGTTCGCCATGCGCGGCCGCGCCGCGTAAAACCGCGGCGCCACGACCGGCAGGGTGCGCAGACGCCCTCATAATAAGAATCGGGCACCGACGAGTGTTCCGCTATGGAGTATGACCATGTTCGCTGTCATCCGCACGGGCGGAAAGCAGTATCGCGTCACGCCGAACGCGCTGCTGAAGGTCGAGAAGCTCGAAGCCGAGCCCGGCGCGATTTTCACGTTCACCGACATCCTGGC
The DNA here is from genome assembly GCA_964244615.1 of uncultured Acetobacteraceae bacterium. GTDB lineage: Bacteria > Pseudomonadota > Alphaproteobacteria > Acetobacterales > Acetobacteraceae > BOG-908. The sequence goes on from CAXTJP010000086.1 coordinate 9,901, forward strand.
CGTGGGCTCCGAGGCCGGCGTCACGCTCGGCACGCCTGTCGTGGCCGGCGCGACCGTGACGGCGACGGTCATCGCGCAGGATCGGCTGGACAAGGTGATCATCTTTAAGAAGCGGCGTCGGCAGAACAGCCGGCGCAAGAACGGCCATCGCCAGCACGTGACCGTGTTGCGCGTGGCCGACATAAACGCGGCCGCGCCGCAGACCGGCGACGCCGCCTAGAGCGACAGGAGCATCCGATGGCACACAAGAAAGCGGGCGGCTCGTCGCGCAACGGGCGCGATACCGAGGGCAGGCGCCTCGGCGTCAAGAAGTTCGGCGGCGAGGCAGTGATCCCAGGCAACATCATCATCCGCCAGCGCGGCACCAAGTGGAAGCCCGGCGCGAACGTCGGGCTGGGCAAGGACCACACGATCTTCGCGGTCGTAAAAGGCCACGTGAAATTCCAGACGAGAGCGGACGACCGCGTCTACGTCTCGGTAGAGCTGCCCCAGGCAGCAGAGTAGGGATCTGGGGCCGCGGGCCCCAGCGAGTCCAGGGCAGAGCCCTGGCCTTCCTGTCTCATGAAGTTCCTAGACCAAGCCAAGATCTACGTAAGATCCGGCGACGGCGGAGACGGCGTCATCGCCTTCCGCCGGGAACGCTTCATAGAGTTCGGCGGCCCTGACGGCGGCACCGGCGGCCGCGGCGGCGACATCGTGTTCGAGGCCGTGCCCAACCTGAACACGCTGATCGA
>CAXTJP010000087.1:0-10614 GCA_964244615.1 uncultured Acetobacteraceae bacterium
AGATGGCCGACCTGATGATGGTCGCCGGCAAGGACATCGAGGCCGCGGTGCAGCGGTTGGCACAGATGGCGCGTGCGGCCGGCATCCACGTGATCATGGCGACGCAGCGCCCCTCGGTGGACGTGATCACCGGCACGATCAAGGCCAACTTCCCCACCCGCATCAGCTTCCAGGTGATCAGCAAGTTCGACAGCCGCACCATCCTGGGCGAGCAGGGGTCCGAGCAGCTGCTGGGCCACGGCGACATGCTCTACATGGTGGGCGGCGGCCGCATCACACGCGTGCACGGCCCGCTGGTGACCGACCGGGAGGTTGAGGATACGGTGGCCTTCCTGCGCCAGCAGGGCGCACCCGACTACCTCGACGAGGTGACGGAAGCCGCCGAGGAGGACGGCGCCGGCACGCAGGGCGGCATGGCCGCAGGCGACGGCGAGATGGGGCTGTTCGACCAGGCGGTCGCCCTGGTTGCGCGGGAAGGAAAGGCGAGCACCAGTTTCATCCAGCGCCACCTCAACATCGGCTACAACCGCGCCGCCAAGCTGATCGAGCAGATGGAGAAAGAGGGCATCGTCTCCGCCGCGAACCACGTGGGCAAGCGCGAGGTGCTATGCCGCCGAACAAACGACGATTGAGCGGACACGAAACGTTCAGTAATCGCCAGGCGGCTTGCCAAGGCGGCGCTTGCGATCAGCTTGCAGATCATGCCGAGTTTGCCGGTCGGGTGCGCGCACTGGAGCACTGCAACCAACACGTATCACGCTCGTTCCATGCCATCCGGGAGGATCTGGTGGTGACGGACGAGGCGAAAAACCTGCTCGACCCGGAAGCGGCGGCCAAGGCAGCGCATCTGCATTACGTGCACGACACCAAGCCGGGCATCACGCGACGGCCGGCCGAAGCGGGCGGCTGGGACTACTTCATGCCGGACGGCACGCGCATCGCCGACGAGCGCACGATCCAGCGCATACGCAAGCTTGCCATCCCGCCCGCCTACACGGACGTTTGGATCTGCCGCGATCCGAACGGTCATCTGCAGGCGGTTGGACGCGACGCGCGCGGGCGAAAGCAGTACCGTTATCACCCGCGCTGGCGCGAGATCCGCGACGAGGCCAAATACGGCAAGATGCTCGTCTTCGGGCGCAAGTTGCCCGAGATCCGCGCCCGCGTGGAACATGATCTCGCCAGGCCCGGACTGCCGCGCGAGAAAGTCCTCGCCGCCCTGGTGCGATTGCTGGAGCGGACGCTGGCGCGAATCGGCAACGAGGAATACGCCCGCACCAACAACAGCTTCGGGCTGACCACGCTGCGCGAGCGGCACGCGAAGGTGCATGGCAACGTGGTGGAACTCGACTTCCGTGCCAAGCACGGAATCCAGCGGCACATCGAGCTGAAAGACCGCAAACTCGCCAGCATCATCAAGCGCCTGCAGGACATGCCCGGACAGGAGCTGTTCCACTACATCGACCAGGATGGCGCCAGCCACACGGTCGGGTCCGACGACGTCAACGCCTACCTGCACGAGATCACCGGCGAGGACATAACCGCCAAGGATTTTCGGACATGGGCAGCCACCAACCTGGCGGCTCTCGCCTTGCGCGAGTTCGAGAGCTTCGACAGCGAAGCGAAAGCGAAGAAGAACGTTCTCCGCGCGGTCGAGGCCGTCTCCGGCCTGCTCGGCAACACCCCGAGCATCTGCCGCAAATGCTACATCCACCCTGCCATCTTCGACGGCTACCTCGACGGCAGCCTGCTCGAAGGGTTGAAAGCGCGGGCCGATGCCGTGCTCGACCACGAGGAGACCGGGCTGACGGCCGAGGAGATCGCGGTGACGGCCTTTCTCGACAAGCGCCTGGGCGAACTGCAGGCGTAGAGCATGATGCGGCCGGACGCGGTCAGCCGCCGGATAACATGCTCGACACGACAAAGAGCCAGAGCGGGATGCGCCCGGCCGTGCCGACAGAAGGACACATCCCGCTCTAGCGTGACCGCAAGCGGCTCTCGGCCTCGCCGGGACGAAGTGCCTGGCCGCTGTCCTCGACCATGTCCGGCGTGATCTCGCCCAGGGTCCGGCAACCGGCCAGCCCGAGCGTCAGGTCCAGCTCCGCCAGCATGCCGCGCAGCACCGCCGACACGCCGGCTTGGCCATCGATCGCCAGACCGTAGACGTAGGGCCGCCCGACCAGCACGGCACGCGCGCCGAGCGCCAGCGCCTTGAAGATGTCGGCGCCGCCACGGATCCCGCTGTCGAACAGCACCGGAACGCGGCCGGCGACCTGGTCGGCCACCTTGCGCAGCCCGGTCAGCGCCGCCTGCGCCCCGTCCACCTGCCGTCCGCCATGGTTGGAGACGATGATCCCGTCCATGCCGTGCTCGATCGCCAGCCTCGCGTCCGCCGGGTGGTTGATGCCCTTCAGCAGGATAGGCAGGCGCGTTTGGCGGCGCAGAAACGACAATCGCTCCCAGGTGATCGTCGGGTTCGAGTAGATACCCATGAACAGCAGGCTGGCCGCCCGAACGTCGTCCGCCCGGTCGCCCAGCCTGGCCCTGAACACCGGGTCCGAGGTGTATTGCGCGATGCCGCGACCCTCAAGGAACGGCAGGTAGCCGAGGTCGAGGTCGCGGCAGCGCCAGCCGAGCAGGGCGGTGTCGAGCGTCACCACCAGGGCGGTGCAGCCGCAGGCCTCGCTGCGGCGCACCAGGCTTGCCACCAGCTCGTCCGACTTGCCCCAGTAGAGCTGGAACCACCGTTCCGCGTCGCCCATCGCCGACGCGATCGCCTCCATCGTATGGCTCGCCTGGTTGGAGATCACCAGCGGCACCTGCAGGCTGGCGCAGGCACGCGCGGTGGCCAGGTCCCCGTCGGGGTGGGCCATCTCCTGCACGCCGATCGGGGCCGCGAGCACCGGATGCGGCAGAACGCGGCCGAACAGCTCGATGGACAGGTCGCGCGTGCCCACATCGCGCAGCATGCGCGGCACGATCCGAACCTGGTCGAAGGCAGCAAGGTTGGCGTCCATCGTAGCTTCGCGCCCCGCGCCACCGGCGATGTAGGCGAAGGCCTCGGCCGACATCGCCGACCTGGCGCGCGCTTCCAGCGCATCCTGGCGCGTGGGCACCGCCGGACGCTGCTGCGCCGTCATGCCGGCGAGGTAGATCTCGCCTTGACGCGCAAGGCCGGGCGACGCGGCGAGGGAAGGGGGCGTGTCCATGTCGGTCCCTTTCTGTTCTTTTCGGCCGATTCCGGCTAAGCTTTGGCATGGATCTCTCGCCGCCGGAACGTACCACCGCCATCCGTCGCGCGGCCGCGCGCCTGTGCCGTGCGCTCGGCTGGGCGCCGTTGCACGAGGTGGCGCTGCCGAACAATCGCCGGGCCGACATCCTGGCCTTGAAGCGGGACGGCGACTTCGCCTGCGTCGAGGTGAAATCCGGCGCCACCGACTTCCTGACCGACGGAAAATGGCCGGAGTACCGCGACTTTTCCGACGCGCTCTACTTCGCGGTCGACCTCGACTTCCCGCAGATCCTGCTGCCGGACGATGTCGGGCTGATCGTCGCCGCCGACCAGCAGGCGGTGATGTTGCGCGAAGCGCCGGTCCATCGCATGGCCCCCGCGCGACGCCGCGCTCTCACCCACCGTTTCGCCACCCTGGCCGCCTGCCGGCTGGAAAACCTCGCCGACCCGCAGGACCATTTCGCCCTCAGCTGCGAGTAGAATGGATTGCTGCTTCAACGTCGCTCTCTCGGTGTCTGCCCCAGCCCTCGGCGTCGGGCCAAAGAAGCGCCGGACGGGCTTCATCGCAGCACCGTCAGCCCGCGAGCACTTCTCCGCCCCAGCCGCGTACCAGATCGGCCACCACGGCGCCCGGCGTCGCGTCGATCAGCAGGTCCGGCCGAAGCTGCAGCAGGGTTTCGGTCTGTGCCCCCTCGGGGAACACGCAGATCAGGTCGACCGAGGCGGAACCCGCAGCGTCCGAGAGCACGCGGCGCGTAACCTCGCCGTCCTCGGCCTCGGCCGAGCTCTCCATGCCGACCACCAGGCGGTCGCAAGCGGCGCGGGCCGTGTCCATGCGGGCGCGGGTGAACCGGCGGCAATCCGTGGTGATCAGCGCGGTGCGCAGGCCCATGCGGCGCCAGCGGTCCACCTGCTCCACCGCCACGGCGGTCGCCACGATCTTGCGCAGCGCCCGACCCTGCGGCGTCAGCATGGCCACGAGGTCGGTGCCCTGCGCCACCGCCATGCCGGGCTGGCCGGCCGCGACCGCCATCGCCAGGTTGGCGAGCCTTGCGGCCACCGGCAGCTTGAGCCCGGTGGCCAGGCCCGCCGCCAGGGCCGAGACCACCGTGTCGCCGGATCCCGCCAGGTCGAACACCTCGGAGATGGCGGGCTGCAGGTGCAGCACGTCCGATGCAGTCACCAGCGACAGCCCGTCCGCGCCACGGTTCACCACCACCGCGCCGAAGCCGTGCGCCGTACGCAGCCAGCCGGCCGCGGCGGCGATCCGCGCGTCGCTGCCCACCGCCATGCCGGTCGCCGCCTCCAGCTCGCGCAGCGTGGGGACGGCCACGTCGGCACCGGCGAAACGGTCGTAATCCGGGCCGCGCGGATCGACTACGATCGGCCGGCCGGCGGCCCGCGCCGCCTCGATGATACGCCGCGGCACGTCGCCGCTCAGCAGGCCCTTGCGGTAGTCGGAGAGCACGGTGACGCTGGTGGCCGCCAGCGCGTCGCCGGCGATGCGCAGCATGCGTTCGGCCAGCTTCGGGTGGATCGGGCCGGTGACTTCCTGGTCCGAGCGCAGCAGCTGCTGGCCGCCGGCGATGAACCGCGTCTTGACCGTGGTGCAGCGGCCGCCCTGCACCAGCAGCCAGGGCTCCACGTTCGGCTGCCCGCCGATCAGGCCGGTCAGGTCCGAGCCCGCCTGGTCGTCCCCCACCACCGAGACGAAGGCGACGGCGGCGCCGAGTGCGGTCAGGTTGCGCACCAGGTTGCCGGCCCCGCCCGGCAGCGCCAGCTCGCGATCGACCGACAGCACGGGCACCGGCGCCTCGGGGCTGATACGGGCGACGCTGCCGAATACGTAGCGGTCGAGCATGACGTCGCCGACGACGAGGACGCTGGCCCGGGCCAGCCGGGGGATCGCCTCGGCCAACTCGGCATCCACGCTGGTGGCGTCGTCGTCGTTCATCCCGGCTTCCGTATCGTCCGCGGCCGCGGCAGGCAAGGTAATCCGTCGTCGGTGCGGGCGTCAGGTGGTCAGGAACCCCATCCGGTTCTGCTCCAGCACCAGACAGGTCAGGGTCCCGCCCATGGCGGCACCGGTGTCGATGCCGATGCGGTTGGGACGGACCACGGGCGTGGCCCCGGGGGTGTGACCGTGCACCACCACCAGCTTGTGGCGGTCCTGGCTCGAAAGGAACGGCTCGCGTATCCAGAGCAGGTCGTCCTCGCCCTGCCGGTCGAGCGCGCGCCCTGGCCGGATGCCGGCATGCACGAACAGGTAGCCGCCCTCGCACTGCGTCAGCGCGCGCGCCTCGATCCATGCCCGGTGCTCCACCGGCACCGCCTTCGTCCACTGCTCAGGGGCGTCGTCGGGCGACGCGCGATAGCTCTCCAACGTCGCGTTGCCGCCGTTGGCGAGCCAGCCCTCGATCCAGCGCGGGTCGCCGGACAAGGCGGCCGTCATCATGACCTCGTGGTTGCCGCGCAGATCCACCCTGCGGCTGACCCGCGGGGCGACGTCGCCGGCGAGCAGCCCGACGACGCCCGCGCTGTCCGGCCCGCGATCGACGTAGTCGCCGAGGTGGATCAGCACGCTCTGTTCGACCGGGCGGGCGGCGAGGTCGGCGGCGATGGACCGATGCAGCGCCACCAGCCGGTCTAGGCAGCCATGGACGTCGCCCACGGCGTAGACGCGAAGCCCCGCGGGCAAGCTCGCCGGCGCTAACGAGAAATCGATCATTCAGCGCCATCCTAGCGCGCGGGGCCGTATGGCTGGCAACGCCGTGCGGCCCGTCATCCTGTCGGGAGGCTCATGATCGTTCTCGACCGAAATGCCCGGTCGGGCGCATCCGATCGCGCTCTTGCGGCTGCCTCGCCTGCTGGCGGACGACATCGCCGCCCGGAAAAGGCTGAGCGCCCGGCCATCGAGGCGGGGCTGCCGAGGCCGTTCCCGGCGAGAACCCTAGTTCGTGGCCAGCGCGGGCCGCGCAGCGGCGGCGGGCCGGGAGGCGGCCGGCTGGATCGCGCCGCGGGCGAAGCTGCGGTCCAGCAACAATCCGAGCTTCTCCATCACCTGAGCGAGCGACGTGGCGTGGTCGCCGCCCTGCACGACCTGGGCGGCGCTGATCGCGATCCGCAGGCCGCCCACGGCCGAACTGCCGATCTCGACCGGCTGTCCGAGCTGGCACAGACGAGAGGCCGCAAGGCGCAAGGGTGCCTCGACCTGCCCGGACAGGTCGCTGCCGAGCGACTCGTAGAGAACCCGCAACTCCCCGGGCGTCATCCAGCGGCCGGACGCCTGGCGCACCCTGAACGTGAACACGCTGCGCCGGCCGGACCAGCCGTAGCCGCGCGGCCTGGGCGCATCCACCAGGCTCACCCGCTGATCCTGCCACAGCGTGCCACGCACCGTCCTGCCGACGGCCTCCAGCCGCCGACGCACCTCCTGCACCGGCAACGTCGCGAACGCGGCCATCTCGTGCAGGGCGGCGCGCCATCGCAGCACCAGCCCAGGGCAGCGTCGGGACCCGAAGCCGCCTTCAAGCCTGGCGTAGGGGGCGAGGCCCGTGGGCAGCCGCCCGTCTCCGGCGATGCGCGCCAGCCTGGCGCGGGGGAACAGCACCGCCCCGCAAAACCCGGGGGATGCGAAGAATTTCGACCCGGTGACCAGCACCGGGAAGCCCTGCTGAAGGTACCACCGGGCGAGTGCCGGCTCGATCCGCGCCTGGCAGGCATCGACCACGATGTCCAGCGCGCCGCCATACGTGTCGGCCAGCCGTCGGCAGCTGGCCCGGTCCGGCGCGGTCAGCCCGGTCTTGGACCCGTCGATGGCGTGCAGCACCACGCGGCCGCGTGCCACGCCCTCGCGTATGGCGCGTTCGCAATCGGCCGCGACCGCCGCTGCCGCCCGTGGCGCGCCGCTGCCGTGGCGCAGCGCCACCGTCGCCAGGTGCGGCACCAGCGCCATGCCCTCGATCGGCTGACCCTTGCCCACCTTGCACCCGGCAGCCGCACTGGTCGCGAAGTGGCGCCCTTGCACCGCGTCGGGAACGCCGCTGCCGGTCTCGGACGGGCTCATCAGTATGCTGGTCAACGCCTCGTCCGGCCGTTCGGCGGCGAGCAGGCCGGTCACCACCAGGGCCGCATCCGTGCCGGACGCTGCGAGCACCGCATCGGCGAGATCGGCCACGTCGAAATGGTCGAGCAATGCCGCGACGACCGCGTCGGACGCTGCCGCCAGCGCCGTGGGCGCCGTGGTCTCCAGCATGTCGGCCGCGAGCGAGCGCCGCGCCATCTCGGCCGCCGCGAATGCGCCGGGCGACAGGCTGGAGGCCGTGCACGAGCCGAAGGCGATCATCGCCGGCCGTGGCCAGGGCGTGCAGCCGTAGCGGTTGAGGCCGGTCGCCGGATCCAGCGTCAGCCTGTCATCCCCGCCCGAGGCCAGCAGGCACTCGGTCGGCACCACGATCGGCCACAACGCTTCGATGCAGGCCAGGTCGTGCGCCGTCAGGCCATCCGGCCCGTCATGCGTATCGACCAGGACGCGCGCTGCGGCAGCGGCCAAGGCCGGCTCCATCCGGGGCGCGGCAAGGCTGGCAAACACCGGGTGCGGCCTGTCGTCGGCCCCTAGAACCCCCGGCAGGCAAGCGAAACAGCCGGCCGCCCGGCCGGCCAGCACCGCAGACGCCGCCCTGCTCAGGCCGGGCAGGCCGACGAGCCAGGCGAGTTCCAGGCCGTAACGCAGGGCCGCCGCGCCGTCCGGCCGATCCGCCAGGTCGTCGGCCAGCACGATCCGGCCAGCCTGCGTGCAGCGTACGCCGAGGCTCGACCGCACATGTCCCGGTTCCATCGTGGCCAGATCAAGCAGCGGCGCCAGTCCGGGATGGCGATACGCCTGTCCCGCGAGCGGGCGATGGCCAGGCGGCCACGGTTGGACAACTGGTTGCAAGCGCCTCACCCTGGGCTGCCCGGCCTCGATCGCGCCTGACACCCCGTGCTAGCCAAAGGTCGCGCCACCTGTCGAGACCTGTGAACGAGCTTCAGGCACGGCGTGGCCGCCCGGCCACGCCGATCAGGAGCCCTTGCGTCGACACGGCGCCACAATCCCGGCCGCCACGCGCCAGGCAATCCTGCACGTCTCCCAAAGCACCGAGGCGATGGACCAGCCAGAGCCCGCCCATCAACAACAGCGCGACCAGCGCCAGCGCCAGCACGGCGACGCGTCGTCTGTCGGTCGGGGCAGGCTCCCGGCCGGTCAGATCGCCGCGCCCCGGGCCGGGCGTGGACGGCGCATCACCGATGCCACGTGCTGGGGCTGCCGACGCCGCCATGCGACCCGGGATTGACGCCGCCGTGGAACCCGCCGCCGTAACCACCGCGGTAGCCGCCGCCGTAGCCGCCGCGCCAGCCATAGCCGCCGCGCCAGCCCCATGGCCCGCCGCGGTAGCCGTACCCGCCCCAGCCGCCGACCAGCACGCCGGTTCCCACATAGGCCGGGTAGCCGTAGCCGTAACCGCCATAGCCGCCTGCGTAGTAGCCGCCATAGCCGTAGCCGTAGGGGTATGCGTAGCAGCCGCCCAGCAGCGTGCTGGCCAGCAGGGCGGCGGGCAAAGCCGCACGCCTCAGGACACGTCGCAACATCGAACTCTCCCTCGCCCGGCCACACGACCGGATGTCTGATTGGTAAGATTGTGCATTCCGAAGACCAAGTCAGCAGGACGAACGCGAAGTCACACTATGTCACGGCCCCTCAACCCTGGCCGATACGCCGCGTTACAAAAGCGTTCCCGTTCCCGCCATGTTTGCGCGCTGAAACGGGAAGACGGTCCTGCTTCTTGGTCACGACGGAGAATTATCGATGCGTTCACACCGACGCCTTCTGCGCCTTGGCGCGTGGCTGGCGAGCTCGAGCCTGTGTCTGACCACCTCGGCGCCCGCCTTGGCGCAGCCGGCACCGCCTGCGGGTGAACTGGCGGGCGACCAGGGCACCGACCCGCCCTCGCTGGTCGGGCGTCTGGCGACGCTGAACGGTTCGGTGTCGTTTCACACCGCCGGCGAGACGCAATGGAACGCCGCGACCCTGAACTACCCGGTCACCACCGGCACGTCGTTGTGGACCGAGCCGCAGGCCGGCGCCTCGATCGAGATCGCCGACAATCGGCTGGTCCTGGACGACTCGACCGAACTCGACATCGGCACTCTCGACCAATCCCGGTTCTCCGCCACCGAGCCGCAGGGCGCGGTGTTCCTGCAGCTCGCCAGCCTGCCCTCGGGCCAGGGCGGCGGCGCCGGCCAGGGCGTCAGCTTCGACACGCCACGCGGCACGGTGCAGATCACCGCGCCCGGCCGCTACGAGATCGTGGCCGGCGACACCAACGACGCCACGACCGTCACGGTGGTGGAGGGCGCGGCGCATGTGACCGCCAACAACCTCTCGCTCGACATCGGCCCGCAACAGACCGCCATCATCGGCGGCACCGACACGTTGCAGGGCAACGTCGGCGCCATGCAGCAGGACGCGTTCCTGCAGGCGCAGCTGCGGGGGCAGGAACGCCGTGTCGCCGCCCCCTTGCCGCAGACTGTCCGTTACATGACGGGTGCATCCGACCTGCAGCAATACGGCAGCTTCAGCCAGACCGCGCAGTACGGCCAGGTCTGGTACCCGAACGACGTGGCGCAGGACTGGGCGCCTTACCGCGATGGCCACTGGGCCTATGTGCAGCCCTGGGGCTGGACCTGGGTGGACAACGCGCGCTGGGGCTTCGCGCCGTTCCATTACGGCCGCTGGGTTCAGGTGAACGATCGCTGGGGCTGGGTCGGCTACGGCGGCGGCGGCGGCGGTGGCGACGAGTCGTACGGGTCCGACTACCCGGTCTATTCGCCGGCGCTGGTCAGCTTCGTCGATGTCGGCGGCGCGGCCCTGGCCGGGGCGGCGATCGGCTTTGCCGCCGGCGAACTGGCCGGCGGCTACGCGCCCGGCTGGATACCGCTCGGCCCGCGCGAGCCGTACTATCCGTGGTACCACGCCCGCGGCGACTATTTCGGCCGCATCAACCGGCCCTACGGCGTCCCGCGCGACATCATCGCGCGCGGGCCGGTCTTCAACTCGGTGAACATCCACCAGACCAACGTCTTCATCAACCGCCGATTCGCGACGGTCGCACCGGCGGGCGCGTTCGCCCGCGGCCAGTCGATGCGCGGCATCGCCCGGCCGCTGCCCGAGCGTGCCCTGGCCGAGGCGCGGCCGGCATTCGGCCGGCTGCCGGTCCGGCCGACCGCTTTCACGCCCAACCTCGCGCCGTCGGCGGCGCGCCGCTTCAACGTGGACCTGTCACGCACCCCGGTGCGCCCCGTCACCGCCGGCCCGCGCATCGAGGCAGGCCGGCCGGGCCGCG
>CAXTJP010000088.1:0-10581 GCA_964244615.1 uncultured Acetobacteraceae bacterium
GATACATGCTCAAACACGCCGCCCAACTAATCAAAGGTGCATAACACCCTCTAGGACCATCGGTAGTTGGGACATGCGGCAACCGCGTGCGATCGTTATGGGCAGCCTCGCCCTCCTGGTGCCATGGGTGCTGGCCACCGCCTACACGCTGAACTTCTACTACCTGAGCGGTGCTGCCACCCTGCTCGATAGCGGCTGGTTCGTGGCCCTGGAAAGCCATGGCACAGCGCTGGCGCTGCCCAACCCGCCGGTCGTCATAACGGGCAGTTTCTACGCCACCCATGTCTCGCCGGTCCTGGCCGTGCTGCGTTTGCTGCACGACGCGATCTGGACGGGACCGGACGCCGCCTGGTTCTGCGTCTGCCAGGGCGCCTGGTACGGCATCATCGGCCTGGCAATCTGGCTTGCCCTGCGCGGCGCGTCTGCGCCCCTGGCACTGCCCGCCGCCTGGCTGACGGCGCTGGGCGGGGCGGAACTGGCGACACTCGGGTTTCCGCATTTCGAAGTGGCGATTCCCGCCATGCTGATCCTGTTTCTGGTGCTCCGCGCCGGAAACCGGTGGGCATCGCTGCTGCTGCTGCCGTTGCTCGCCGTGCGCGAAGACGCCGGACTGCATGCGGCCATGGTACTCGGGCTGGTCGGCCTGTGCCTCGTCTGGCAGGCAGGCAGGCGCACACCGGCCGCCTATCCGTTTCTGCTGCTGGCCGTGCTGCTGACAGGCGGGTCGCTGATCTCCATGGCCGTGCATGGCCTGCTGTTCGGTAACGGCCCGAACGCACTGCGCGACACCTATATCGGCAATCCGCCTCTGGCCCACCTGACGCCCATGTTCCTGAGGCGGCGCCTGGCTGACCTGACTTGTTATCGCGCCTACCTGTTTGTGCCGCTGGCGTTGATCCTGGCCGCGGCTTTGCTCACCCGGGACAAGCTTCTGCTGGTGGGACCGCTCTCCTGCCTGGGGTGGCTGCTGCCGACGATCATCGCGCGGACCCATCAGGCGGGCCTGCTATGGGGCTACTACGCGTTTCCGCTGATGCCGGCTTTGGCCTGGCCGGCCATCCGCCAGCGCCTGCGCCCCCGGCCGACGGGCGGCATGGCCCGGCTGCAATTATTGGCCAGCCTGCTCTCGATCGCCCTGTTCGCCGTCGGCACCGAGAACACCGACCCGCGGCCCTGGCGCCGCTTCGTGCCGCCGTCATGGTCAACCATCAAGCGCACCGAGGCGGCGCTGGACGCCGTGCTGGCGCGCCAAGCCTCGCTGGGCCGGCTCGTCGCCGACGACGCGGTCGGATCTCTGCGCATCGAAGCTTTCGACAGGAACCAGTTGCGCGTGGGCTTTCGTTTCACCGCCAGCGAGGACCGGCAGGTCGATACGCTGTTCGCGGCCGCGACACCGCCGTCGGCGCAAGCCGAGCGGCAGGCGCGCATGATCGAGGCCTCGGGGCTTGTGAACCGTTTTCCGGTCCCCGGCACGGCACTGATCCTGCGCACGCGAACACCGATCCAGGACACGCAGCTGCGCGTGTTGCTGGACCTCGAAAGCAGCGGCGGCAAGGCTTTGAACGGCATGCCGCCGGCATCTACGATGCGGCCGGGCGGCCCATGACGTGGTCGTCGAACACCGACGATCCTACGGTGAACCGTCGCGCGCCGATCATATCAAACCCCTGGCGGCGGTAGAACGCGACGGCGCGCGTGTTCGCCTGGAGTACCCCCAGGACCAGCCGGCGCGCGCCGTGACGCCGAGCCTCGTCGATGGCGAGGCGCATCAGCCTGTGGCCCAAGCCGGCACCGTGAAAGCGCGAGAGCACGTAGATGCGCTGCACTTCCAGATCGCCGGGCTGCAGATCAGCCTCGGGCAGGGTCGCCGGCATCAGCACCAGGTAGCCGACGGGTGCTTCCGTCTGCGTCTCGGCAAGCCAGGTCACGACGTCCGGGTTGGCGAGCCAGTCGGCGTAGACGCTTGCACTGTGCCGGCCGGCGCAATGCGCCACGATGTCGGGACCCGGCAATCTTTCGGCGTAGGTGTCGAGCATCGTGGCCGATCCCACCAGCGACAACGCGGCGGCGTCGGCCGCCACCGCCCTGCGTATCGACAGCAAGCGATCAGGTGTTCATGGCGTCGAAGAAATCCTGGTTCGACTTGCTGTATTTCAGCTTGTCCAGCAGGAAATCCATGCCGTCCGACGCGCCCATCGGGTTCAGGATGCGGCGCAGCACCCACATCTTCGACAGGGTCGCCTTGTCCACCAGCAATTCTTCCTTGCGGGTGCCGCTCTTGGTGATGTCGATGGCCGGGAAGGTCCGCTTGTCCGACAGCTTGCGGTCCAGGATGATTTCCGAGTTGCCGGTGCCTTTGAACTCCTCGAAGATCACCTCGTCCATGCGGCTGCCGGTGTCGATCAGCGCGGTCGCGATGATGGTCAGCGAGCCGCCTTCCTCGATGTTGCGGGCCGCGCCGAAGAAGCGCTTGGGGCGCTGCAGGGCGTTGGCGTCCACGCCGCCGGTCAGCACCTTGCCCGAGGACGGCACCACGGTGTTGTAGGCGCGGGCTAGCCTCGTGATGCTGTCGAGCAGGATCACCACGTCGCGCTTGTGCTCCACCAGGCGCTTGGCTTTTTCCAGCACCATCTCGGTCACCTGGACGTGCCGCGTCGCCGGCTCGTCGAAGGTGCTGGCCACCACCTCGCCCTTCACGGTGCGGGCCATGTCGGTCACCTCCTCCGGCCGCTCGTCGATCAGCAGCACGATCAGGAAGACCTCGGGGTGGTTGGCGGAGATGGCGGTGGCGATGCTCTGCAGCATCACCGTCTTGCCGGTGCGCGGCGGCGCCACGATCAGCGCCCGCTGGCCCATGCCGATCGGCGCCACGAGGTCGATCACCCGCGGCGTGTTGTCCTTCTGCGGGCCCTTCGCCGTGCTCTGGAAATTCTCCATCTCCATGCGCAGGCGACGCTCTGGGTAGAGCGGCGTCAGATTGTCGAAGTTGATACGGTGACGCACCGCCTCGGGCGCCTCGAAATTCACGTTGTCCAGCTTGAGCAGCGCGAAGTAGCGTTCGCCGTCGCGCGGCGCGCGTATCTGGCCGTCCACCGTGTCGCCGTTGCGCAGGCCGTAGCGCCGGACCTGGTTGGGGCTGACGTAGATGTCGTCCGGGCCCGGCAGGTAGTTCGATTCCGGGCTGCGCAGGAAGCCGAAGCCGTCGGGCAGGATCTCCAGCGTGCCGTCGCCGTAGATCGCCTGGTCGCTCTCGGCCAGGTTCTTCAGGATGGTGAACATCATGTCCTGCTTGCGCAGGCTGGATGCGTTCTCGATCGACAGGGATTCGGCGAAGCTCAGCAGGTCGGCCGGTGACTTGGCCTTGAGTTCTGCGAGATGCATTGAGGGCGGCCTCGGATCATCTGGGCGGGGAGGAGAACGGGACACACTGCGCTGGGCGCATGAGGGTGGACCGATCGGGAGGATTGGTCGCGCTGCGGACAGGAACTGCTCGCCGGACACGCAGCAACTGGCACAAACCTGGCCGGGCTTCAAGGGCCTGCCTGCCCTATTTCTGCCGCCTCGCCAATCCGAAGATAGTCCGGCAGCTGATGCCAGCGACCTGAACAAAAGTTTTTCGGTCCTTTCTCTCAAAAAAGACTGCTTGCCTCCAACAAACCCGCCGCGACACAAAGCTCTCAGAACGGCTGCACGACGACCATGATCACCGCGACGAGCATCAGCACCGTGGGGACTTCATTTGCGATTCGGAAAAACTTCTGCGGACGGTCGTTCCGGTCCATCAGGAAGTTCTTGCGCCACTTGTTCATGGCGCCATGCACGCCGCCCAGGCCCAGCACGGCCACCAGCTTCACGTAGAACCAGCCGGCGTGCCAGTCGACCAGGCCGGGCGTGAGAGCCAGCAAGATGCCGAAAGCGAAGGTGGCCAGCATCGCCGGCGTCATGATCAGCTTGTAGAGCCGGCGCTCCATCACCTTGAACAGCTCGCTCGCCTGGCTGCCTTCGGCCACCGCGCAATGATAGACGAACAGGCGCGGCAGATAGAGCATCCCGGCCATCCAGGCGATGAGCGAGATGATATGCAGCGCCTTGGTCCAGGGATAGAAATGCAGCAGGAACGGCACGCTCACGCCGCCTGTCCCAACCCTATGGCGGCGATCAGCGGCGGCAGCTCGGCCAGGCGCCGTATGACGTGGTGCGGCGGCGCGGCCGATGGCGGCAGGCCGTCCGGGGCGAAAGCCACCACCCGCATGCCGGCGGCTTGGGCTGCCTGCATGCCGGGCCCGCTGTCCTCGACCACGAGGCAAGCCGAAGGCGATACGCCCTCGGCCGCGGCGGCGGCCAGGAACAGGTCCGGCGCGGGTTTGCCCGCCGCCACGTCCCGGGCACTATGCACCCGGCCGGCGACCAGCGCGGATAGTCCGTTGCCGCCGAACTTCTGCGCCATCTCGGCATGCGAGGAGTTCGACGCGATGCGGTACGGCAGGCCCAAGGCCGCTACCGCCTCCAGCACCGACCGCGCCCCCGCCATGGCCGGCACGCCGGACGCCATGCGCCGGATCAGGCGGTCCTGCAGCGTCACCGGCCAGTCTGCCGGCAGGGCGCGGCCGAGCGTGGCCTCGAAGACCGGCTGGATGGCGGACCAGGTGAGGCCGGTGAAGCGGTGCGCGTAGGCTTCCTCCATGGGCCAGCCGAGCGCATGCGCCTCCTCCGCCAGCAACCGCCGGGACACGGGCTCGCTGTCGATCAGCACGCCGTCGCAATCGAAGATGACCAGACGCACGAGCGCCATCAGGCGGGCAGGCGCATCGGGCAGTCGCGGTGCCTGGCGGGGCAGGCGCGGGGGCCTGCGAAGCTGCAGGTGCCGGTGCCACGGCCGCGCGCCGTCTGGACCGCCTGGGCCATTGCGGCGATGAAGGCGGGGTCGCTGTTCTGGGCCGGCGCTCGGTAGTAACCGACCACCCCCATCTTCTCGGCCAGCTCGCGGTACTCGACATCCAGCTCGACCAGCGTCTCGGAATGTTCGGACACGAAGGCGATCGGCACCACAAGCACGGCCACCTTGTCGTGCGCCGCGGCCTCGATGGCCGATTCGGTGGAGGGATCGAGCCATTTCTGCGGCGTCGCCCTGGACTGGTAGCAGACCTGCCAATCCAGCACCGCGCCGTCACCCTCCAGCCGCTCCACCACCGACTTGACGGTGGATTCGATCTGGAACTGGTAGGGGTCGCCCTTTTGCACGATCGTCTCCGGCAGCCCGTGCGCCGAGAACAACACGCGCACCTTGGCTGGCGACGCGGCGCGGGCGGCGGCCAGGCTGCGCCGCACGATGGCGGCGGTGGCCGCCACGTATCCGCCATCGTCGAACCAGCAACACAGCGTCGTCACCGGGCAGGCGAGGCCCACCTGGGCCGCGGCGTCCCGCCAGGCGGCGAGCGAGCTGCCGGTCGTGGTCGTGGAAAAATGCGGGTAGAGCGGCAACAGGAACACCTCGTCGGCGCCCCAGTCGCGCAGCTCGGCGGCGGTCTGCAGGCTGAACGGGTGCCAGTAGCGCATGGCGACGAAGCAGCGCGCCTCGATATCCGGCCCGGACAGCGCCGTCTGCAGCGCCGCCGCCTGCTCGCGTGTGAGGTCGAGCAGCGGCGAGCGGCCGCCGAGGATGGCATAGTTTTCGGTGGCGGGCTTGACGCGCGCGCTGGCGATGATCCGCGCAAGCAGCGGCCGCACGAAGAACGGCACGCGCAGGATGGCGGGATCGCGGAACAGGTTCAGCAGGAAGGGCTTGATCGATTCAGGCCGATCCGGCCCACCCAGGTTGAACAGCACCACGGCGAGGCGACGACGCGCCTTGGCCGCCGTCGCGGTCTGGACGACCGGCGCGGGCGCGGGAAAAAGTTCGACGTTCAGTGGCTGCGCAAGAATCCGACTAACTCCGCCACGTGCTCCGGGTCCGTCTGTGGCAGGATGCCGTGGCCGAGGTTGAAGATATGTGGTCGGCCGCGAAGCGCACCCAGTATGGACGAAGTTTCAGTCCGCAGCGCCTCGCCACCGGCCAAAAGCGCGATCGGGTCGAGGTTGCCCTGCACGGCCACGCCGTCGGGCATGCCGGCGGCGGCGCGCGCGGGGTCCGTGCCGGTGTCCAGCGCCACGCAATCCACTCCGGTGCGTTCGGCGTAGAGACCGGCATACAGGCCGGCCAGGCGAGGGAACCCGATCACCGGCACGCCGGGATGCCGCGCGTTCAGCGCTTCCACGATCCTGGCCGTGGGTCCCACGACGTGGCGCAAGAACTGTTTGGGCGAGAGCATGCCGGCCCAGGTGTCGAACAGCATGACCACCTCGGCGCCCGCGTTGATCTGGGCGGAAAGGTAGTCGGTGGTGGCACCGACCAGCAGGTCCATCAGGCGGCCGAACAAATCGGGGTTGCCGTAGGCCATGGCGCGGGTCTCGGCGAAGTCGCGCGAGCCGCCGCCTTCCACCATGTAGCAGGCGACGGTGAACGGGCTGCCGCAGAAGCCGATCAGGGTACAGGAGGCAGGCAAGGCGGGTCGCAGCCGACGGATCGTCTCCAGCACCGGCGCCGTCGCCTCCGGCACCCGCGCCGGGTCGAGCCGCTCGAGATCGGCCGCGTGGCGGATCGGCCCGAGTATGGGGCCCACGCCGTCACGGAACACCACGTCCTGACCGAGCGCCCAGGGCAGGATCAGGATGTCGCTGAACAGGATGGCCGCATCCATGCCGAACCGGCGGATCGGCTGCAGCGTGATTTCGGTGGCAAGGTCCGGGTTCGTGCAGCGCGCGATGAAGCCGCCGGAGCTGTCCTTGATGGCGCGGTACTCCGGCAGATAGCGGCCGGCCTGGCGCATCAACCACACCGGCGGCGGCCAGAGATCATCCCCGGCCAACACGCGCAGGATCGGCTTTTCGGGGTGCGCCGTCACGTTCGGACCTCCTTCTCTCACCTTAAAAGAGTCCTAAGAAAAGGATGCGGCTGCAGTAGGGGGTGTGGATAACGGGGTACCCGGTTGTCCGGCCGCCCGCAGCCTCCTATCCACATGCGCGGCCCGGGTCAAACTGTTCAGTCTGCGCGATTTTCCGGGTTCATCCTCAGCCTGCCCCGCGGGCGGCCGAGATCCCCCCGTGTCCCGGCTCGGCCATGGGTTATCCTCAGCTTTCTTTCGTGTCCGCAAGGCCGGCCGTGCAGACCGGGCTTATCCCCGCTATCCTCGATCCCATGCCCCACCCAGCGGAACGGCAAGACCGGATCAACCTGCACCTCGTCTCGGACGCGACGGGAGAGACGTTGAACTCGATCGCGCGGGCGACGGTGTCGCAGTTCGAGGCGGCGCAGATCATCTACCATCGCTGGAGCCTGATCCGGACCCGCTTCCAGCTGCACCGCGTGCTGGAGGGCATCGAGGCCGAGCCTGGCCCGGTGCTGTCCACGCTGGTGGACCGGGCACTGCGCAACGACCTGGAGAGCACCTGCGATCGGCTTGGCCTGCCGGTGGTCAACGTGCTCGATCCTGTGCTGGCGGTCCTGGCCGACCAGATCGGCGCCCAGGCGACCGCCCGGCCAGGCCGCCAATACGTGCTGGACGCGGATTATTTCCGCCGCATCGACGCGATCCACTTCGTTCTGGCGCATGATGACGGCCAGGCACAGGCGGGAATCGCGGAGGCCGACGTGATCCTGGTGGGCGTGTCCCGCAGCTCCAAGACGCCGACCAGCTTCTACCTGGCCAATCGCGGGGTGAAGGCGGCCAACGTGCCGCTGGTGCCGGGCCTGGCCGACCCGCCGGGCCTGGATAACCCGCATTGCCCGGTCGTCGGGCTGACGCTGGACGCACAATCCCTGATCGAGATACGCCGGCACCGGCTGAAGCTGATCGCCCAGGGACAGGGGGCCGTGCACGTCAAGCAGGACCGGGGCGAGTACGTGGACCTGGAGTCGGTGCGCGCCGAGTTGCTGTGGGCGCGCCGGTTGTGCACGCGGCGCGGCTGGCCGGTGGTGGACGTGACCCGGCGCTCGATCGAGGAAACCGCGGCTACCGTGCTGCAGCTGATGGAAGCCTGGCACGGCCGTCGCGACCGCAAGGGGGTGACGCCGATGTCACTCGCAGTGGCGCCGGAGCCCTGACGCGGTCGGACGGACGATTTCTCTCGGCTACGTCGCCGCGGCTACTGCACCACGCCGTAGGACGGCGCACCCAGGCCAGGGCACGAGCAACCGGTGCCCACGTGGGTCTGCGCCGGCGCCCGGCAGACGTAGAACCCGGCGTAGCACGTGCTGCCATACGGCGTGTCCGCCTGGGAGAGCTGCGGCGCGGGAGACTGCGCCGGCGGCTGGTCGGACGATTGCGGCGCCGGTGCGTAGCCGGCAGCCGGCGGCGCTACCGCGTAAGGGCCCGGACCGTAATAGGCCGGCGGGTAATAGTAAGGCGCCGGGTACGGCACCACCGGCGGGCCGACCACGATGGGCGGAACGCCGATGAACACGCCGCCACGGAACCAGGCTTTCGCCGGCGCAGGCGCCAAGGTCGCGAAGATAAGCCCGGCCAAAGCAGCCGAGCCGACGAGGGGGTTTATGCGATGATGTCTCATGATGCGCAGGTAAACCGTCAATGTGACCCATTCGTTTCCGGCGTTTGAGAAAATGTGACCGGCTTCTTGTCCCCCCGACCTACTTGTCCTCGTCCGGATCGACGAAGGTGAACAGGCTCTGGTCGAACGTGCCGCCGGGCTGCACGGCGGACAGGCGCAGCCGGGTCTCGCGGCCCTGCGCGTCCACCACCGACCACCCCGTCAGCGCGAGCGGGTCGGCGTTCAGCATCAGCGTCAGGCTCCCTTCACCGGGCGACTTCGTGCGCACCAGCGTCAGCTGCAGCCGGCCGGGCGGCCGCTCGAAATCCGTCAGCGTCACGTCGCCGGACAGGCTGATCGTGTCGGCCAGCAGCAGGCCGAGCGGGGTTTGCCCGACCGGGATGTTGGTCGTCTGGTCCAGCTGGGAATCGTGGAACACCACCGTGCCGTGGCCGGCCACCAGCAGCAGCGGGCTCGGCTTGTCATACTGGAAGCGCATACGGCCCGGCCGGTCCAGCCACACCGTCCCCTGCGTCGTGGCGCCGTCCGGGCCGACCTGCAGGAAGCGGCCCTTCAGGGTGCGCAGGCCGTTGAGGTAGCGGCTGATGCCGGACAGGCTCGCCTGGTCCGCGTCCGACAGCACCGCTGCCCTGGTCGGCGTCGCCTGGGCCAAAGCCGGCAGCGGTGCCGCGAGCATCAGCAGGCAAAGGCAAAGGCGATGGGGAGACATGCCCCGTTGTCGCACGGGTTCGTGGCGGATTGAAGATGGCGGTCCACCCCGGCGGTCAGGCCGCCGCGGGCACGCCCTTGCTGGTCGAATACTCGAAATGCAGCGCCTCGCCCGGGCGTGCGATCGGGTGAATGGCGTGCGCCGCCATCGCGGCTTCGGAAAAGCCCTGCAGGATCAGCTTCAGCTTGCCCGGGTAGGTGGCCACGTCGCCGATGGCGAAGATGCCCGGCACGGAGGTCTCGCAGGTGGCGGCCGTGACCTGGACGTGGTGACGGTCCAGCGCCAGCCCCCAGCCGGCGATCGGCCCCAGATCCATCGACAGGCCGAAGAACGGCAGCAGCCGGTCGGCGGCGATGTGCCGCGTGCTGCCGTCCAAATGGGCCACCTCCACCGAGTCCAGCCGGCCCTCGGCGCCGTGCAGCGCGTGCAGCTGATACGGAATGACCAGGTCCAGCGCGCCGCTTGCGGCCGCCGCTGCGAGTTGCGACGCCGTCTCGGGCGAGGCGCGGAACTTGTCCCGCCGATGGATGACGGAGACGCGCGCGGCGACGTCCTTCAGCTGCAGCGCCCAGTCCACGGCCGAATCGCCGCCGCCGGCGATCACCACGTGGCGGCCGCGGAAATCTTCCCGGCGGCGGACGTAGTACTGCACCGCGCCGGTGGCCTCGTAGGCGTCCAGCCCGTCCAGCGGCGGGCGGTTCGGGCCGAACGCGCCGGCACCGGCCGCGATCAGCACGGCGCGGGCGGTCACCGTGTCATCGCGGTCGGTCCGCAGCACGAAGCGCCCCGATTGACCGTCCAGCGCCTCGACCCGCCGGCCGAGCAGCCGTGCCGGCGCGAACGGGGCGATCTGCGCCTCGAGCTGCGCGATCAGCGTGCCGGCTTCGATGCCGGGATGGGCGGGGATGTCGAAGATCGGCTTTTCCGGGTACAGCGCCGCGCATTGGCCGCCCACCTCGTCCAGTGCGTCGATCAGCACGCTGGAGAGTTTCAGCATGCCGCACTCGAAGGCGGCGAACAGGCCGGCGGGGCCGGCCCCGATGATGGCGACGTCGGTGTCTGTCATGCAGGCTGTATCTATCATCGGATCGGCACGGCGAAACCCCGTGGAGGAATTGTGCGGAGCGGCATCTACGACCAGGCCGGGATCGAGGCGGCTGCCGGCGGGCTTGCGCGGCTGCTGCGGCCCGGCGACGCGGTGCTGCTGTCCGGCCCGCTCGGGGCCGGCAAATCCACCCTGGCGCGCGCGTTGATCCGGGCCGCCTGCG
>CAXTJP010000089.1:0-10517 GCA_964244615.1 uncultured Acetobacteraceae bacterium
GCGCCTTCAACTTCAAGGGTGCCGACCAGCAGAAGAAGGTCGGCATCCTCTCGGGGGGCGAGCGCAACCGGGTGCACCTGGCCAAGATGCTCCGGCGTGAAAGCAACGTCATCCTGCTCGACGAGCCGACCAACGACCTCGACGTCGACACGCTGCGGGCGCTGGAGGATGCGCTGGGGGAGTTCGCGGGCTGCGCGGTGATCATCTCGCATGACCGCTGGTTCCTCGACCGGCTGGCCACCCACATCCTGGCCTTCGAGGGCGACAGCCACGTCGAGTGGTTCGAGGGTAATTTCCAGGCTTACGAAGAGGACAAGCGACGCCGACTCGGCGCAGACGCCACCGAGCCGCACCGCATCAAGTACCGCCCGCTCGCCCGCTGACGCGCAAGGCCGGCTGGCCGGCCCGGCGCGGCTGCGTCCGGTCGTCGTGGCATGACCGCCTCCCAACCGCTCGGCCGGGT
Source organism: uncultured Acetobacteraceae bacterium (assembly GCA_964244615.1). Classification (GTDB taxonomy): domain Bacteria; phylum Pseudomonadota; class Alphaproteobacteria; order Acetobacterales; family Acetobacteraceae; genus BOG-908. The sequence goes on from CAXTJP010000089.1 coordinate 464, forward strand.
GGTGCGCACCGCCCGGCTGGTGCTGGCGCCGGTCGGCTGGGCCGACCTGGGCAACATGATCGCGCTCAAGGCCGATGCCGGCGCCTTCGGCCTGATGCTCGGCGGCGTACGCTCACGTAGCCAGGCCACCGAGGAGATGGCGGAGGATATCGCGTTCTGGGGGCGCCGCCGCGTCGGCATCTTCACCATACGCGAGGCGGAGCATTTCCACGGCATGAGCGGGCTGCATGAGCGGCCGGACGGGCTTGGCCTCGGGCTGCGCTTCGCGATCTGGGCGCAGTCTCGGGGCAGGGGGGTGGCGCGCGAGGCGGCGGCGGCGGCGCTGCGCTTCGCGCACGACCAGGGCGAGAAGCGCGTGGTGGGAGTGGCGCGGGAGAGCAACTTCGCCTCCCGCACCATCCTGGGCGGCATCGGCATGAACGTGACCGGCCGCTTCGAGCGCGCCGGCAACACCATGCTGGTCTACGAGAGCGTGCGGCCTTGAGACCCGGATCGCGGCCGCGCCTCAGGTGGCGTGCGCGGCCTGGCGCTCCATCGCCCTGATCAGCGCGTCGACGTTGTTGCCGTTGCGCTGCAGGTAGCTGGAATAGTCGCCGCGCTGGGTGATGCTCAGGCTCACCCCCTCGCCGATGATGTCCGCCACCTTCGGCGTGCCGGTGGCGTGCCCGATCACCCACTGCACGTTGGTCTGCGGCTGGCCGGGACGATCGATCGTGGTGCTGACCGCGGTGAGCCCGCCGCCGCGCGGGGCGCTCGACCCGGTGGCGATGCGCACGCCCTGATAGTCGCCGAGCTTGCCGGCGATGCTGTTGAGCAGCACGTGGTGGAACAGCTCGACGAACTTCTGCTGCTGCTCCGGGGTGGCCACGTGCCAGTAGCGGCCGAGGCAGAAGCGGGCAATCCCGTCGACGTCGACGTTCTCGTCGACCAGCGGCAGGATCTGGCGGCGCTTGTCGGCCAGGCTGCCCGGACCGTTGATGATCGCGATCAGCTTCTCGCTCAGCCGGCGCACGAAGGCGGTGTCGCCGCCCTCCTGGGCCATGGCGGGCGAGAAGCGCGCGGCGAGGAGGGCGGCACAACCGGCTCCCAGCAGCGCGAGTGCCTTGCGGCGCGTCATGAGAGTGGACATCGCATCAACCCCGCTCATTGGGTGTACCAGGCTCATTGGGTGTACCAGTCCGGCGTCGTCATCCGGTTGTCCTTCCGCAGGTCCTCGACCTGTGCCGCGCGATGCTGCCGGTACAGGCTGCGGATGCTCGCGTACGGATCGAGATAGTCGCGATCGATCTCGTCGAGCTGGTCCAGCACCCCGGCCCGCGCATCGACGATGCCGACACCGTAGAGGGCGTAGTTCAGGGTCAGCAAGCCGTAGCCGCGCGGCACGTAGGTGAGCGGCGCCAACGCCACGTCCAGGCCGAACCCGGTCGCCGCCCGCGGCGAGGAGGGCCCGAGCACGGGCAGGAACAGGTATGGGCCCGACGGCACGCCCCACAGCGCCAGCGTCAGGCCGCCATCCGCCTCGTGCGCCGGATAGCCCAGGCCCTTGGCGACGTCGAAGATGCCGACGACGCCGACCGTCGAGTTGATCAGGAAGCGCATGAAGGTGTCGCCGGCGCGACGCGGCTTGGCGTCCAGCACGTCGTTGGCCAGCACGGTCGGGCTGCTGAAGTTGGCCAGGACGTTGTGCACCCCGGTGCGAACCGGCTGCGGCAGCGCGTAGACGTAGGCCTTGGCCACCGGCTTGAGCGTGTACTGGTCCACCGTGTTGCTGACCCGGTAGAAGAACCGGTTGGTCGGCTCCAGCGGATCGTTGGTGCTCTGATACTCCGCCAGCGCCTCCGGCTCGGTCGGCCGCGTCGCGCAACCGCTCAGCGACAGCAGCGCCAACACCGCCGTGCCGGTCATCTGCAGGCGCTTTCGCAGCACTGCCCTGGGGGACGCTGTCGTCCCGGCCTGATCTGTGTCGTCGGCGCGCATCATCATCCCCGGCTGGTCTCGCTGCGGTCGCCGTAGGACCGAGCCATCGTCCCACCTCTCTATCACGGGTGCCGCCGCATGCAATCACGCCCGATGAAAACCGGGTGCCGCAGCACCCGGCTTGTCCCACCCGTTGCGCGGGCGATTTGTACCGACGGTGCGGCCGAAATAGGGTAGAGATTGACCGCACCGGCCGGCTATCCATATGCCGGATCGGCAATCCTGACCCAACCGGACCCTCGCGCATGCCCGACTCGCACCACCACTCCGACCTGGCCCCGCTGGAGCGCTGGCTGACCGGCCCGCGCATCCAGGGCCTGCCGGCACCCGCGAGCGGCCGGCCGCCGGTGCTGTCGTTCGAGTTCTTCCCGCCGCGCACCGAGGCGCTGGAGACCCAGCTCTGGGCCTGCATCCGCCGGCTGGAACCGCTCTGCCCCAGCTTCGTCTCGGTCACCTACGGCGCCGGCGGCTCGACGCAGGCGCGCACGCACGACACCGTCGCCCGCCTGGCGCGCGACACCACGCTGACGCCGGCGGCCCACCTCACCTGCGTCGGCGCCGACCGCGGCACCGTCGACGACGTGGCCCGGCGCTACTGGGACGAGGGCGTCCGGCACATCGTCGCCCTGCGCGGCGACCCGCCGGACGGCGGCAGCTTCAACGCCGGCCCGGACGGCTATGCCAGCGCCGCCGAGCTGGTCGCCGGGCTGAAGCGGGTGGCGGATTTCGAGCTGTCGGTCGCGGCCTACCCGGAGGTGCATCCCGACGCGCAGAGCCCGCAGTCGGACCTCGACAACCTCAAGCGCAAGCTCGACGCTGGCGCCACGCGCGCGATCACCCAGGTGTTCTTCGAGGCGGAAACCTACCTGCGCTTCATCGACCGCTGCCTCGCGGTCGGCATCACCGCGCCGGTGGTGCCGGGCATCATGCCGATCTCCAACTTCGCCTCGGCGAAGCGTTTCGCGCAGAGCTGCGGCACCGCCATCCCGGCCTGGCTGGAGGCGATGTTCGCCGGCAGCGAGGACGATCTCGAGATCCGGCGCATGGTCGGCGCGGTGGTCGCCGCCGAGCAGGTCCGTCTGCTGCAGGCCAACGGCGTCGACGAGTTCCACTTCTACACGCTCAACCGGCCCGACCTGACCTATGCGATCGCCCACATCCTGGGGGTGCGACCGCAGCTGGCCGCCTGACGGAGGCTGTCAGTCTGCATCCGGGTCGGACGGGCACGCCGTCATGACGCTCCACAGGGCCCGCCGGCGGTCGCGACGCGTGGGTCATTCGCGGATTTGAGCAGCCATAGATGATCGCTGGTGCCGTTGTCGTGGAACTGCACGACGTCGGCGCTGTTGGCCAGCGACATCTGGTCGATGCCGAGGAGCAGGCCACTATGCTTGTTCTTCACCGTGAACCGTCCGTTGCCGGTGTCGATGAACTGCCATAGATGGCCGTCGCTGCCATCGTCGGGTTGCTGCTTGATCAGGGCGCTGTCGGTGGTCTGCATGCCGTCCACCCCCATCACCAGGCCGCTGTTGACGTTGCGGAGAATGAAGTAGCCGCCGCCCGCATCGGCCAGCTCCCACAGATGGTCGTTCGTGCCGTTATCCTGGTACTGCTGCAGTTGCGCGCCGTTGGCGGTGGATACGTTCTGCACGCCGATCAGCAATCCGCTGTTCACGTTGGCGATCTGGAAGATCGGCTTGCTGAAGGCCTGCAGCTCGCTTAGTCCCCAGCCGGTTCCACCACCCGCATTCGGCGCGAGCACCCGTATCCGGCTCGTCGTCAGCGGCGGGAAGGTTATCCGGTTCATGGCGTTGCCGAGTGGGGCCGGATACGCCCTGACCTGGTTCGGCACCGTGACCCAGTCGCTGCCATTCCAGTACTGCAGGTCGAAGCTGCTCGGCGTGCGCACGCCGCCGCCATCGTCGTAGAGTGTCAGGCGCACTTCATGCAGGGTGACGTCGCGCTGGAAATCCACGGCGTAGTAGTCGCTGGCGTTGGCGGACTGATAGGACGTCCAACGGCTGTTTTCCGGAATCCCGGTTCGGTAGACGACGCCATCGATACCGTTCCAGACGTTGTCGTAAGGGGAAGTGTAGCTGGCTGTAGGCTGCGTTCCGTACGGGAAACGCTGGCTGTTGGCCGCCGCATCGATGAAGCCGCAGCGATTATCCTGCGTGATCGGATGTCCGACGTCGACGATGACCGTGGCGAGGTTCCGACGCGCTGCCGCCAACGTGCCATCGACGAAGACCTTCAGCCCGGCTCCCTGCCCATAGCGACTTCCGGTGCGATCCCACAGCACCGTCACGTTGTGGCCGTGATAGGGCGTGTTCTCCAGCGCGAAATAGTCCCAGCTCGACGGGGCCAGCGGGCTGACGACGAGCGCGTTTCCCGGCAGCCCACGCAGTCCGATCAGGCCGGAGATGACGTTGTCGTTGTAGGTCGAGTGATTATAGTCCTCGCTGTGATCGAGGGTGTCGTAGATCCAGCTGTTGGCGTCGGGGTCGTGGGCCTCGGCCACGTAGGGAGCACCGCCGCGATACTGCGTGGCGGCGTAGTCATGCAGCAGAACGAGATAGTCCCTGGCGGTGATGACGTTCTGGGATGGGTAGTCTATCAGCAGGTTCGCCAACCCGGTCAGGGTCTGCGAGGTCTCATACGGCCAGGACGGACCATCCCAATGGCAGCAACTCGCCGCCTGGTAGTTGAACCACCGGCTGCGGCGCTCGGCGGTGGTGGGTCCGAAGCTCGCCTTGAAGCCCATTGGATCCAGCAGTTGCGCCATGGCGGTCGAGTCCGAGGCCCGGGGCATCTCGAACATCCACGGCACGAACCCCTCTTCCTCCCGGGTGTCCAGCAACGCCCCGGTGGGATTGTTGTCGCGTGCCATGTGGAAGAAGAATGTCCGGCTCGTATCCCACAGCGCGGACTGCATCGCCTTCCGCAGCGATAGTGCCCAGCTGAGATATTCGCGCGCGGTCGCGCCGTCGCCGGTCAACGCGGCGATGCTGGCGATCGCCGTTGCATCGCCGTACTGATAGGCATTGATGGTGGGACGGTAGCCGGCGCCGCCATGATACGGGTCGCTGGACTCGTAGGAGGCGGGCGTGAGTTCGGTCGCGTCCCAGACCGGAACTTGCCAGTACAGGCCTAGGGTCGAGTTGAAATGGTTATCCCAGCCGCGATACTGTCTTACCATCTGGGGAAGCTGGGTCTTGGCGAAACCCAGGTCGCCCGTGGCCAGATACACCTGCCAGACGGCGCTGGCGGCCCAGAAGCTGTACTCATGCGCCCAGTCTGCCGTGTCCGCGTTGACGCTGTCGGTCTGCGGCTTCGGGAATTGTCCCGGACCGTTCAGCCAGTAATTGATGTTGTCCTTCACGTACTGCTGGTTTCGAAGCCATCGTCCCTCGATGGTCTGGTGTCCGGCCGCCGCGACCACGCCGCCATAGGGCGCGCCGTACGAGACCGGTGCGAGGAACTCCGTCGAGAGCCAGCCATATATCGAGCCGGTATAGACCAGGTGCTCCTTATAGGTCTGCCAGCGATAGTAATAGACCTGCTGGATCTGGCTGTCCGGCACTTCGAGGAACGGTATGTTGTTGAGGAACCAGGCAGGGTCGTCGACAGGCCCCAGCAGCGCCGGCTTGTTCAGGAAATTCGTGCCGCCGGGCGCGGCTCCGGGATAAGGCGAGGGAGGGTCGATGGCGAATGCGGGCCGTGCGAAAACCAGGATGGCGGTCAACCAGGCAGCGCGCGAAAGAAGCGAGGACATCTGATGTTTCCAACCTAACTTTTTTTCTTAGCTGATCGTCGTGGGCTTCGATTGTCAAGCGCCGCAGGACGACGGCCATCGCGTCCATGCAGGATGATCCGCGGGGCAGGATGATCCGCGGGGCAGGATGATCCGCGGGGCAGGACGATCCATGGTCGCCCCGCCGAACCTAGCCGGGAGGATTGGTCGGATTTTCCGGAACATCGACGGGCGTCGCCGGGACCGCCCGCCGGCTCAGCTGCTGGATCAGCAGCGCGACCAGTCCCGACCAGCCGGTCTGGTGCGAGGCGCCGACGCCGCGGCCGGTGTCGCCGTCGAAATACTCGTAGAACAGCGGCAGATCCCTGAAATGCGGGTCGCCCTGCAGGATCGGCTGCTCGCCATGCACCGGGCGGTGTCCGTCCGGCCCCGGCGTGAACAGGCTCACCAGCCGGCGCGACAGCTCGTCGGCGACCTCGTCCAGGCTCATCATCGTGCCCGATCCGGACGGGCACTCCACCTTCAGGCCGTCGCCATAATAGCGGTGCAGACGGCGAAGGCTCTCGATCAGCAGGTAGTTGACCGGCATCCAGATTGGGCCGCGCCAGTTGGAGTTGCCGCCGAACAGCCGCGAGCGGCTTTCCGCCGGCCAGTAGCCCAGCTCGTAGCTCTGCCCGTCGCAGTCCAGCCGGTAGGGCCGCCTCTCATGCGCCTTCGACACCGCGCGCACGCCGTGCGGGGACAGGAACTCGGTCTCGTCGAGCATGGTGCGCAGGATCGCGGTCAGGCGGTGGGCGCGCAGCAGCGAGATCAGCATGGTGTCGCCGCTGCCGGGCACCTCCCAGTGCGAGACCAGCTCGGCCAGCCCGGGGCGATGCTGCAGGAACCACTCCATCTGCGCCTTGAGCTGCGGCAGCCGGTCGACCTGCTCGACGGCGAGGATGGTGACCGCGAATAGCGGGATCAGCCCGACCATCGAGCGGGCGCGCAGCGGGATCTTGCGTCCGTCCGGGAAGCCGAGCTGGTCGTAGAAGAACTGGTCCTGCTCGTCCCACAGGCTGATGCCCTCTGCCGAGGCGATCAGCAGGAAATGCTCGAAGAACTTCGCGGCGATGTCCTCGTAGGCGCTGTCCTCCAGCGCCAGCTCGACGGCGATGTGCAGCATCGCCAGCGCGTACATCGCCATCCAGGCGGTGCCGTCGGATTGCGACAGCTCGCCGCCGGTCGGCAGCGGCGCCGAGCGGTCGAAGATGGCGATGTTGTCCAGCCCGAGGAAGCCGCCCTGGAAGATGTTGCGCCCGGTCTCGTCCTTGCGGTTCACCCACCAGGTGAAGTTCATCATCATCTTGTTGAAGACGCGCTTGAGGAAGACGTGGTCCGGCACGCCGTTCACGTCGCGATCCATCTCGAACACCCGCCAGGCGGCCCAGGCATGCACCGGCGGGTTGGCGTCGCCGAACGACCACTCGTAGGCCGGCAGCGCCGCGTTGGGATGGATGAACCACTCGCGGGTCAGCAGCAGGAGCTGCTCCTTGGCGAAGTCCGGATCGACCAGCGCCAGCACCGGGCATTGCAAGGCCAGGTCCCACGACGCGAACCAGGGATATTCCCACTTGTCCGGCATCGACATGATGTCGGCCGAGCGCAGGTGCCGCCAGTCGCCGTTGCGAAGCCGGCCGCGTCCGGGCGGCGGCTTCGGCCCGTTCGGGTCGCCTTCGAGCCAGAGATGCACGTCGTAGTAATAGAACTGCTTCGACCAGATCATGCCGGCCAGCGCCTGGCGCTGCACCAAACGGCGCTCCGCGTCGCCGTCGTTGGCCTGCAGGGCAGCGTAGAACGCATCCGCCTCGTCGAGCCGGTCCTGGAACACCCGGTCGAAGTCGTCGAACGGCGGCGAGGTGTCGGCCGCGTTGCGCAGCCGCAGACGCAGGATATGTTCCGCACCCGCACCGATATCGACCGCGTGCAGCGCGGCGCATTTGGTGCCGCGCTGCGCGGGGTTCACCGCACCGGTCGCGCCGCCCACGACGAAGTCGCCGATGCCGTCCTTGAAGAAGCCGTCGGCATGTTCGCCGTAGAGCCGGTTGACGTTGGTCTCGTTGTCGCAGAACAGCAGCCGGTCGGCGCTCTCGTTGAACCAGCGCATCTCGTCCAGCCGCCGGTGCAGCACGCGCACCTCGCGCGACGAGATCGCCTCCAGCGACGGTTTCGGAACCCCGTCGAGCCAGGCCCAGCTGTTGCGCGCCCACAGCTGCGGCAGCACGCTCAGCGATGCCGCCTCCGGGCCGCGGTTGACGATGCGCACGCGCAGCAGGATGTCGTCCACGCCCGCCTTGGCATACTCGACGAACACGTCGAAGTAGCGGCCCTGGTCGAACACGCCGGTGTCGATCAGCTCGTACTCGGGCGCATCCTGGCCGCGTCGCGCATTCTCCGTCACCAGCTCGTCGTACGGATACGCCGCCTGCGGATACTTGTAGAGCATCTTCATGTACGAATGCGTCGGCGTCGCATCGAGATGGTAGTAGAGTTCCTTGACGTCCTCGCCATGGTTGCCCTCGGCGTTGGTCAGGCCGAACAGCCGCTCCTTCAGGATCGGGTCGCGCCGGTTCCACAGCGCCAGCCCCAGGCACCAGCGCAGTTTCTCCTCGCCGAAGCCGGCCAGCGCGTCTTCGCCCCAGCGATAGGCGCGGCTGCGCGCATGGTCGTGCGGCAGGCTGCTCCAGGCCTCGCCGTCGGCGCTGTAATCCTCCCGCACCGTGCCCCACTGGCGGTCGCTCGGATACGGCCCCCAGCGGCGCCAGGCGGTTCCGGCCCGGGCTTCGAGCAGGCGCCGGCCCTCGCGCGTGCCCATGATGCCGGCGGCTTGGCTCATGCCAGCTTCGCCACCGCGCGCAGGCGGGCGAGCGTGCCCTGGTCGGCGCGTCCGTTGACCGCCTCCGGCCGCCAATGCCGCTGGAACGCGCGCAGCACGATGGCCAGCGCGTCGTCCATGGCGCCCTCCGCCGCCGTCGCGTAGCCGACCGCACGCAGCTCCCGCCGCACCGCGAGCAGCCCCGCCGCATCCTCGACCGGCAGCGCCTCGCCGAGGTCGGCCACGCCGTGCGGCCAGATCCCGATCCCGTCCTGGGCCAGCGCCTGCCAGGGGAACAGCTCGCCGGGGTCCTGCTTGCGGTCGGGTGCGACGTCGCTGTGCCCGAGCACGCGGGCGGGCGGGATCGGGTGGCGCGCCATGATCGCCTGGCAGAGCCGCCGCACCGCCTCGACCTGCACCGACGGGAACCGGCGGTAGCCCCATTCATGGCCGGGGTTGACGATCTCGATGCCGATCGAGCTGTCGTTGAGCATCTCGCGTCCGCGCCAGGCCGAGATCCCGGCATGGGCCGCCCGCCGATGCTCCTCGACCAGCCGGAAGATGCGGCCATCCTCCTCAATCACGTAGTGCGACGAGACCTCGGCGGCGGGATCGCACAGGCGCGCGATCGCCTCGGCGCCGCTGCGCATGCCGGTATAGTGCAGGATCAGCGTGTCGATGGCACCGCCCTCGGGGCGGTCGCGCTGGTTCGGGCTGGGCTGCAGGATGATGCCCTGACCCGGCTGCATCATCCCGGGCTGCACCACGTCAGAGTCCACGCTCGCGCTTGATCCGGTCCCAGGCGGCGTTGATGCGCGCCACCTTGTCGCCGGCCTTGGCGATCGCCGCCTCCGGCACGCCGCGCGCGATCATCGAGTCCGGGTGATTCTCGCGCATCAGCCCGCGCCAGGTCTGGCGGATCTCGTCGTCGGTGGCGCCGGGCTTCAGGCCGAGCACCTCGTAGGCGTCCGGCTCGTTCGAGCTGGGCCGGGCGGCACCGCTCTCCGCGCGCTCCCACGCGGCGCGGGACAGCCCCATCACCTTGTGCACGCGGCGCAGGAAATCGGTCTCCCGGTCGTTCAGCGGCCCGTCGGCGCGGCCGATGGCGAACAGCGCCACCAGCACGTCCTCCAGCACCACCGGCTGGCCCGAGAAGGCCTGGGTGAGGTCGGCCACGAAGGGCTCGAAATCGTCGGTGCGGGTGCGCGCCTGGTCGAACAGGCGGCCGATCTCGCGGGTGGCTTCGGCGGGGATGCGGAAGCAGCGCTTGAAGGTGTCGATCTCGCGCCGGTTCACCGGTCCGTCGCACTTGGCGAGCTTGGCAGACAGCACCACGGCCACGATGGCGAAGAGCTGGTCCTTGCGGCCCATCACCACCGCCATGCGTGCGGCCACCCGCGCCGCGGCGCCGCCGGGATCGGCCTGCACCCGGCCGCGCATATCGCCGCCGACCAGGCCGAGCCAGCCGC
>CAXTJP010000090.1:0-10478 GCA_964244615.1 uncultured Acetobacteraceae bacterium
CCGGCGCCACCATCGGCACCGTGCTTGGCGGGGGTGCCGGGCTGCTGGCCGGCATCGGCGCATTGGCCATTCCGGGCGTGGGTCCGGTGGTCGCGGCCGGCTGGCTGATCGCAACGTTGACGGGGGCCGGCGTCGGTGCTGCCGTGGCCGGCGGCGCCGGCGGGATCATCGCTGCGCTGACCCATGCCGGCGTGTCCGAGCAGGACGCGCACGTCTATGCCGAGGGTGTCCGCCGCGGCGGCTCGCTCGTCACGCTGCGGGTGGACGATGCCCGTGCGACCGAGGCGGAGCACATCCTGGATGCACGCACCGCGGTGAACCCGGCCGCCCGCCGCGAGGAATACGCCGGGTCGGGATGGGATCGCTTCGACGACAGGGCACCCGCCTACGCCCCGAGCAACTCCGGCACGTCCAGCCTGACACGCCCCTGAGACCGTGGCGGGCGGCTTACCCTCGGTGGTGAGCCGCCCGTCATCCTACGGGGTGGCCGGATGCGCGGCCTCGTAGTCCCGCACCGCTTTCAGCGTGTTGCCGACATGGGCCGAGGGGTCCATCGCGCTGTAGGCGTAGATGACCTGGCCCGCCGGCGAGATCACGTAGCTGGTGCGGCTGGACAGCGGCATCACCCGCAGCATCACCGCGTCGTAGCGGTGGCTCACCGCACCGCTCGCGTCCGACGCGACGGCGAACTTGCTGCGGCACTCGCTGACCGAGAACTTCTTCAGCTTGTCGATGCCGTCCATCGACACGCCGATCACCGTCGCATGCAGGGCGGCGAATTGCGGCACGGCGTCGGCGAATTCGTGCGCTTCCTCCGTGCAGCCGGACGTGAAGGCAGCCGGGTAGAAATACAGCACCACCGGCCCTTTTTTCAGCGCGTCGGCGAGGTGGAACGGGAACACCGACCCGCCCTGCGTGGCGTCCGTCGAGAAATCGGGTGCAGGCGCTCCTGGCTGCAGGGTGGCCCAGGCGGGGCTGACGGCCAGGCCGGCCGCGAACAGGGCGGCCATCGTGATCCGCATGTTGGTCTCCTCGGGAATGGTGTCGCCGGACGCTGTCCGGCGGGCGACTATGGACCGGCCGACCGGCCACGGCCAGACGCGGCGCCGCGCGCGATCAGCCGCTGAACTTGCCCGAGCGGGGAAAGCCGCTCGGCGGTAGCCGGCCGGTCTGGCCGCGCTCGCCCAGCCAGTCGCGCAGACCGGTCTCGGTCCGGGTACGTTCGCCGGACCGCCAGGACAGGCCGTCGGCCAGCCGGAACACCCTGAGGTCCGCGAGCCCGCCTTCCTTGTAGCGCTGCAGCGTGACACCCAGCCCGCGCGAGAGCTCCGCCACCTGTTCGAGCGGGAAGACCAGCAATTTGCGGTTGTCGCCGACCACCGCCACGTGGTCGCCGTCGGCCGGCACGCAGATCTTCGTCACCTCGCCCGGACGCAGGGTCAGCACCTGCTTGCCGGTGCGCTTCTCCGCCAGCAGGTCCTCGGCCGGCATGACGAAGCCGCGGCCGCCGCTGCTGGCCAGCAGGTAGCGATGCGCGTCGCTCCAGACGAAGACATGGGTGATCTCGTCGCCGCCGGCCCCCCGGCTCGCCCCCATGTCGAACATCACGCGGATCGCCTGGCCGTCGCCGCGGCCGCGCGGCAACTCGCCGGCACGCAGCGTGTAGGCGCGGCCGCGCTCGTCCAGCAGGATCAGCTTGTCGGTCGTCTGGCACGGCAGCATCAGCCGCAGGCGGTCGCCCTCCTTGAACTTCTGCCCCTCCGCGTCGGCGACGTGGCCGCGCAGGGCGCGGATCCAGCCTTTCTCCGACAGGACCACGGTGATCGGCTCGCGTTCGATGGCCACGATGCTGGCGATGTCGACCGGCGCGGGCACCGCGCCGAGCTCGGTGCGGCGTGCGCCGGCGACGCCCGCGCCGAACTGCTTGCGGGTCTCCTCGATCTCCGCGGTGATGCGCTGCCAGCGCAGCTTTTCGCTGGCGAGCAGCGCGTTCAGGTCGCGGCCTTCGCGGCTGAGGGCCTTGTGTTCCTTCTGGATCTCGATCTCCTCGAGACGGCGCAGGCTGCGCAGCCGCATGTTCAGGATGGCGTCCGCCTGGGTCTCGGTCAGCGCGAACGCCCGGATCAGGCCGGCGCGGGCGTCGTCTTCCTCGCGGATGATCCTGATGACGGCGTCCAGGTTGAGGAACACCTTGAGGTAGCCGTCGAGGATTTCCAGCCGGTGCAGCGTCGCCGTCAGGCGGTGGCGCGAGCGGCGTTGCAGCACCTCGTGGCGGTGGTCCAGCCAGGCGCGCAGCATACCGCGCAGGCCGAGCACGCGCGGCGTGTGGTCGGCGGTCAGCACGTTCATGTTCAGCGGGAAGCGGGTTTCCAGCGCGGTCGCGCGGAACATCGTCTCCATCAGCACCTCGGGCTCCACGCCGCGGGTCTTGGGGTCCAGCACCAGGCGGATGCGCTCGTCGGATTCGTCGCGTATGTCGCCCAGCAGCGGCAGCTTCTTCTCTTCCAGCAGGGCGGCCACCTGCTCGATCAGCCGGGATTTCTGCACCTGGTAGGGGATTTCGGTCACCACGACGCACCAGGTACCGAAGCGGCCCTGCTCCACCGCCCAGCGTGCGCGCAGGCGGAACCCGCCGCGGCCGGTCTCGTAGGCCTGGTGCAGCGCCTCCGGCGTCTCGCTCAGGATGCCGCCGGTGGGGAAATCCGGCCCAGGCATGTGCGCCAGCAGCTCGGCGGTGGTGGCCTCAGGGTCGGCGATCAGGTGGATGGCGGCCGCACAGACCTCGCCTGCGTTGTGCGGCGGGATGGAGGTCGCCATGCCGACGGCGATGCCGGCCGCGCCGTTGGCCAGCAGGTTCGGGAACGCCGCCGGCAGCACCACCGGCTCCTGGTCCTCGTTGTCGTAGGTCGGGCGGAAATCGACCGTGTCCTCGGCGATGCCGGCCAGGAGGGCGGAGGCCACCGCCGTCATGCGCGCCTCGGTGTAGCGCATGGCGGCCGCGTTATCGCCGTCCACGTTGCCGAAATTGCCCTGGCCTTCGACCAGCGGGTAACGGACGGCGAAGTCCTGCGCCAGGCGCACCAGCGCGTCGTAGATGCTGGCATCGCCGTGCGGGTGGAACTTGCCCATCACGTCGCCCACCACGCGGGCGCATTTCTTGAAGCCGCTGGCGGGGTCCAGCCGCAGCTGCTGCATGGCGTAGATCAGCCGCCGATGCACCGGCTTCAGGCCATCGCGCACGTCCGGCAGGCTGCGGGACATGATGGTGGACATGGCGTAGGCGAGGTAGCGTTCGGACAGGGCGGCCGAGAAGTTCGTGTCTTGGATGTCGTCCATGTCGGCCGGCCTTGATTTGTTGTACGTGATGGGGTACAAGGGCCGTATGGAAACGACATCGTACAGCAATCTGCGTCAGAACCTCGCCAAGCTACTCGACAGCGTGACCGAGGACCACACGCCGATTCTCATCACCCGCGACCGGGGCAAACCGGCCGCCGTGTTGATGTCGCTGGAGGATTTTTCCTCGTACGAGGAGACACGGCATCTGCTCGGCAACCCGCGCAACGCCGCGCGCCTTGTGGAGGCCACGTCCGAGCTGGATGGCGGTGGTGGCGAGGCCCATGTGCTGGCTGAATGAGGCTCGTCTTCCATCCCCGTGCGTGGGAGGACTACCTCTATTGGCAGGCGAACGACCGCAAGCTGTTGGAACGCTTGAACACGCTGGTCCGCGCGTGCGGCCGGACGCCTTTCGTCGAAATCGGCAAGCCTGAATCGCTCCGGGGTGCCCTGTTCGGCTGGTGGTCCCGCCGGCTGACCAGCGAGCATCGCCTGGTATATCGCCCGACCGAGGGCGACCTGCTGATCGCGCAATGCCGGTTCCACTACGAATGACACGTTTCGCCAGTGCTCGACCGTCATTACGAGCTGCCGTCGGTCGCACGGTCGTGGCAGCTTCGGCCCCGAGCTCCGGTAGCGGGTTTGCCAAAATATATGTCGCGATATATAGTCGTGCATGTAGGAGGGCCGCATGGCTGGGGACGTGGTGAGGGAGGAGGGCTATCTCTTCCTTGGCAGCCGGCTGAAGCGGCTGGCCGAGCGGATGCAGGGGGAGGTCGTGGGCGTGGCTGAGCGGGCGGGGCTGTCCATCCAGGCAAGCCAGTATCCGCTTCTCGCAACGCTCGATCGCTACGGGCCACAAACGATCGGTGCCCTGACCCAGGCGATGGCGCAGAGCCAGCCGACGGTGACACGGTCGGTGTCGCGGCTCGTCGAGATGGGCCTGGTCGAGATGGACCGGCGGCATCGCGACCAGCGTCACAAGACGGTTTCGTTGACAGCCTCCGGCGTGGCGGCGCTCGAACGGTCCAAGCTCATGGTCTGGCCGCGGATCGAGGCGGCCGTGGCTGCAATGGCCGGGGGGTTGTCAGGATCGCTGCTCGACCAGGTCGCGGCGCTGGAGGTCATGCTGGCGGATCAGCCGCTGGACAGGCGGGCCGCAGCTTTCGCGACGGCGGGCCTGTCGATCCGGGCGTTCACGGACGACCTCGCCCGCCTGTTCCACGACATCAACGCGGAATGGATCACGTCGATGTACAGCCTCGAGCCGACCGATCGGGACGTGCTCGAGAACCCGCGCGCCCGGATCATCGCCCCCGGCGGCGCGATCCTGTTCGTGGAGGCCAAGGGCGTCGGCGTGATCGGCACCTGCGCGCTGCTGAAGACGGGCGAGCGGCGTTTCGAGCTGACCAAGATGGGCGTGGTCGAAAAGGCGCGCGGCTGCAAGGCGGGAGAGTTCCTGCTGCGTGCCGTGATCGACCACGCGGCCACGCTGGACGCGGAATGGCTCTACCTGCTCAGCAACCGGAAATCGGCGGCAGGGATCCACCTCTATGAGAAGCTCGGCTTCGTGCACGATGACGAAACCATGCGCATCTATGGCGCGCGCTACGCGCGCTGCGACGTCGCCATGCGATACGCGCCACCTGCGGCGCAGCGCATCCGCGAAGGTGGCATCACCGGCCCTTCCGTCGGGACCGCACTTCGCCTAGGCTGACCTCAGACACAGGTGTACGGGAATGCGGTGCAACGCCGCGGCTGCCCCCGCAACTGTAAGCGGTCTCAAGCCTGCCCTGAAGTGCCATTGCCGCGGTTGCGGTGAGAAGGCGGGGCGGGTGTTCCGACAGGAACGGGCCGTGAGCCAGGAGACCGGCCGGTGTCGAGACTGTACGCGCGCGTCGGGCGGGGTGCACCGAAGCAGTGGGATGAAGCTCCCGCAGGCGGCAATCGCCGTGTAGCGGCCGGCGCACAGCAGTGCGGCGGCATTGGAGTTGCGCCCATGCGCTTGTACCGTCTGGCGTTCTGCGTCAGCCTTGTCCCCTGTGCCGCCCTGGCGCAGGCCAACCCGGATTCGCCGGAAAACCTGGTGGTCACCGCAACCCGCGTGCCCACCCTCGTGGAGAAGCTTCCCGCCGGCGTCACCGTCATCGACCGACGCACGATCGAGGAGCGCGGCTACGTCAGCCTGGTGGATGCGCTCTCCGCCGTGCCGGGGCTGCGCGTGGTGCAGTCCGGCGGGCCGGGCAGCCAGACCAGCGTGTTCATACGTGGCACCAACTCCAACCACGTGCTGGTGCTGCGCGACGGCGTGCCGATCAACGATCCGGGCGATCCTGGCGGCGCCTACAATTTCGGCGTGGACACGCTGGCCGACGTGGAACGGATCGAGGTTGTGCGCGGCCCGATGTCGGGCCTGTACGGGTCGGGTGCGATCGGCGGCGTCATCAACCTGATCACCCGGCACGGCGCGGGTGCGCCGCACGGCCACCTGACGCTGGCCGCCGGCGCGCCGCGCGCGGGCCTGGCGCAGGGCGACGTGTCGGGCGGCGTGGGCGTGTACGATTATGCGGCGCAGGTGCAGGGCCTCTCCGAACGCGGCTTCGACCAGACGCCGCGTCGCGAATCCGTCTACACCGGCGAGGTGGATGGCGACCGCAGCAAGCTCGCCCAGGTCGAACTGGGCATCACGCCCGTGCAGGACACGCGTTTTTCCGTCCTGCTGCGCGCGCGCGACGCGAAATACGGCTACGACAATGTAGGCCCGTTCCTGGCCTTCGACGGCGGCAACGCCACCGGCTACGACGCGTCGCTGTTCGGCCGGCTCGGCGTGACCAGCAAGCTGCTGGACGGGCATTGGGACACCAGCCTGTATCTGACTCGGCTGCAGGACGACCGGCGCTACACCGTGAC
This sequence comes from uncultured Acetobacteraceae bacterium, assembly GCA_964244615.1. GTDB lineage: Bacteria > Pseudomonadota > Alphaproteobacteria > Acetobacterales > Acetobacteraceae > BOG-908. The sequence continues at coordinate 6,247 of CAXTJP010000090.1, forward strand.
GCTCGACCCGTCCGATCCCAACGCGGCCGAGGGCGACAGCCGCTACCACGGCCGCCGTACCGACGCGCAATGGAACAACACGGTGCCGATCGACGACCATGGCGCGCTCACCGCGAGCAGCGTGACGTTCGGCTACGAGCACGAATCCGACCAGTCCGACACCAAGACCGACACGCTGTCCGGCGGTTTTCCCTACCGCAACTTCGTCCATGCGCATGACGACGCCGATGCCGGCTTCGTCGGCGCGCAGACCACCGTTTTGAGGCGCCTGGCGCTGACCGGCCAGTTGCGCGAGGACGGCACGACCATCGCCGGCGACGCCTTTACCTGGCGCCTCGGCGGCGTGCTCGACGTGCCGGAGATCCTGTCGCACCTGAAAGCATCCTACGGCACCAGCTTCCGCGCGCCGGCGCTGTACGACCGTTACGGGATCGACAGCTATGGCTACGTCGGCAACCCGAACCTGCGGCCGGAGCGCTCGCGCGGCGTCGAGGCCGGGTTCACCACCGACCTGCCGGTCTCGGGAGCGCGCCAGGCCAGCGTCGGCGTCACGTATTTCAGCAACCGCGTGCACGACCTGATCGAGACGGTGTACGCGGCGGACTTCCTGTCGTCCTCGCCCGTCAACATCGCGCGCGCCCGCACGCAGGGGGTCGAGGCGACGCTGACGCTGCGCGCGGCCGCCTGGCTGCAGGCCGACGTGACCTACACCTACACCGACGCGCGCGACCTCGAGGCGCACACGCAATTGCTGCGCCGGCCGTACAACCAGGGTTCGGCCAACTTGCGCGTGTTGCCGTTCCACGGCGTCGTGGTGGCGCCCGAACTGCTCTACGTCGGCAGCTTCCAGGATTACCCCACCGACGACAGCGGCGTGCCCGGCTACCTGGTCGGCCGGTCGCCGAGCGGACTGATCTTCAACCTCAACGCCACCTGGCAGGTGACGCCGGTGGTGGAGCTGTTCGCCTGGGGCAAGAACCTGGGCAACGCGCGGTTCGAGCCGGCGGCCGGCTACCAGACGCCCGGGGCGTCGTTGCTGGCCGGCACGCGCCTGACATTCTGAGCCCCGGCGTGGCAGGGTGAGGCGATGCGACAGGCCATGGAGACGATCCACGTCGAGACCAGGACGCGCGGGCTGTCGGACATCACCGGCCGGGTCCGCGCGTTCCTGCGGGCCACCGGCATGCGGGCCGGCCTGCTGACGCTGTGGTGCCGGCACACCTCGGCGTCGCTGCTGGTGCAGGAGAACGCGGACCCGGACGTGCGCGCCGACCTCGAACGCTTCTTCGCGCGCATCGCGCCCGAAGGACGGGGGCTGTACGTGCACGATGCGGAGGGGCCGGACGACATGCCGGCCCACATACGCGCGGCGCTGACGCAGACGCAGCTCGGGGTGCCGGTGGCGGATGGCGAGATGGTGCTCGGCACCTGGCAGGGCATCTACCTGTACGAGCACCGCACCCGGCCGCACCGGCGCGAGGTGGTGCTGCATCTGATCGGTGAATGACGTGCGTGGCACAGGGTGCTGTGGGCGCCGCGCAGGGATGTTGCTAGAAGGCGGCCACGCAGGCGGGGGCAAGCGGTGAACAGGACGATGCGCGTCGCTGCCGGAAGCATCGCGGTGGGGCTGCTGGTGCTGGCGCTGAAGGGTGCGGCCTGGCGGGTCACCGGCAGCGCCGCGTTCTACTCCGACGCGCTGGAGACGGTGGTCAACGTGGCGGCGTCCGTCATCGCGCTGCTGGCGCTGCGGCTGGCCGCCATCCCGGCGGACCGCAACCACCCGTATGGCCACGACAAGGCGGAGTTCCTGGCCGCGGTGGTCGAGGGCGTGCTGATCGTGGTGGCCTCGGTCAGCATCCTGCAGCATGCCTGGGCGGTCTGGTGGCACCCGCACAGGCTGAGGGCGCCGGCGCTGGGCATCGGGCTGAACGTTGTGGCGACCGTGGTGAACGGGGCCTGGGCCTGGGTGCTGTTCAGGACGGCGCGCAAGGCCCGGTCGCCGGCGCTCACCGGCGATGCCAGGCACCTGATGGGCGACGTGGTGACCAGCATCGGCGTCGTGACGGGGGTCGGGCTGGTGCTGGCGACCGGCCTGCTGCGGCTGGACCCGCTGATCGGTGCGGCCACCGCCGTCTACGTGCTGTGGTCGGGGGTGCACCTGATCGGCGAGTCGGTGGGCGGGCTGATGGACATGGCGCCGTCCGACGATACGGTGGCCAGGATCGAGCGCGTCCTGGTGGCCCAGGGCGGCGGCGCGATCGAGGCGCATGACATACGCACCCGGCAGGCCGGGCGCAGCACCTTCGTGCAGTTCCATCTGGTGGTCCCCGGCTCGATGCGGGTGGACGAGGCGCACGGCATCTGCGACCGGCTGGAGACGGCGCTGCGTGCCGACATGGAGCAGCTGGTCGTCAGCATACACGTGGAGCCCGAGCACAAGGCCAAGCACGCGGGCGCGGTGGCTCTATAGGGAATCGCTGCTGTCAGTGTTGTCCCTGACTTTGCTCCCGATCATGCGTTCGGCAGTCTGGCCCGCGTCAAGCCCAGGCCGCTGCGCGGTCGCTCCGCGAGGGCTTGACCCGAGCGAGCCCGCCGAAGCAAGCGGCTTGACGCAAAGAAGGAACAGGTCTGCACACCTTGCCCCTTACGTCATGTCAGCCCTGCTATCGTCCGGTCGAGGCGGCTGGGCCTTGAACCGCCTCGGCCGGACGAAAGACAATCGGACGCAGAGGCAGGCCGCAGCGTGACGGCTCCATCACCCCGGCCCGCCCGCCTCGGCACCCCACCAGGGCGCCGGCGCCGGGTCCCAGCCCTGGCGCTTCTCGGGCAGGCGCTCTGCCTCGGCACCGCCCACGCGGGGGGCGTGGTCTCGCTCAACCTGTGCACCGACCAGCTCCTGGTGCTGCTGGCCCCCGAGCAGGTGACGGCCCTCGAGCCGCTCGCACGCGACCCCGCCCTCTCGTTCGTGGCAAACCAAGCCGCCGCCCTGCCGACGGTCCGCGCCGATGCCGAGGCGGTGCTGCGGCTGCAGCCGGACCTGGTGCTGGCCGGGCGTTACGGCGCGCGGCAGACCGTTTCGCTGCTGCGGGCGCGCGGGCTCCGGGTGGTGGAGACCGACGATCCGACGGATTTCACCGGGATCGGTGCCGCGGTCACCCGTCTGGCCGGTCTGCTGGGCGTGCCGGCACGCGGCCAGGTGCTGGTGCAGCGCATGGCGCAGCGCCTGTCCGCGTTGCGGCCGCGCGGCGGGTCGGCCGTCTTGTGGCAGGCGGGCGGCTGGACCGCCGGGCCGGGCAGCCTCGGCGATGCGGTCCTGCGTGCGGCCGGCCTGGCCAACCGCGGCACCGGCGGCCGCATCGGGGTGGAAGCGCTGCTGGCCCGCCCGCCCGACCTGCTGGTGACCGAGGCGGCCCCGCGCATGCCCTCGATGGCCACCGACCTCGCCTGGCACCCGGCCCTGCGCGGCATCGCCCGCCTTCAGGTGCCGTCGCCGCTGCTGATCTGCGGCGGCCCGTTCACCGTCGGCGCGGCCGAGATCCTGGCCCGATGAGGTGGCTGTGGGCGGCGGTGGCCGGGCTGGCCGTCGCATCGCTGCTCACCGGCGCGGCCGGGCTCGGCGTGCCGGACTGGCTGATCCTGTGGCAGCTACGGCTGCCGCGCACGCTGCTGGCCGGGCTGGTCGGCGGCGGGCTCGGCCTCTCCGGCGCGGTGCTGCAGGGCGCGCTGCGCAACCCGCTGGCCGATCCCGGGCTGCTGGGCATCGGCGGCTGCGCGGCCTTCGGGGCGGTCGTCGTGTTCTACTGGGGCGTCGCCGTGCTTTTCGCCCCCGCCTTGCCGCTCGGCGCCCTGCTCGGCGCGGGGCTGGGCTGTGCGGTGCTGCTGGGCGGGCTCGGCCGGCGGGTTTCGGCCGGCGCGCTGATCCTGGGCGGGGTGGCCCTCTCGGCCTTCGCTTCGGCGATGCTGGCGCTGGCGCTGTCGCTGGCGCCCAACCCGTTCGCCCTGGCCGAGATCACCTTCTGGCTGATGGGCGGGCTAGAGGACCGCACGCTGCTGCACCTGGCGCTGGCCGCCCCGGTGATCCTGGCCGGCTGCGCGCTGCTGCTGCGCCTGGGCACGAAGCTGGACGGCCTGGCTCTGGGGGAGGACACGGCGGCCACGCTGGGCATGCCGGTGGGGCGGACGCTGCGGCTGGCCGCCTGCGGCGTGGCGCTGGCGGTGGGCGGCGGGCTGCT
>CAXTJP010000091.1:0-10370 GCA_964244615.1 uncultured Acetobacteraceae bacterium
ACGGCGATTGCGGCCTGACCGGGCGCAAGATCATCGTCGACACCTATGGCGGCGCCGCCCCGCATGGCGGCGGCGCGTTCTCCGGCAAGGACCCGACCAAGGTGGACCGCAGCGCCGCCTACGCCGCGCGCTACCTGGCCAAGAACGTGGTGGCGGCCGGCCTCGCCGACCGCTGCACGCTGCAGATCAGCTACGCCATCGGGGTTGCGCACCCGCTCTCGGTCTACGTGGAGCTGCACGGCACCGGACAGGACGTGGAGGAGGCCAAGCTGGAGCGGACGCTGCGGGAGCTGATGAACCTCTCGCCGCGCGGCATACGCGAACACCTTCGTCTGAACGCGCCGATCTACGTGCCGACCAGCGCCTACGGGCATTTCGGGCGTCCGGCGTCCGGCGGGTTTTTCACTTGGGAACAGACTGATCTGGTGCCGACGTTGCAGTCGGCGTTCGGGCGGTAATCGCACGGAACTTGGGCTCAACCCATTATAGATAAAAGTTTTTTGCTTCTTTTTTCCAAAAAAGAAGCGCTTCTTGCCTGTTAAGGCCCCAGCGGACCGCCTCTACGGGCGGCAACGCACCCACGCGCTTCGCCCCCGGCAGCAGCTGCTGCTCGACGTGACTTTGCCGCGTCTGCGTTACACGCCGGGCGAGGGTTTTGCGGCGGCGACAGAACAGCTTTGGCTGGAAGTAGGGTTCGGCGGCGGCGAGCACAGCCGCGCGCAGACCGCGGCCCACCCCGAAGCGGGCCTGATCGCCTGCGAGGTGTTCGAGCAGGGCCTGTGCTCGCTGCTGGCCGCCCTGGTGCCGGAGGGCGGCGAGGCCACCGCCCCGCTGCCGCCCAATTTGCGCATCTGGCCGGACGACGCCCGCACCCTGCTGCGCCTGCTGCCCGAAGCCAGCCTCGACCGCCTGTTCCTGATGTTCCCCGACCCCTGGCCCAAGGCCCGCCACGCCAAGCGCCGCTTCGTTCATCCGGCGATCGTGGCCCTGGCCGCAAGTCGCCTGAAGCCAGGGGCCGAGTGGCGCATCGCCAGCGATGACCCGACCTACCAGGCCTGGGTCACCGAGGTGATGGCGGCCGCGCCGGCGTTCGCGGCGCCGCCGCCGGTGACGGAGCGGCCGGATGGCTGGCCGCCGACACGCTACGAGGCGAAAGCCCGCGTGGCCGGGCGGTCACCCCTGTACTGGGTGTTCACCCGCGTCTGACGGCAGCGGACCGCCCGGCAGCATGCGCTGCACCTCGGCCTCGTGGTCGACGAAATGATGCTTCAGCGTGCCGGCCACGTGCAGCACGAACAGCGCGACCAGCGCCCAGCCGAACGCCGAGTGCAGGACGAAGAACTGGGCGTGGATGCGCTCCTTGGTGGCCGGGTCCTGGTCCGCGATGGCGCCGATACGGAACCAGGGCAGGCCGAATATCTTCAGCGGGTTCTGCGCCGCGCCTTTCCACGCACTGTCGTGGATCCAGCCGGTGATCGGCATGGCGAAGATCAGCACGTAGAGCGTGACGTGCGTGCCGTGGGCGAGCAGCCGCTCCCAGCGCGCGTAAGTGGCGGGCATCGCCGGCGGCGGGTTAGCCCAGCGCCAGAGCAGCCGCATGATCGCCAGGCCCAGCACGGTCAGCCCGATGGATTTGTGGACGTTGATGATCGGCCGCTCGGCCGTCTTGGGCAGGGCGTCCACGACCCAGACAAGCAGGTAGTTCACCACGATGCCGAGCGCGATGAGCCAGTGGAAGATCATGGCGAGCCGTGTGTAGCGTCCGGCAGGTGCGGTCATGAGGTCTCCGTCCGTGATGGCGGGCGGTGCTGCGGCTGACACGCATCTTTGCAATGCGAACAGGTGCAGCCGGTCGGCCCGGCATTACATTGGCATAGCGCGGGCCGTCTCCCAACCCGCTCCAGGATCACCGACCTGCCACGCACGCTCGCCCAGGCCTTCAAGGCCGCCTCCCCACGCACCGCCCCGCCAGCCACACCGGTCGCCAGCGTGCTGATCCACGGCGCGGTGCTGGCGCTGTGGATGGTGCTGCTGGTGCGCGCCTTCGGCGGCGGCGGGATTGCCGCCTGGTCCACCGGCATCGTCTACGTGGGTTACGACACGGTGCTGCTGGGCTTCGTGTTCTGGCAGACCTGGCGGCTGCTGCGGCCGCCGGCGCCGGCGCGCCCTGGCGCCGAGCGGGTCAGCCTCGGCGTGATCGTGGCCGCCCATAACGAGGCCGGCATCCTGCCGCGCACGCTCGCCTGCCTGTTCGCCCAGACCGATGCGCCGGACCAGATCGTGATCGCCGATGACGGATCGATCGACGACACGCCCGCGCTGCTGGCGGGGTACGGGCTTTCCCCCCCGCCGCTTGGCACGCTGGGCGAGCCCTCGCCCAGCCACCCGAGCCTGCGCTGGCTGCGGCTGCCCCATGGCGGCAAGGCGCGCGCGCTGAACGAGGCGATCGGCTGCGTGGACACCGACGCGCTGCTGACCGTGGACGCCGACACCCTGCTGCACGAGGGTGCGATCGCGGCCATGCGCCAGGCCTTTGCCGACGACCCGGCCCTGGTGGCCGCCACCGGGGTGTTGACGCCGCTTTGCGGGCCGGACGCATCCGGCCGGTTCTTCGCCTGGTTCCAGACCTACGAGTACATACGGAATTTCCTGTCCCGCTACGCCTGGAGCCGGCTGGACAGCCTGTTGCTGATCTCAGGCGCGTTCGCCGGTTTCCGGCGCGAGGCGGTGATCGAAGTCGGCGGCTTCGACCCGGATTGCCTGGTCGAGGATTACGAACTGATCCATCGCCTGTTGCGCTTCTCGGCCCGCCACGAGCGCGGCTGGCACAGCGCGGTGCTGGGCCGCGCCCGCGCCGTGACCGACGCGCCCGGCACGGCCGGCGCCTTTTTGCGCCAGCGGCGCCGCTGGTTCGGCGGCTTCCTGCAGACCCAGTACTGGTATCGCGACATGGTCGGCAACCGGCGCTACGGCTGGCTCGGCCTGGCCATGCTGCCGGTGAAGGCGGCCGACACGCTGCAGCCGGTCTATGGGCTGACCGCGCTCGGGCTGCTGGCGTGGTTTCTCGCCACCGGCCAGTTCGGCGTGCTGCTGCCGGCGGCGGGCGTGATGACCGGCAAGATCGGCATCGACCTCAGCTTCCACCTCTGGTCGGTGGTGCTCTATCGGCGCTGGACAGGGGACGATCGGTCCACCCGGCTGAGCCACGCTCTGCTCGCCGCCCTGGCCGAGCCTTTCACCTTCCAGGTCTTTCGGCACACGGGCGCCGCACTCGGCTGGTTCGTGTTCCTGACCGGCCGCCGGAGCTGGGGGACACAGAGCCGGTTCGGCGTGGCCTCCGCTGGGGAACGGGTCGGGTAGTCGTAACGTCCATCCTGGCTTGGCGGCCTGCCTCTCCCGTCGATTGTCTCTCGTCCGGCCGAGGCGGTTCAAGGCCAAGCCGCGTTCGACGGTCGCTTCGCGAGCGCGGAGCCCCCTCGACCGGGCGAAAGCAGGGCTGACATGAGGCGAAGGACAGGTGTGCAGACCTGTTCCTTCTTTGCATTGAGCCGCTTGCTTCGGCGGTCCGGCTCGGGTCAAGCCTCGCGCAGCGGCCCGGGCCTTGACGCGAGCCGGACCGTCGAACGCACGATCGGCGGCAAAGACGGACACCGCCCCTCACGGCCGCAGCAGCCTCCTCGACATCGGCCCCGTCCTGCACCACTTTCCGGCCAGCCTGCGCTTACGGCCAGGCGCGAGCAGGAGCCTTCGCACGCCATGACGCAGACCAGCTACCCCATCCTCCGAGCCCGCATGGACGACGACGAGCCGGACCACGACCCGGACAGCCCCGACGTGCCGGAGCCGATCGGCCCCGACAAGAAGGAGCCGGACGACAACAAGACGCTCGGCTCGCCGATCAACGAGCTGGAAAGCCGGCTGCTCAAGCAGCGCAAGGTGCTGATCTTCGGCGCGATCGACGACAAGGTGGCGCGCGACGTGACCGGCCGCCTGCTGGCCCTGGCCGGCGCCTCGGCCGACCCGATCGACGTCTACGTGAACTCGCCCGGCGGCCACGTGGAGAGCGGCGACACCATCCACGACATGATCCGCTTCGTCGACGCGGAAGCGCCGGTGCGCATGATCGGCACCGGATGGGTGGCCAGCGCCGGCGCGCTGATCTTCCTGGCCGGCCGCAAGGAGCGTCGGTTCTGCCTGCCGCAGACCCGTTTCCTGTTGCACCAGCCGATGGGCGGCGTGCGCGGACCCGCCGTCGACATCGCCATCGAGGCACGCGAGATCGTCAAGATGCGCGAGCGGCTGAACCGGCTGATCGCATACGAGACCGGCCAGAGCTACGAAAAGGTCGCCAAGGACACCGACCGCAACTACTGGATGAGCGCCGAGGAGGCCGTGGCCTACGGCATGCTGTCCAGGACGATCAGCAGCCTGAAGGAACTCGACCAGGCATCGTAGGCGAAGTCGGTCGCGGGCGGAAACGCCAGCGACCGACTTCGATGCCGCTCGGTCGATCAGCACCCACACATCAGCGGTGGACGATCGATCGCAGCGCTTCGAGCTCCGAGAGCGCGTAGAGAAGCGCCGCCCGCAGCCGTTCGGCCTCGGTTTGCCGGCGCTGCACCGGCGTTGCCTCCACCGGCATGACGAGCTGCATCTGCTTGCCGTTCGGCGCCTGCGCCCGCTCGGCTTCGGCAGCCAGGCGCTCCGCCTCGTTCGGCGGCGGGATGTCGTCCGCCAACTGGCCGCCGCCCTCGCGCAGCAGGCGCTGCACGCCCTTGATCGTGTAACCCTGGGTGTAGAGCAGGTCGGAGACACGGCGCAGCAGCGAGATGTCGTCCGGCCGGTAGTAGCGGCGGCGGCCGCCGCGCTTCAGCGGCTTGACCTGCGGGAACTTGGTCTCCCAGAAGCGCAGCACGTGCTGCGGGATGTGCAGTTCGTCGGCGACCTCGCTGATCGTGCGGAACGCGCCGGCCGCCTTGCGCAGCCTGGGACGGGACGCGTCGTCCGGCGGCTCCGGCATGTCGAGCGGCCCTCGCGCCACCTCCTCCAACGCGCTCATTCGTCGTCGCCCTCCGGCGCCGCCTGGCCGTTGATCTGCGCCTTCAGCACCTGGCTGGGGCGGAACACCAGAACGCGTCGCGGCAGGATCGGCACCTCCACGCCGGTCTTCGGGTTGCGGCCGATCCGCCGGCCCTTCTGCCTGACAGAGAAGGTTCCGAAGCCGCTGATCTTGACGGATTCCCCCGTCTCCAGCGCCTTCGAGACCCGCTCCAGGACGCTCTCCAGCAGGTCGGCCGATTCGTTGCGCGACAGACCGACCTCGGCATAGATCCGCTCGGCAAGCTGCGCGCGTGTGACGGTATTCATCCCGACAAGCTAATGAGACTGGCTGCCTCGGTCAACGAAACGTCACACGATCAGTGAGTTACCACGCTGAACTGCGGCGTGGTGTGCAGCCGGGTCACAGCCTGACGAGCGCCGATCCCCAGGTTAGCCCGCCGCCCAGCGCCTCCATCAGGACCAGCTGGCCCGGCCTGATCCGCCCGTCCCCGACCGCCTCGGCCAGCGCCAGGGGGACCGACGCGGCCGAGGTGTTGGCGTGGCGGTCCACGGTCATCACCACACGCTCCGGCGGCAGGCCGAGACGCCGGCCGATCGCGTCGATGATGCGCCGGTTCGCCTGGTGCGGCACCAGCCAGTCCACGTCGGCATGCGACAGGGCGTTGGCGGCCAGCGCCTCGTCCACCGCGTCCGCCAGCTTGCCGACCGCGTGGCGGAACACCTCCTGTCCCTTCATCACCAGGTGGCCGGGCCGGTCGGCGCGGCCGACCGCACCGTCCACGTACAGCATGTCCGCGTGCGTGCCGTCGGCGTGCAGGTGGGTGGACAGGATGCCCGGGCCGTCCCCGTCGCCGGCCTGCAGCACGACCGCGCCGGCGCCGTCGCCGAACAGCACGCAGGTGGTGCGGTCCTGCCAGTTCAGGATGCGGGAATAGACCTCGCTGCCGATCACCAGCGCGGTCCGTATGGTGCCGGCGCGAATGAAGGCATCGGCGGCCGACAGCGCGTAGATGAAGCCGCTGCACGCGGCGCTGATGTCGAACGCGAAACCGGTGGACAGCCCCAGCGCCGCCTGGACACGCACGGCACTGGCCGGGAACGCCTCGTCGGGCGTGGCGGTGGCCAGGATGATGGCGTCCACGCTGCCGGCCGCGATGCCGGCCCGGCGCAGCGCCGCCTCGGCCGCGCGCGTCGCCATGAAGGCGCAGGTCTCGTGCGGGCCGGCCAGGTGGCGCTGCCGGATGCCGGTCCGCGACACGATCCAATCGTCCGAGGTGTCGACGGTGCGGGCCAGGTCGTCGTTGGTGACCAGGCGCTCGGGGAGGTAGCCACCGACCCCGGTGAGGCGCGCGCGTCTCATGCAGGCGACCTAGCGCGTGACCGCCAGCGCGGTCCCGTTCTGGGTGGTCGCCAGCGCGGCGTCGCTCCTGGCGGCATCCCGCGGCATCACCTCGACCAGCCGGCCCAGGCCTTCGCGTATGCGATCGTTGAAACGGTGCACCACCATGTCGACGGCCACGTCGGTCGCATGGGCGAAGCCTTCGGCATCGGTGCCGCCATGCGACTTCACCACGACGCCGTTCAGCCCCAGCATGACCGCACCGTTGTAGCGGCGCGGATCGAGCCAGACGCGCATCTGGTCCAGCCCCGACTTGGCCAGCAGGTAGCCCATCTTGGACGACAGGCTGCTGGAGAAGATCTGGCGAAGCAGGTCGGTGACCAGCTTCATCGCCCCCTCGCCCATCTTCAGCGCCACGTTGCCGGTGAAGCCGTCGGTCACCACGACGTCGGTCGTGCCGGCGGCGATGTCGTGGCCCTCGACGAAGCCGAAGAACTGCGCGCCGATATGGCTGGCCCGGATAATCTCGGCGGCACGTCGGACCCGGTCGTCGCCCTTCAGCTCCTCGGACCCGACGTTCAGCACGCCGATGCTGGGCGCGGTCAGGCCCAGCACGGTGCGCGCGAACATGTCCCCCAGCAGCGCGAACTCGACCAGGTTGCGGGTGTCGCAGGTGACGTTTGCCCCGAGGTCCAGCATCACCACGTCGCCGCGGGCGGACGGCATGATGGCGGCCATGGCCGGGCGGTCGACGCCCGGCAGGGTTTTCAGCACGATCTTGGAGAGCGCCAGCAGCGCCCCGGTGTTGCCGGCGGAGACCACGCCGTGCGCCTCGCCACGCGCCACCGCGTCAATGGCCAGCCGCATGCTCGATCCGCGCAGACGGAGTGCGACGGTCGGCTTGCAGTCGCTACCCACCGCATCCGCCGCGTGGCGCACGGTACACACCTCGGCAGCCCGAGGGCACCGCGCCAGCAAGGGCGCCAGGCGGACCTCGTCGCCCACCAGCAGGAACCGCGCCCCGGGATGCCGCTCGGCCGCGATCCCCAGGCCCTGGACCACGATGTCAGGCGCGCGGTCGCCGCCCATGGCGTCCACGGCAAGGGTGAACGGCTCGGCGGGGTCGGGGCGGAGCGCGGTCATGGCAGGGCCGGCCTGGTCCGGACCAGCACCGGGCTCAGACGCGGACAGTGCCCTTCAGGGCCTTTCCGGCGGTGACGACCTCTCGGCCGTCATAGTGGCCACAATGCGAGCAGATGTGGTGCGGGCGCTTGAGCTCGCCGCAATTGCTGCAATCGGCGTGGGCCTCGATCGGCAGCGCCTGGTGGCTGCGGCGCATGCCACGGCGGCTCGGCGAGGTTTTCCGCTTCGGAACGGCCATAACGCATGGTCTCCACTCGGTGACGGCATGGCGCCAGGCAGGCGCTCGGCGGCGTCACGACATTCAATCGGCAAGCCGCGCGCTCTAGCAGAGGCGCGTGACGAGGGCAAGGAACGGGGGCGAGGGCCAGGCAGCTCGGGACACGTCAACTTGGCGGCAGCAACTTGCCCAGCGCGGCAAAGGCGCCGCCCTCCTCCGGCTGAACCGCGGCCGGCAGTTCCGCGCCCGGCATGCGCGGGAACGGGTCGAGCGCCAGGGCGAGCTGCTCGCTCGCCGCCTCGCCCAGTTCCAGCACGCCACCCTCATAGGCGACCTCGTCGTCGGATTCGAGGTCCAGGTCCTCCGTCTCGCGGCCTGCCGGCACGAACCGCACCGAGAAGCTTTCCGCCAGATCCGAGTCGAACGGGTCGAGCGACACGACACAGGTCTGGCGGATGCGCGCGCGCAGCAGGCCTTGCGCCTCGATGGTCTCGGCCACGCCGCGCTGCAGGTCGAAGCGGCAGGCCAGGCTGTGGATCGCGACCAGGCCCATGCGCTCGGCCAGGGCGCGGCGCTCGTCCGGGGTCGCCTCGACCTCGAAACGGGCGCCGGCGCCGATACGGCCGACCGGAAACGGCCGCTGCATTTCGGGCGACGGCAGCCGGGGCACCGCGATGTCGGCGTCCCGGCTCATGCGACCGACAGCGCCTCGTCCGCGCTCAGGAAGCGTACCCGGCCGCCGGACAGCGCGGCAATGTCCTGGCGGGCCAGGGCCTGGTCCTGTGCCAGGGCCACGCCGGCCAGACGCTCGGCGCAGCCGGCGGGCGAGGCGCCGCGCCAGACGTTGCGGCCGAGCGCCGCCGCCAGGGCAGCCTCGTCTCCCGCGGAGAGCGGCGCCTCGTAGGCCATGGCGCGGCCGTGGAACGCCTCCCACATGGCGCGGACCTTGCGGCCGACCGACATCTCTCCCACGCCGATTTCGCGCAGGGAGAAATCCATGTCGGCGAACATCGCGTCGAACATCGCCTGCGCCAGCGCGGCGCCCGGTGCCGGCAGGCTGCACAGGCGTCGGATCAGCAGGGCGGCGAACAGGCCGACCAGGTCGAACCGGCCATCCAGCGTGTCCGGCACGGCGAGGCGCTCGAAATACAGCGGGTCGCGTGCGGCCTGCACGCTGCTGGTGTAGAGCGCGAAGCCGGCGCGCTCGTGCCGGCGGGAACCGATCAGACCGAAGAATGCCATGGTAGGGCGGGACCACCGTTGCTGGCTGCAGGAGAGGTTGGGACGGTCACCATATCACACTGTGCCGCCGCCTCTGCATCGGCGGGCCGGACCGCCTGCCGATGAATTGACATGGCCGGTGTTCACGTGACACGCAACGGCGCTGCGACCCTGCAGCCGAGGACCCGATCCAGTTGCGCCTTCCAGCCGGCCTACGCACCCTGCCCTGCCTGCTGCTGCTGTGCCCGCTCGTGCTGAACCTCGGCGGCTGTGGCGTGATCCACATCTTCGATCCGACCCTCAAGCAGCGCGGCAGCCTGGTGGAGCCGGACGCGTTGCGCGAGCTGATCCCCGGCACGTCCAGCCGCGCCGACGCGGTGGCGTTGATCGGCTCGCCCACCGCGCGCGCCACCTTCGACGACAACACCTGGATCTACATCAGCCAGGTCACCAGCACGCGGATCGGCCGCACCCCGGGCGTGACGAAGCAGAGCGTGACGATCCTGACCTTCGACCAGGGCGGCACCCTGCGCGGCATCGCCCAGCGTTCGCGGGCCGACGGCAAGTCCATCGACATGGCCTCCGGCGCCACGCCCTCGCCGGGCAGCGAGGCGTCGTTCCTGCAGCAGCTGTTCGGCAACGTGGGCAAGTTCACCCCGGCGGGCCTGCCGGGCGGCCTGGGCAGCGGCCCGGCCTCGCAGCAGCCGGGCAACACCGGCAACTCGCTCCGGTAGGGTTCTCGCGCGGGCGGTGTCCCTCTTTGCCGCCGTTGTGCGTTCGGCGGCTTGGCGCGAAGAAGGAACAAGCCTGCACATTTCGCCCTTTGCCTCATGTCAGCCCTGCTTTCGTCCGGCCGAGGCGGCTCCGCGCTCGCGAAGCGACCGCGCAGAGGCCTGGCCTTGAACCGCCTCGGCCGGACGAGAGACAATCGAGGGCAGAGGCAGGCAACGACAAAGCTCAACCACCTACTCCGCCTGCGCCATCGGCAATAGCGGCCGAGGCAGCAGAACCCAGGGACGGTCGCCGCGCAGCATCCGGTCCGTTACCACCACCGGATCGGGCCGCGTCAGGCGCAGCACGGTGGCCCCGTCGCGGGAGGCGGCCTGACGGTCGATCACCAGCTTGCCGGGGCAGGCAGCGGGCATGCGCGACGACGACAGCACCAGCCGGGCGTCGCACACCGTCTCCGCGCCGCCCCTGACCAGCAGCACCGTCGTGCCGGCCATCTGCACCCGGCAGCCACCCGGAGCGCACGCGACGCCGGGCTGGTCCCCCAGCGTCTCGGCCGCGAGGTCGCCCCACAGGCGGCCGGGCGCCGCCGCCTCGAAGGCCGAGACCCCGGGCGCACGCTCGACCAGGGTCCGGCCCTGCACGCGCAGCGCGATGACG
>CAXTJP010000092.1:0-10292 GCA_964244615.1 uncultured Acetobacteraceae bacterium
CCCAGGCGACGCCCACGCCGTCCGCCGACAGCCCGACGCGGCCGAAGCCGAACTAGGCTGGACGCCGACACCCACCTCGCGGCGGCGCTGGCGGCGGCCGACGCCGCCGGCGCCGTCATACGCCCATATTTCCGGGCGCCGCTGACGACCGAGCGCAAGGGCGACGACAGCCCGGTCACGCTCGCCGACCGCCAGGCGGAACAGGCGATGCGGCGCGTGTTGTCGGCCGCCTGCCCCGGCCACGGCATCCAGGGCGAGGAGTACGGGCTGGAAAACCCCGGCGCCTCGCATCGCTGGACGCTGGACCCGATCGACGGCACCCGGGCCTTCATCACCGGCCGCCCGGTCTTCGGCACGCTGATCGCCCTGTCGCGCGACGGGGTGCCGATACTGGGCATCATCGACCAGCCCGTCACCGGCGAGCGCTGGGTCGGCCAGGCGGGGCAGCCCACGCGGTTCGCCGGCCCGTTCGGCGGCCGTGCCGGCGGCCGGGCCTGCTTCAGCCTCGCCGAAGCCGAGCTGTCCTGCACCTCGCCCGACATGCTCGGCGCGAACCGGCCGGCCTTCGACCGGCTGGCGGCGTGCGTCGCCCGCACCTCCTGGGGTGGCGACTGCTACGCCTACGGCCTGCTGGCGCTCGGCCGGATCGACATCGTGGCCGAATGCGACCTGAAGGTCTGGGACTGGGCGGCGCTGTTGCCGGTGGTCGAGGGGGCCGGCGGCCGGATAACCGACTGGGCCGGCGAGACGCTGTCACCCGATGGCGACGGCCGGGTGATCGCCGTCGGCAACCCGGCCCTGCTGGATTCAGTCGTGGAGCGGCTTGCCCGCGCATAGACGGCGCGACACTCTCGCGTTTTCGGAGAAGCACCGATGCGTTTCGGCCTGACCATCGTGTTGCTGGCTGCGATCGCGCTGCCGTGGCGCGCGCAGGCGCTGCCGCCCGCGGTCGACACCGACCCGCCGGCGGACAAGGCGCACCCCGCCATGCTGCAGGTGGTGCACATCCCGGCACATGGGGTCGCGATCAACGGCGTGCTCTACACCGCGTCGGGTGCCGGGGCGCACCCGGCCGTGGTGCTGCTGCACGGCTTTCCCGGCAACGAGCAGAACCTCGACCTGGCGCAGGCGATACGGCGCGACGGCTGGACCGTCCTGACCCTGCACTACCGCGGGTCCTGGGGCAGCCCCGGCACCTACGCCTTCGCGCACGTGTTCGAGGACGCGCAATCCGCGCTGGATTTCGTGCGCAACCCGGCCAACGCTGCGCGTTACGGCATCGACACGAAACACGTCGTGCTGATCGGCCACAGCCTGGGCGGCATGGCCGCCGCCTTCGTGGGTCGGACCAACCCGTCCTTGGCGGGCGTGGGCCTGATCTCGGCCGCCGATTTCGGTCGCATTCCCGGCCGCGTCCCGGGCGGCAGAGCGGGCCTGGCCGATTTCATGGCGCAGAACATGGAGTCGCTGGCCGGCGTCACACCGGTGCAGCTCGCCGAGGAAACACTCGCCCACGCGCCGGAATGGGATTTTGTCGACTACGCCGAAGGATTGGCGAAACATCGCCTGCTGCTGGTGACCTCCGATGACGGGCTCGCCGCCGACAACGATGCGCTCGGCACCGCGGTGCGCAAGACCGGCGGCGGCCCGGTAACCGCCACCCACATCGCCACCGACCACTCCTACTCGGACCACCGCATCGCGCTACAGGCCGCCGTCATCGACTGGCTGCACACGGTCAGACCGTAACCCCGACCGGCGGAACGCGGTGTCTGGCCCAGAATGCGATGGTGGCATCATGGGCCAGACACCCCTCAGGCCGCCTTGGCCATGCCGCGCAGGACGTATTGCAGGATGCCGCCGTGGCGGTAGTAGTTCACCTCGTCGAGCGTATCGACGCGGCAGATCAGGCGCTGCTCGTCGATGGTTCCGCCTGCACGATGGATGCGCATCGTCAGGTCCATGCGCGGATGCAGATCCTCCAGGCCCAGTATGTCGATCACCTCGTCGCCCAGCAGCGAGAGCGTGTGGCGCGTCACCCCCTCGGGAAACAGCAGCGGCAGCACGCCCATGCCGACCAGGTTGGAGCGATGGATGCGCTCGAAGCTCTCGGCGACCACGGCCTTGATGCCGAGCAGCATGGTGCCCTTGGCGGCCCAGTCGCGCGAACTGCCCATGCCGTATTCCTTGCCGCCGAACACCACCAGCGGAACGTCCTCCGCCTTGTAGCGCATGGCCGCGTCGTAGATCGGCATGCTCTCGCCGCCGGGGTAGTGGCGCGTGTTGCCGCCCTCGCCGGTCACCATTTCGTTGCGGATTCGGATGTTGGCGAAGGTGCCGCGCATCATCACCTCGTGGTTGCCGCGCCGGCTGCCGTAGGAGTTGAAATCCTTCTGCAGCACCTGGTGCTCGCCGAGATACGCGCCGGCAGGGGACGCTTTTTTGATGTTGCCGGCGGGCGAGATGTGGTCGGTGGTGATGTTGTCGCCCAGCAGCGCCAGCACGCGCGCGCCGGTGATGTCGCCGCGCGGCGCCGGGTGCTCGGTCAGCCCCTCGAAATAGGGCGGGTTCTTCACGTAGGTCGACCCGTCGTTCCAGCGGTAGGTCTCGCTGCCGGTCTCCACCCGCAGCGCCTGCCATTCCGGCGTGCCCTGGGTGACGACGCCGTATCGCTCGAGGAACTGCGCACGGGTGACGGAGGACGCGACGAGGTCGTCGATCTCCTTGTTGGTTGGCCAGATCTCGCGCAGGTAGACGGGCTGTCCGTCCGACCCTTGGCCCAGCGGCTGCGTCGTGATGTCCTCGCGTATGTTGCCGAGCAGGGCGTAGGCCACCACCAGCGGCGGGCTGGCCAGGTAGTTGGCGCGCACGTTGGCGTGCACGCGGCCCTCGAAGTTGCGGTTGCCGGACAGCACGCTGACCGCCACCAGCCTGTCGCCCTCGATCGTGTCGGCGATCGCCTCGTCCAGCGGGCCGGAATTGCCGATGCAGGTGGTGCAGCCATACCCGGTGGTCTGGAAGCCGAGCGCGTCGAGGTCGGCCGACAGGCCGGAGCGGTCCAGGTATTCGGTCACCACCTGGCTGCCCGGCGCCAGGCTGGTCTTCACCCAGGGTTTCGGGTGCAACCCGCGCGCCCGCGCCTTGCGCGCGACGAGGCCGGCCGCGACCAGCACGTAGGGGTTGGACGTGTTGGTGCAGCTGGTGATGGCGGCGATCACCACGTCGCCGTGGCCCAGATCGTAGTTCCGGCCGGCCACCCCGTGGCGGGCGGCGATGTCGCGGGCGGCCACGCCCTGCTTGGCCATGTCGTCGAGGAAGCCGGCGGCCGCGTTGGTCAGCGAGACGCGATCCTGCGGCCGCTTCGGCCCGGCCAGGCTCGGCACGATCGTCGACATGTCGAGCTCGACCGTGTCGGTGAACACCGGGTCCGGCGTAGTGCCGTCGCGGAACATGCCCTGTACCTGCAGGTACTCGCGCACCAGCGCGATGCGGGCTTCGTCGCGTCCGGTCAGGTGGAAGTAGTCGAGGGTCTTCTGGTCGACCGGGAAGAAGCCGCAGGTGGCGCCGTATTCCGGCGCCATATTGGCGATCGTCGCGCGGTCGGCCACGCCCAGGTGGTCCAGGGCCGGGCCGAAGAACTCCACGAACTTGCCGACCACGCCCTTCTTGCGGAGGATCTGGGTCACCGTCAGCACCAGGTCGGTGGCCGTCGCACCCTCCGGCATCCGGCCGGTCAGGCGAAAGCCGATGACGTCCGGGATCAGCATCGCAATCGGCTGGCCGAGCATGGCGGCCTCCGCCTCGATGCCGCCCACGCCCCAGCCCAGCACGCCGATGCCGTTCACCATGGTCGTGTGGCTGTCCGTGCCGTACAGCGTGTCCGGGTAGGCCAGCGTCTGGCCGCCCTCCTCGGCCGTCCAGACACCCTGGCTGACGTATTCGAGGTTCACCTGGTGGCAGATGCCGGCGCCCGGCGGCACCACCCGGAAGTTCTGGAACGCCTCCTGTCCCCAGCGCAAGAAGGCGTAGCGCTCGCCGTTGCGCTCGAACTCGACCTCGACGTTCTTCTGCAGCGCGTTCGGCGTGCCGGAAAAATCCACCATGACGGAATGGTCGATGACCAGGTCCACGGGGACGAGCGGGTTCACCCGCTGCGGGTCGCCGTTGAGCTTGAGGATGCCGTCGCGCATGGCGGCCAGGTCGACGACGGCGGGCACGCCGGTGAAATCCTGCATCAGGATGCGGGCTGGCTTGAACGGCACCTCGTCGCGGCTGGCGCCGGTCTTGAGCCAGGCGGCGATCTTGTGCGCGTCGGCGACCGTGTAGCTGGTGCCGTCCTCGAAGCGCAGCACGTTCTCCAGCAGGATCTTCAGGCTCACCGGCAGGCGGCCGACATCGCCGATGGTCTTCTCCGCCTCAGGGATGGAGAAGTAGGTGAAATCCTTGCCCTGGACGGTCAGGGTTCGGCGGGTGTTCAGGCTGTCCTGGCCGGTGGGCATGCGCGTTGTTCCTAGCTCGTGCTTGGGCTGACCCCGGTTATAGGACGAAGGTGCACCCTCACAACCCTGGCGACGGTGCGGTCTGGCAAGCGATTCCGGCGGTGCGTGCAGGCCCCGCCATGGCCAAGGCGGAAGGATGGCGTTCATGCGGCTGGTGGCCGACGCGGTCAGCGTCTTTCGGGGCGAACGCCTGGTGCTGGACCGCGTGGGCCTCGCCGTGCCGGCCGGCGGTGCGCTGCTGCTGCTGGGCGCCAACGGCGCCGGCAAATCCACGCTGCTGCGGGCGCTGGCCGGGCTGAAGCGACTGGATGGCGGCCGGGTGCTGTTCGACGGCCAGGAGGACCGGGCCGGAAGACTGGCCTATCTCGGCCACCAGGACGGCATCAAGCCCGGGCTGACCGCGGCCGAGAACCTCGGCTTTGCGGCGCGGGTCTCGGGCGGCGACGTCGGTGCGGCGCTCGACGCGCTCGGGCTGGCGGCGCTCGCCGGCCTGCCGGCGCGCATGTTGTCGGCGGGGCAGAAGCGCCGGCTCGCCTTGGCACGGCTGGTGGTGTCGGCAGCGCCGCTCTGGTTGCTCGACGAGCCGACGCTCGGCGTCGATGCCGGCTCGGTCGCGGTGTTCGGCAGCCTGCTGGCGGCGCATCGCGCGGCCGGCGGCGTGGTGGTGGCCGCCACCCACCTGCCCTTGCCGCTGCCCGATGCCGCCGAGCTGGTGCTGTCCGCGTGAGGGCGTTCGGCGCGGTGATGGCCCGCGACTTGCGGCTGGCGGCCCGCCATGGCGGGGACACCGCCGGGGCGCTGCTGTTCTTCTTCGTCGCCGGCGCGCTGTTCCCGCTGGCGATCGGGCCGGCGCCGGAGACGCTGGCGCGGCTGGCCCCCGGCATCGTCTGGGTCTGCGCCCTGCTAGCCGCCCTGCTGCCGCTGGATCGCCTGTTCGGCGCCGATTTCGAGGACGGGTCGCTGGACCAGCTGCTGCTGTCCGGCCTGCCCGCCCCGGCCGTGGCACTGGGCAAGGCGTTGTCGCACTGGCTGGTGACCGGCCTGCCGCTGCTGGCCGCCGCCCTGCCGCTGGCGCTGATGCTGCGCGTTCCCACGCTGGCACTGCCGACCCTACTGGGCGGGCTGCTGCTGGGCAGCGCCGTGCTCTCGCTGCTTGGCACCGCCTGCGCCGCCATCGTGCTCGGCGCGCGCCGCGGCGGGGTGCTGCTGCCGGTGCTGGTGCTTCCGTTGACGGTGCCGGTGCTGATCTTCGGCGCGGGTGCGGCCGACGCCGCCGCGTCCGGCCTGCCGGTCAGGCCGCTGCTGCTGCTGATGGGCGCCTACCTCGCAGCCTGCCTGCCGCTCTGCCCGCTGGCGGCGGGTGCAGCCTTGCGCAGCGCGGTGGACTGAACCTCTTGTCTGGTGCCAGGAGCTTGGATATACAATGTGTATATCCTGTGGTAGGCCAGACGATGCGCACCAACCTATTTCTGTCCAATCGGTCCCAGGCGGTTCGCCTGCCCAAGGCTGTCGCTTTCGCCGAAGGCGTACACGAGGTGAGGATCCTGAAGGATGGCATCCGTCGCGTCATTGTTCCCGCAAACGCCGTCTGGGACGATTTCTTCGAGGAGACTGGCGTCGATCTGGGCGAGCGCAGCCAGCCGCCGATCCAGGTGCGCGACACGTTCTGATGCTGCGCTACCTACTGGATACGAACGTGTGCATCCGGGTCATCCGTGACCGGCCGGCCGCGTTGCGGGGGCGTTTCAACGCCGAGGTGGACGGGCTGTGTACGTCCGACGTCGTGCTCTACGAGCTGCTCTACGGCGCCGAGCGATCCGCCCGACCGGCAGAAACCCGGCGCCAGGTCGAACGGTTCGCGGCGAGGCTAACCGTGCTGCCGTTCGACGACCAGGCGGCGGCGCATGCGGCAGAACTGCGAGCGGACCTGGAACGCAGCGGCGCGACGATCGGCCCCTACGACCTGATGATCGCCGGCCACGCCCGCAGTCGCGGCCTGGTCGTCGTGACCGGCAACCTCAGTGAGTTCCGCCGCGTGGCCGGGTTGCGGTCGGAGGACTGGCTCGCAAGCGCTTCGTGAACGCCGCGTTCAAGCCCGACACTGCTCCTCACCGTCGGAGGCACCCTCCAGCCAAGTCCTCACCGTCCCGAACGAAACGCGGTGATGTACGCACGGGCCGTGATGCAGCACCGCACGGCGATGCGCCCCGGTCGCGTAGCCGGCGTTCCGGTCCCAGCCGTACTGCGGAAACCGCGCCGACAGCCGCGCCATCGCACGGTCGCGCACCACCTTGGCCACGATCGAGGCCGCCGCGATCGACAGGCACAGCGCGTCGCCGCCGACCACGCAGCGAATGGTGCAGCCGAGCGGCGGCGCGCGGTTGCCGTCCACCAGGGCCACGTCCGGCGGGCTGGGCAGGCGGGCGACGGCGCGGGCCATTGCCAGCATGGCCGCGTGCAGGATGTTCAGCCGGGCGATCTCGGCCACCGACGCGGCGCCGACCGCGATCTCGGCGCCGGCGCAGGACAGCAGCGCCGCGTAGGCCACCAGGCGCTGCTCGGCGGTGAGCTTCTTCGAATCGTCCAGCAACGCCGCCAGCTGCGCCGGGACGCCGGCGGTGAAGATGACGGCGGCCGCCATCACTGGCCCGGCCAGCGGCCCGCGGCCGACCTCGTCGACCCCGGCGACCCGGCCGGCATAGGACGACTCGTGCGTGTAGTCGGGCATGGCCCGACATCTACAGGAAGCCAGCGAATGGCCGCTACAGGTGGCGGATCGTCTGGCCGGTCCTCGACCGGATCAGGCCCGCCACGATGCTGCGGTGGCAGTCATGCGGCGCACGCTCGAAACACAGCAGGCAGGTGGCCGAAGCCGTGGCCAGCGACACCGCCGCGTCCAAACCCTCCAGCGCCGAGGCGCCGCGCATGTGCTCGCAGAAGATCGCCGTCATCTCCGGCGTCCGGCCCCGGCGCGCGGCATCCCGGCCCGCCTTGGGCGTGCCGAGGCGCCGCTCGTGCCGGTAGGCGATGCCGTGCGCCTGCAGCGAGGCCGACAGCACCGATTTCGAGAAGCCCGCCTTGCGGGACAGCGGCACGGCGCGCACGTCCAGCAGCGTCACCACCCCCGCGGCGGCCAGCATATCCAGCAACTGGGCCTGCAACAGCCCCTCGTAGCCGACTGTGAAAAGGGATGGGTTGAACGGGGACGGCGTGTCCATACGGCGCCGGATACGACACGGGCGACGCCGTTGCCAGCGCCGCCCGTGCCGCTCGGTCCGGACCGTCGATCAGCGCGAGCTGAGACGGCCGATGATGTAGCCCACGCCGATCGCGCCGAGCATGGCCAGCAACGGCGTCTCGTGGATTCGATCGGTCAGCTCCTCGGACAGGCCACGAAGCTGGTCGGCGGCGGCCCCGTAATATTCCTGCGCCTGGCCGGCCACTTCCTTGATCCGTCCGTCGGCAGACGTCTTGCTGTCGCCGAGCAGATCGCCGGCCATGCCCTGCGCCTTGCCGGTGAATTCCTTGACGGTGCCCTCAGCCTTGTCTTCGTTCATGGTGGAATGCTCCTCTTCACCTGCTGGCAGAACATGCGCGGATCGATCGAGTTCCGGCGCGGGTTCAGCTTCTTGGTGCCGCAGCCCGTTGCAGCCGGTCGTTGATCGCCGCCCCCAGGCCATGCCCCGGCACAGGCGTGGCCGCGATCCCGGACAGGCCGAGGCGCGCGCCCTCCGAATCGAGCCAGCGCAGGCCGGAGAACAGGCGCGACGCCGCTTCGGACAGGTCGCCGGCCGCACTCAGGTTCCAGGCCAGAGCGGCCGAAGGCGCGTCCGCCCCGAACGACAGCAGCGCCTCGTGGGCCAGCGGCGCTCCTGCCCCAAGACGCAGCGGCAATCGAGGCGCGTAGTGCGAGACGAGCAGGCCGGGCGAGCGCAGCCCGACCCCGTTCCCCGCCACCAAGGGGGTCAGGCCGCGTCCGACCGCGCCCGCCACCGCCTCGATCGCCTCGATCGCGATGCCGCCGGGGCGCAGCAGGAACGGCCGCCCGCCGGTCAGGTCCAGCACGGCGCTCTCGATGCCCACCGGGGTCGGCCCGCAATCGAGTATGGCGGCGATGCGACCGTCGAGGTCTGCCAGCACATGGCCGGCCGTGGTCGGGCTGACACCGCCGGACCGGTTGGCCGAGGGTGCGGCCACCGGTCGGCCGACCGCCTGCACCAGGGCGCGGGCGACCGGGTGGGCCGGCACGCGCACCGCCAGCGAGTCGAGCCCCGCGCGGGCCAGCAGGTCCACGGGGCAGCCCGGCCGCACCTTCAGCACCAGCGTCAGCGGCCCGGGCCAGAACCGGTCGGCCAGGGACATGGCCAACGGGTGTTCCTGCACGTGGGCGAACGCGTCCGCGGTTGTGGCGTAGTGGCAGATCAGCGGGTTGAAATGCGGCCGGCCCTTGGCGGCGAAGATCGCGGCCACCGCGCGGCCGTGGGTGGCGTCCGCGCCCAGGCCGTAGACCGTTTCGGTTCCGAACGCGACCAGTTCGCCGGCCAGCAGCAGCGCCGCCGCCTCGGCGATGCCGGCCGGGTCCGGCGGCAGCAGGACGGTCACGCGCCGCCCCGACAGAGGAAGGGCGGGTTGGCCCAGCCCGGCTTGCCGTAGCCGAGCGCGCCGCCGTCCAGCAGGCGCAGGCTGCCGCCGGCCGCCGTCAGCACCGCCTCCGGCCCCGCCGTGTCCCACTCCATGGTGCGGCCGAGGCGTACATAGGCGTCCGCGGTTCCCTCCGCGAGGCGGCAGAACTTCACCGCCGAGCCGAGCTGGGTGATGCTGCCGACCAGCACGTCGCCCAGCGCCGCACGCACGCCCGGGTCGTCTGCCGAGTGGCGCGAGGACAGCACGGCCAGGCCCGAGGGCGGCGGCGGACGGACCCGTATCGTGTGCTGCCCCGCCCGGTCCTGCTTCCAGGCGCCGCGGCCGACGATACCGGCGAACAGCTCGGCCGAGGCCGGCACCGCGACCACGCCCAGGACCGGGCGGCCGGCGCGGACCAGGCCGATATTGATGGCGAACCCATCGCGCAAGGCCACGAAGTCGCGCGTGCCGTCCAGCGGATCCACCAGCCAGTAGGCGTCGGCCTGCGCCGGGACATGGCCGGCCGAGACCTCTTCCTCGGCCACCACCTCGATCTCCGGCGTGGCCTGGCGCAGGCCGTGCGCGATCAGCAGCTCCGCCTGCCGGTCGGCCTCGGTGACCGCCGAGGCGTCCGGCTTGGTTTCGGTGATGCAGCCGCGGGCCCGGTACGCCAGCACCAGCTCTGCGGCCTGCCAGGCGAGGCGGGCGGCCAGGTCGAGCAGGGTGGCGTCGTCGGTCGTCATGCCGCAGGCTACGCGCCCGCCCGCTTTGCGCAACAGCCCGCTTCCCTGGCAAACTGCCGACGCGGCCGCACATTGCCCAGGGCCGAAGATTTCAGCCGCAGGACTGCGGCCGACCGCCACTCAAGGATCAGCCCATGCTCGATGTCACCTTCGCCGATGCCGTCCTGCCGCAATCGGGAGCGCTCGGCCTGCTGGTGGGAGAGGATACGGGCGCGTCCGGCCTGTGGCACGCGGCCGACGAGGCGACCGGCGGCGCTGTGACCCGCGCCTTTGCCGCGTCCGAGTTCACCGGCAAGGCGGGACAGAGCTGCACGATCCTGGCGCCGGGTGCCGGCCTGTCGCGCATCGTGGCGGCAGGGCTCGGCCGCGATGCCGAGCTGACCGACCGCCGGGTGGAGGAGGCGGCCGGCACGCTGGCGGCCGGCCT
>CAXTJP010000093.1:0-10236 GCA_964244615.1 uncultured Acetobacteraceae bacterium
GTCTGTCGGCGGCCCCGGCGGCACCCGCCAGACGGCGGTTCTGGCAGGCGCCGTTCCGCAGGCGCGGGCGGACGGAGTGGAGCGCCCTGCTGGCCGACACCGCCCTGGTGCGCGCCAGCCGGCTGTTCGACGCGGCGTGGTACGTCGCCTCCAACCCGGAGCTGGCCGAGGGAGCGCCGCTGGACCCGGTGTTCCACTATGTCCTGGTCGGCGCGCTGCTCGGGGCTGACCCGAGCCCGTGGTTCGATACGGCCGCGTATCTCGACGCCAATCCCGAGCTTGCCGGCACCACGCTGAACCCGCTGGTACACGCGATCAGGACCGGCAAGGACCGTGACATCCCGACAGGGTAGCGCCGCTCAACCTTGCGTTGTACTACGCCGACAAAATACACGCAAAATGGTTTCAGCTTGGCCGGTTTCCCTGCTACGTTTGGGGGATGATCCGGGTAAGATCTGCCCTGCTGCTCGCCCTGTCGTTGTGCGGCTGCAATCCCTCGCCGCACGATGCCCGGCCGGCGCCGCTGGCCGCCGATGCACCGGCGACCTACCGCGTGCAGGTGGGCGACGTGCTGGGCGTGCGGCTCTACATGGCGCCCGAGCTGAACGAGGACGTGACCGTGCAGCCGGACGGGCGGATCACCACCACGCTGGCGCATTCGGTCGCCGCAGCCGGGCGCACGCCGGACGAGATCGCCGTCGACCTGCGCGTCGCCTATGCTGGCGAGCTGAAGAACCCGCAACTGGCGCTGGAGGTGAAGTCGGCCTCGCCGCCGCGTGTCTTCGTCGCCGGCGAGGTGGTGGCACCGGGCGAGTTCACCTCGGACGGGCCGGCGCTGACCCTGCTGCAGGCGGTGGCCCGCGCCGGCGGCCTGCGCACCGCGGGCGACGAGCGGCACGTGTTCATCCTGCGTCGCGGTGCCGCCGACAACCCGGTTGTGCTCACCGCCGATTACCGGGGTGCGATGACCGGCACCAACCCCGCCGCCGATGTCAGGCTGGCGCCGTTCGACGTGGTCTACGTGCCCAAGACCGGCATCGGCCAGATCTACGTCTGGTTCAACCAGCACGTGCAGCAGTTCGTGCCGGTCAGTTGGGGGTTCTCTTACAACGTGAACCCGTTGCTGAATAATGGTCGTTAGGCCGAAGGGGAGGAAGGCCTTCTTTTTTTGCAAAAAAGAAGCAGAAAACTTCTGGTCGTGCTGTCGCGGAGGTTTCTGCGGACACCCGACCGATGGACGCCTTCACCTCGGGCCGCTTTCTTGCCTTGCCCTACGGCCCCCGCCATAGAGGCTCCCCGAAAACCCTGCCCGGAGCCGCTCCATGCCCGCCATCACGCTGCCCGACGGCTCGCGCCGCAGCTTCGACGGGGCGGTGACCGGAGCCGACATCGCCGCCGCCATCGGCCCCGGGCTCGCCCGCGCGGCGCTCGCCATGAAGGTGGACGGCCAGGCTGCGGATCTGAGCCGCTCGATCGACCACGACGCCTCGGTCGTGTTCATCACGCGGCGCGACCCGGACGCGCTGACGATGATACGCCACGACGCGGCCCACGTGCTGGCCGAGGCCGTGCAATCGCTCCATCCCGGCACGCAGGTCACCATCGGGCCGCCGATCGACAACGGCTTCTACTACGACTTCGCCCGCAACCAGCCGTTCACGCCGGAGGACTTCCCCGCCATCGAGGCCCGGATGCGCGAGATCGTCGCGCGCGACGCCAAGTTCGTGCGCGAGGCATGGGACCGCGACGCGGCGATCGCCTTCTTCGAGGCGCGCGGCGAACGCTACAAGGCCGAACTGATACGCGACCTGCCGGCGAGCGAGACCATCACCGTCTATCGCCAGGGCGAATGGCTGGACCTGTGCCGCGGCCCGCACATGCGCGGCACCGGCGACGTCGGCCACGCGTTCAAGCTGATGAAGGTGGCCGGCGCGTATTGGCGGGGCGACCACCGCAACGCCATGCTGACCCGCATCTACGGCACCGCCTGGCGCGACCAGAAGGAGCTCGACGCGCACCTGCACCAGCTGGAGGAGGCCGAGCGGCGCGACCACAGGCGCCTCGGCCGCGAGATGGACCTGTTCCACATCCAGGAGGAGGCGGTGGGCAGCATCTTCTGGCATCCGAAGGGCTGGCGCCTCTACCGCACCGTGGAAAGCTACATGCGACGCCGGCTCGATGCGCATGGCTACCAAGAGGTACGCACGCCGCAGCTGGTGGACCGCGTGCTGTGGGAGCGTTCGGGCCATTGGGAGAGCTACCGCGAGCACATGTTCGTCGTCCGCGTCGAGGACGAGGACAAGAGCCTGGCGCTGAAGCCGATGAACTGTCCCTGCCACGTGCAGATCTTCAACCATGGCCTGCGCAGCTACCGCGAACTGCCGCTGCGCATGGCGGAGTTCGGCGCCTGCCACCGCTACGAGCCGTCCGGCGCGCTGCACGGCATCATGCGGGTGCGCGGCTTCACCCAGGACGACGCGCACATCTTCTGCACCGAGGCGCAGGTGGCGTCCGAGACGGCGGGCTTCGTGGCGCTGCTGCGCTCGGTCTACGCGGATTTCGGCTTCCCCGAGTTCCGCATCAAGTTCGCCGACCGCCCGACCGCGCGCGCGGGCTCGGACGAGACCTGGGACCGTGCGGAGGCGGCGCTGCGCGAGGCCTGCACGCTGGCGCAGGTCGAGTACGAGCTGAACCCCGGCGAGGGCGCGTTCTACGGGCCGAAGCTCGAGTTCGTGCTGCGCGACGCGATCGGCCGGGACTGGCAGTGCGGCACGCTGCAGGTCGATTTCGTGCTGCCCGAGCGGCTGGACGCCGAGTACGTGGGCGAGGACAGCGCCCGGCATCGCCCGGTGATGCTGCACCGCGCGATCCTGGGCAGTTTCGAGCGCTTCCTCGGCATCCTGATCGAGCAGTATGCGGGCCGTTTCCCGCTATGGCTGGCGCCGGTGCAGGTGGTTGTCGCCTCCATCGTCTCCGACGCCGGCGCCTATGCCGAGGCGGTGGCAGACGCTTTGCGGGCTGCCGGGATGCAGGCGGTGGCCGACACGCGCAACGAGAAGATCAACGCCAAGGTGCGCGAGCACAGCCTGGCCCACGTGCCGGTGCTGGCCGTGGTCGGGCGTCGCGAGGCCGAACAGCGCAGCGTGGCGCTCCGCCGGCTCGGGAGCGACGGCCAGGAGATCATGGGGCTGGAGCAGGCGGTGGCGATGCTGCAGGCCGAGGCCGAGGCGCCGGACGTGCGGCGGCTGATCGATCATGCCTGAGGCGGGCGTCGTCGCGATCCGCACCTTCCGTGCCGGCGACATGGGCATGATCTGCGCGCGCCAGGCGATCCTGTATGCCGAGACTCAAGGCTGGGGACGCGGGCTGGAGATCAACCTCGGCGAGGTCACCACCGAGTTCCTGCGCCGGTTCCGGCCGGGGCGGGAGCAGTGCTGGGTGGCCGAGCTGGACGGGGCGATGGCCGGGGCGGTGTTCCTGACCGACGAGGGCGGCGGGCTCGCCCGGCTGCGCCTGCTATACGTGGAGCCTTGGTGCCATAAGCGCGGCGTCGGCTCGTTGCTGGTGCGCACCTGCTTGGACTTCGCGCGCGCGGCCGGCTACGCGTCGATCACCCTGTGGACCCACACCGTGCTGGCGCCCGCCCGCCGCATCTATGCGGCGCACGGCTTCACCCTGGTGCACACGGGGACGCACGAAACCTTCGGCAAGCCGGTCCAGGGCGAGACGTGGCGCCTGAACTTGCAGGACGCGCGAGATGGATGAGGCGCCACGGCCCGCCGTCGTCGGCCGAGCCCGTCTCCTGGTTCGCCGTCAGCGTGACCTACGTGGCCGGCATCGGCCTGGTGTCGAAAAACCAGTCCATGCTCCTGTCCCTGTTGGCGCCTTTGCCCTGGCCTTCATTTATGGCGTGGACATGGAAAGGGCGTATGATGCGTCCCGTCGAACACCGCCGCTTCACATCGAGCTCGACCCGTGGGTGGCGATCTGGATGATCGGGGTGGCCAGCTTCGCTTACCGTGTGGAACGCGTCGGACGACACTTGTCGATGGCAAGCCTTTCCTGGAGGGATGATGATCCTGCAATCGGTTCCCTTGCTGCTGTTGGTGGCGGCGGCCGGCTCTGCCGTCCGCACGCTCGTGACCAAGTTCCGCGCCCGGTCGGACCTTTCGGCCGCCATCGTCAAGAGCGGCCCCGAGAGCGCATCCAGGATACGCCAGTTCGTTGCCGCCGATGACGTCGCTTCGGTCATCGGCGAGATACGCGGCCACCTGGACGAGCTCCCGGTACGCGAACGGGAACTGGCCGACGACGCCCTGTCGCAGCGCTCGGCGACAGGCAGGCGAAGCTACGCGCAATCGGTGGTCGCGCAGGGCCTGAAGCGGCAAGACGCTTGAGCGGACGTGCTGCCGCCGTGGTGACCGCGGCGCTACTGGCTGGCGGCCCGGCCCGCGCGCTGACCCCGGGCGTGCAGCCGCCCGCCGAGTACCGGGCCATGGCGCGCGACGTCCTCGCAGAGCTCGTCGGCATAGACAGCACCCATGCCCACGGCTCGCGCGGTGCTGCGGAGGCACTGGCACGGCGGGCGCTGGCCGCCGGTTTCGCCTCATCCGACGTGACCGTGGTGGCCCCGCCGGACCACCCGACCAAGGGCAACGTGGTCATCCGGCTGCACGGGCGCGGGCGCGACAAGCCGCTGCTGTTCATCGGCCATCTCGACGTGGTGGAGGTCGATCCGAAAGCCTGGACCAGCGAACCGTTCAAGCTCGACGAGCGCGACGGCTATTTCTACGGGCGCGGGACGGAGGACATGAAGGGCGAGGATGCGGTCATCCTCACCGCGTTTCTCCGCCTCAGGCACGAGGGGTTCGTCCCCGACCGCGACCTGATCCTGGCGCTGACCGCCGACGAGGAGGCCGGCGGCGACGCCGACGGCGTGCAGTACCTGTTCGCCCACCGCCGCGACCTGGTGGACAGCGCCCTGGTGCTGAACGTGGACGACAGCGGCGGCCGCATACGCGAGGGGCGACGCGTCTATATCGGGGTGGAGACCAGCGAGAAGCTCTACGCCACCTACGAGCTGGCCACCGCCAACCGCGGCGGCCACAGCTCGCTGCCCCGCCCGGACAACGCCATCACCCAGATGGCGCAGGCGCTGACCAAGCTCGGCGCCTACCAGTTTCCCGCCCGCACCACGGCCACCACACAGGCCTATTTCACGGCGCTGGCCAAGCTGCGGGCGGGGCGGGAGCGTGCAGACCTCGCCGCCGTCGGCCGCCCCTCCCCCGACCCCGAAGCCGCCGCCCGGCTGAGTCGCGACCCGGAATGGAACGCCCTGCTGCGCACCACCTGTGTGGCCACCATGATGCAGGGCGGCCAGGGCGAGAGCGCTCTGCCCAACCGGGCGCACGCCACCATCCAGTGCAGGCTGCTGCCGGGCGAGACGCCGGAGCAGACGCTGGCCACGCTGCAGCGGGTGATCGGCGACCCGGGCGTGTCGGTGACGGTGGACGGCCCGATCGACCCCAGCCCGGAGACCCCGCCCACGCCCGCCATCCTGGCCCGCTACCAGCAGGCGGCCGACCGCGTCTGGCCGGGCAGCGTGATCATCCCCGAGATGGCCGCGGGCGCGTCGGATTCCGTCTATGCCAGGCTGGCCGGGGTGCCGAGCTACCTGTCCTCGACCATCTTCATCGAGGACAGCCGTGCGCACGCCCGCGACGAGCGGGTGCTGACCCAGGCCTTCGACGAGGCGGTCCAGTACGGCTACGAGATGGTCAGGGTGATGTCCGCGTCCGGCCCGTGAGTCCGGCGCGGCGCGGTGCGGGGCATTTCCGGCCGGACACTTAACCAGGGCTTCACCCGCGCCCATGTAGAGTTTCGGTCGAAGTTCCTTGATCGCCGAAGCCGCGCCATGCACAACGCCCGCTCGGAACGGCGAACCCGCGCCCGAGACCGCAACCACAACAGGAGAGTACAATAGCCCGAGGACCAATGCCAGCGTCGCCCACCCGCGACGGACCCCGCGTGAACGAGGAGATACGCGTTCCCCAGGTGCGGTTGATCGACCAGGAAGGCGAGATGCAGGGCGTCATGTCCGCCCGCGACGCGCTTTTGCGCGCCTACTCCGTGGGGCTCGACTTACTCGAGATCAGCCCGAACGCCGATCCGCCGGTCTGCAAGATCCTCGACTTTGGCAAGTTCAAATACGAGCAGCAGAAGAAGAAGAACGAGGCCAAGAAGAAGCAGCGCGTTATCGAGATCAAGGAAGTCAAGGTCCGTCCGAACATCGACGAGAACGACTACCAGGTTAAGCTGCGCTCGATGAAGAGCTTCATCGAGGAGGGCGATAAGGTGAAGGTGACCCTGCGCTTCCGCGGTCGCGAGATGGCCCACCAGGACATCGGCGTGAAGGTGCTGGAGCGCATCCGCGCCGACCTGGAAGGCGGCACCAAGGTGGAGCAGATGCCGCGTATGGAGATGCGCCAGATGGTGATGGTGCTCTCCCCCAAGTAACGCCGGCGCTGCACGCCTGCGCCTTTCGGGGCTCGGGCTGTGCCGGGCCAAGAGAACCAGGTGTCCGGCGTGTCGAAACTCGCACTGCTCGTTCTTGCTGTCGTCGCCTTCGGTCTCCTGGGTGCCGGCACCTGGCTTTACACGCCGGACCGGCCGCGTGCAGCGCTGGACCGCACGTATAACGTCGGCCAGGGCGACTACGTGTCCGTCCTGGGCATCCGCCTGCGTATCCGTGATGAAGGCCCGCGCGGCGCGGCGGCGGTGCTGCTGTTGCATGGCTTCGGCTCCAGCCTGGAAACCTGGGATGGCTGGGCGCACGACCTGGCCACCGACCATCGGGTACTGCGGCTGGACCTGCCTGGCTTCGGGCTGACCGGGCCCGACCCGACCGCCGACTACGCCGACGCGCGCACGCTCGATGTGCTGGCGGCCCTGCTGGACCGGCTGGACATCCCGCGCGCGAGCGTGGTGGGCAACTCGCTCGGCGGCCGGATCGCCTGGATGTTCGCCGCCCGCTTCCCGCAACGCATGGACCGCCTGGTGCTGGTCTCGCCCGACGGTTTCGCGAGCCCGGGTTTCGCCTACGGTCGGGCGCCGGACGTGCCGCTGTTGCTGCGCGCGCTGCCCTACACCCTGCCGCGTTTCATGCTGCGCGCCAGCCTGGCCCCGGCCTATGCCGACCCCGCGCGTCTGACGGAGGCGACCGTCACGCGCTACCGCGACATGATGCTGGCGCCGGGCGTCCGCCGCGCCATCCTCGCACGCACCGCGCAGACCGTCCTGCAGGACCCGGTGCCGCTGCTGCGACGGATCGAGGCACCGACCCTGCTGCTCTGGGGCGAACGCGACGCGATGATCCCGTTCGGCAACGCGCAGGAGTATCTGCGGGCCATGCCGCACGCGCGGCTCGTGCCACTGCCCGGCCTTGGCCACGTGCCGTTCGAGGAGGCGCCGGCGCCGGCGCCGAGCCTGGTGCCGGTCCGGCAGTTCCTCGACGCCACGACGCCGCCCTGATCAGGCCCGCATGAAAGCGATCAGATCCTCGTTCAGCCGGTCGCGCTCGGTGTAGAACAGCCCGTGCGGGGCGCCCCCGTACACCTTGAACTCGGCATGCGGCAGCAGCTTCACCGTCTTCTCGGCCGAGGCGGCGAGCGGCACGGTCTGGTCCGCGTCGCCATGGATGATCAGCGTGGGGATGGCCAGCGCCCGCAAATCGGCGCGGAAATCGGTCTCCGAGAACGCGCGCACGCAGTCGATCGTGGCCTTGGGCGAGCCCAGCATGGCCAGGTTCAGCGACCATTGCAGGATCTCGCTGCTGACCGAGAAGTTCAGCAGCCCGGCGCCGTAGAACGCCTTGCCGAACGCCGCCAGGAAGCCCGGACGGTCGCGGCGCAGCCCGTCCACCATCTGGTCGAATACCTGGCGATCCACGCCGTCGGTGTTGGTCGGCCCTTTCAGCAGATAAGGTGTCACGGCCGAGACGAGCACGGCGCGCGCGACGCGCGACGTGCCGTAGCGGCCGACATAGCGCGCCACTTCGCCGCCGCCCATGGAGAAGCCCACCAGGGTGACCCCGGTCAGCCCGAGCGTCTCGATCAGCGCGTTCAGGTCGGCCGCGAGCGTGTCATAATCGTAGCCGGACCAGGGCTGGCCGGAGCGCCCGAAGCCGCGCCGGTCATAAGCGATGACGCGATACCCGTGCTCGGCCAGGTGAACCGACTGATACTCCCACATCTCCGCATCCAGCGGCCAGCCATGGATCAGCACCACCGGCGCCCCGCTGCCCCAGTCGTTGTAGTGAATACGGGTGCCGTCCTCTGCGTCGATGAAGGGCATGGCCGGGCCTTTCTGATTTTCGAATGCCAAAACGGCGAGTGTCAGACCCGGTTTCGTGATAGTGCAGGGCGCGTGGTCCCGAAGGCGTCGGAACGCCTCGCACACGCGCGAACCAAGTTCCGCACCGCACGCGTCTCGCCGAAGCGGTGGAGCGGGCGGGCTTGCCCTGCACGGTTCCGGCCTGATCTTGGCCCGGCTGCTGCCCGCCTCGCAGCGTTCGCCACGGCCGCTCCTTTCGTCCGGCGGGCCTGCGCCCTATCTCCCCCCGATGACCGCGACCCCCGCCTTTCTCGACACCAACCGCCCGGACGTGCCCGACATCGTGGTGCCGCGTGGCGTCACCCCGTTCCATTTGCCGAACCGTCCGGTGCGCGGGCGGCTGATCCGGCTGGGGCCGCTCGCCCACGCGCTGCTGGGCCGGCACAGCAACCCCGAGGCGGTGACCAAGCTGGCGGGCGAGGCGCTGGCGCTGGCCGCCGGCCTGTCGAGCGCGCTGAAATACCGCGGCAGCTTCTCGCTGCAGGCCAAGGGCGACGGCCCGGTCTCCATGCTGCTGGCGGACTGCACGCAGGAGGGCGCGCTGCGGGGCTACGCGCGGACCGACCTCGACAAGTTCGCCGGCCTGCGTAACGACGCGCCATCGGCCGCGCAGCTGCTGGGCCAGGGCTACCTCGCCTTCACCGTCGACCAGGGCGGCGAGATGGAGCGCTACCAGGGCATCGTCTCCATCGAGGGCGACCGGCTGGCCGACATGGCGCTGCACTACTTCCGCACCAGCGAGCAGCTGCAGTACGACGTGCATTTGGCCGCCGCCAACCTGGCCGATGGCTGGCGCGCCGGCGCGCTGATCCTGGAGCGGGTGGCCGGCGAAGGCGGCATCGACCCCGAAATGGATTGCGCCGCCCAGGACGAGGCCTGGCGCACCGCCGTGACGCTGGCCGGGACGCTGACGGAGGCCGAGCTGCTGGACGACACGCTGCTGCCGGACCGCCTGCTGTGGCGGCTGTTCGGCGCCGAGGGCGTGGTGGTGGACCGGCCGCGCGCGCTGGCCTATGGCTGCCGCTGTTCGAGGGCGAAACTATCCGGCATCCTCGAGAGCTTCCCCCATGACGACCTGGACGAGATGGTGGTGCACGGTGACATCGTCATGACCTGCGAGTTCTGCAAATACGATTTCCGCTTCCCGCGCGCCGAGATACGCAGCCGCGCCACGCAGGAAGGCGGCCGGGACCCGTCCGAGGGTTCCGGCCAGGATGTCGGCTCGTGACCAGGGCCGCGTGGCTTGCTCTGCTGCTGCCGATGGCGCTCGCCGG
Source organism: uncultured Acetobacteraceae bacterium (assembly GCA_964244615.1). Classification (GTDB taxonomy): domain Bacteria; phylum Pseudomonadota; class Alphaproteobacteria; order Acetobacterales; family Acetobacteraceae; genus BOG-908. The sequence goes on from CAXTJP010000093.1 coordinate 9,666, forward strand.
TTGCGGCGACGACCAGCCCGCACAGACCAGAAGCTTCCCGCCGCTGCATTACGAGTACCTGCCCAAGCTGCAGCTCGATGTCGGCAGCATCGAGGTGGTGGACCACAGCCTGCCGGTCGGGCCGCAGGACGTGGCGTCCAGCTCGCCCGTGGTGCCGGCGCAGGCGCTGGCCCAGATGGCGCGCGACCGGCTGTTCGCCGCCGGCACGGCCGGCACCGCCAGCTTCGTCATCGACCAGGCCAGCATCGTGCGCGAGCCGAGCGGCACGCTCGACGGCCAGCTCGCCGTTCACCTCGACCTGACCGGCAGCGGCGGCACACGCACGGGCTTCGCCGAGGCGAGGGTCGCGCGCCAGCACGTTCCAGGCTCGGACCCGGAGGACGGCTCGGCGAACCTCTACACGCTCACCCGCCAGATGATGGACGCGATGAACGTGGAGCTGGAGTACCAGGTCCGCCAGTCGCTCCGCGCGGCCGTGGTCGGCAACGCCGTGCCGACGCCGGTGGCCGCCCAGCCGCTGGCATCGCCGGGCGTCGTCTCCGGGGTGCCCGTCGCCGCCCCCGCGCCGCCG
>CAXTJP010000094.1:0-10153 GCA_964244615.1 uncultured Acetobacteraceae bacterium
GCAGCCCGCCCCCACCTGGTTCGTGCCCCCGCCCCCCAAACCGGGTGCCGAGTCCACCGTGGACACGCGCAGCTACGGCAGCTTCGAGCAGATCACGGTGACCGCTCCCCGACGCGCCGCGCCGACGCAGCGCGACCCGCACGGCGAGGAGGTGCAGGACTTCCAGCCGGCCCGCTCGGACGCGGCCAGCCCACGGCAAGGCAGCTCCACGCAGTCCTACTGCCAGTCGGCATACCAGACCGTCGCCGGTCAGGCTGCTACCGGTGCCGACATGCTGGCCATGGGTGGCGGCCACTGCGACTGAGAGTGCCTTGTGCCGGGCGTCTGACGCCCGTCCTTCGCGGCGGTGCTCATGCGGGCGCGCGGCCGCCCTCGGAAGTCCGGGCCTGCGCAAACCCGATGGACGACGACGCGGCCCGGGAGCCGCCCGGCGGCCTACCGCCGGTCAGGGCGGTCAGGCTGCGGCGCTGAGGCTTTCGGGGGCTTGCAGGCTCGCGGCCGACAACGCCGCCTGGCTGTTCGGGTCGCGCATCATGTAGCCACGTCCCCACACCGTGCCGATCAGGCTGCCGGCGCCGGCCTGTGTGAGCTTCTTGCGCAGTTTGCAGATGAACACGTCGATGATCTTCATCTCCGGCTCGTCGATGCCGCCGTAGAGGTGGTTGAGGAACGCCTCCTTCGTCAGCACCATGCCGCGGCGCAGCACCAGCAGTTCCAAGATGGCGTATTCCTTCCCGGTCAGGTGGACCGGCTTGCCATCGGCCTCCACCTCGCGACTGTCGAGGTTCAGTTGCAGGTTGCCGACCCGGAGCACGGGCTGGCTATAGCCCTTGCTGCGCCGGATCACGGCCTGGATGCGGGCAATCAGCTCCTCGCCGTCGAACGGCTTGGTTATGTAGTCGTCGGCGCCCATGCCGAAGCCTTTGACCTTGGCGTTCGGGCGGTTAAGACCGGACAGGATCAGTACCGGCGTCTCCACACGGCCCGCGCGCATGCGGCGCACCACCTCGAACCCCTCCATGTCGGGCAGCAGCAGGTCGAGCACGACGATGTCGTAATCGTAGTGGCGAACGAGCTCGAGCGCTTCCTCGCCCGTGTCGGTCTGGTCGACAATGGCGCCATTGCCGCGGAGCATCATCGTCACCGCACGTGCAGTGTTCACCTCGTCCTCAACCAGCAACACCCGCATTACCGCCTCCCCGCATTCGATACGATAGAAATACCACCTGGGCGTGTGCCGCGCCACAGGTATTTCCCCGGTTTGTGAAGTTTATTGAGAGGGCCTTAGTTCTTTCCGGGTAAAACGACGAGCGTTCACCGTGCAAAGAATACAGTTTAAAGGTTCGGGTAGGCATTCTGGACATGTCTTATAAATTGGACTTTGCGGTCGCGTGCAGCCGGCTGGCCGAGGTGGCGCCGTTCAGTCTGCATGGCCGGGTAGACGGGGTCTCCTCTCTGGCGGTGGACATTGCCGGGCTGACGGCGTTCCTGGCCGTGGGCGACCGGGTCTGGATAGAGCCACGCTCCGGGCCGGACGTGCCGGCCGAGATCGTGGGCGCCGGCCGCGATCGCCTGCAGGCCGCACCGTTCGGACAGACCCAGGGCTTGGGCACCACCGCCCGGGTCCGTGCCTGGCCGGGCGGTCCGAAGGGCGAAGGCTCGGTCCAATCCACGGGCCTGGCGCCTTGTTCGGCATGGCTCGGCCGCGTCATCGACCCGCTCGGCCAGCCGGTGGACGGGCTTGGGCCGTTGCCGCGCGGCACGGCTTCGCGGCCGGTCCGCAGCGCGCCTCCACCCGCCATCAGCCGCGCGCGCCTCGGGCCGCCGATCGACCTCGGCGTGCGGGTGCTGAACTGCTTCGCCACCTGCCGTACCGGACAGCGTCTGGGCCTGTTCGCAGGCTCCGGCGTCGGCAAGTCCACCCTGCTCTCCATGCTGGTGCGGCATACGCAATGCGACGTCGCGGTCCTGGCGCTGGTCGGTGAACGCGGCCGCGAGGTGCGCGAATTCGTCGAGGACGATCTCGGCCCCGATGGCCTGGCGCGGTCGGTCGTCGTGGTCGCCACCTCGGACGCGCCGCCGCTGCTGCGGCGCGAGGCGGCCTATGCCGCCATGACGATCGCCGAGCATTTCCGCGACCAGGGCTTGTCGGTTCTGCTGCTGATGGACAGCGTCACCCGCTTCTGCCTGGCCCTGCGCGAAATCGGGCTGGCTTCGGGCGAGCCGCCGGCCACACGCGGCTACCCGCCCAGCGTGTTTGCCGAACTGCCACGCCTGCTCGAACGGGCAGGGCCCGGCCCGGTGCAGCCGGATGGCAGCGCCGGCCAGATCACCGCCCTGTTCACCGTCCTGGTCGAGGGAGACGACCATGACGAGCCGGTGGCGGACGCCGTGCGCGGCATCCTGGACGGCCACGTGGTGCTGGACCGCCGCATCGGCGAAGGCGGCCGTTACCCGGCGGTCGACGTGCTGCGCTCGCTCTCGCGCGCCGCGTCCGGCTGCCTGGACGCTGAGCAGGCCGCGCTGGTGCGGCAGGCCCGCGCCATGCTGGCGTTGCACGCCGACATGGCCGACATGGTGCGGCTGGGCGCCGCCCGCCCCGGCGTCGACCCGGCCCTCGACCGCGCGATCCTGGCGGTGCCGAGGATCGAGGCGATGTTGAGCCAACACCGCGAGGACGCGACCGGCATCGACGACAGCTTCGCCGCTCTCCGTGCCGCCCTGGCGGGCTGAGCAGGGAGCGGGGACCAGGCATGGCCGACGCGCTCGCGACGCTGGCACGCCTGCGACGGATGGAAGCCGACCAGGCCAGGCGCGCGCTGGGCATGGCGATCGGGCAGGAGCGACAGGCTGTGCAGGCGGCTGCGAACGCGCGGGCGGACCGGCAACGCGAGGCCCTGCTGGCGGCCCGCGCCGCCGACCCGCTGGCAGGGGCCTACGCCGCATGGCTGCCGGCCTCGGTTCGCACCATCGCCCAGGCGGACGCGGCGGTCTCGCGCAGCGCCGCGGACAGGGACCTGGCCGCCGCTTCGCTCGCCGGGTGCAAGGCGGCGCTGGAGGCGGTCGAAACCCTGATCGACGAACGCAACCACACGCGTCGCCGGCACGCGTCGCGGCGGGCGCAGTCACGGCTGGACGAGATGGGGCACCGGCTCGGTCCGGCCACGCGGCAGGTGCGGCCGGCGGGCGGATAACCTGGCCTGGATCGGCCTGTCGACCCAGCGATGCAGCGCCATCCCGGCCAGCGTGCTGGCGGCCAGGCTGGCGGCGGCCAGCACGGGCAAGCCGGACCCTGCCGGCAGGCGGCCCGCGACGCGGGACAGCAGCGGCACCACAAAGGGATGCACAAGGTAGATGGCGTAGCTCGCCTCGCCGACCGACAGCAGCCAGCCCGGCACTCTGTGGCCGAGCGGCTGTTCCAGGGACACGGCGCCGATCAGCAGCAGGGCGGCCGGCAGGCCCCAGACAACAAAGCGCCAGATCCCGGGCTGCGGCAGCGCCAGCAGCGATACGACGCCCACGGTCAGCGCGCAGGCCGCCAGGCCGGGCGGCAACACGCCGCGCCGGCCGAGCCAGGCCGCGACCCCGAGCCCGAGGCAGAACTCCAGCACCAGGCCATTGGCCAGCACCAACGGCGCCGGCCAGTCCGGCCGGCGAAAGAAGCCGGCCGCGGCCAGCGGCACCAGAAGCGGCAGCATGGTCCGCAGTCCCGGTCGTCGGAACAGCAGGGCGGCGGCGAACAATGCGTAGAACAGCATCTCGAACTGCAGCGTCCAGCCGACGCCGAGCAGCGGCCGCACCACGCCGGCCGCGTCGCGCGACGGGACGAACAGGAACGAGGCCGCGACGTGCCAGGCCGTCGGCGCCGGTCCGGCCGTGGCGAGCCTGCCGGCCAGGTTGGCGGCGCTCAGCACCCAGTACAGGGGGACCACACGACGCAGCCGGTGCCGGACGAAGCGCGCCGCGCCGGCGCGTCCGGTCAGCCGCTCGGAGGACAGCGCCATGACGAAGCCGCTGATGACGAAAAACACGTCCACGCCGGCCGCCCCGTTCGGCCAGAGCGCATCGGCGGCGCGCGACGGCCTCAGGCCGGCACCCCAGGACTCGACCGCGTGATAGGCCACGACCAGGAGGCATGAAGCGGCGCGCAGTGCCTGCACCGTCGACAGGCCCTGGTGACCGATTTCGATCCGGCCGGGCGTCTCGCGTCTCACGCGTGTCTGGTCGGACACGTAAAACCCTGGATTGTTACCCTGCCGATCTACGCACTTGGATGTCCGGCGTGCAAGTGCGACAAGCAGGGCTACCGCGGCCCGGTGAAACCCTGCTACCGCCCGCGCCATGGACGGATTGGCGCTCTACATCCACTGGCCATTCTGCCTGCAGAAATGCCCGTACTGCGACTTCAACAGCCACGTTCGCGCGGTGATCCCGCAGGCGCGGTTTGCCCACGCCCTGCGCCGCGAGCTGGCCTGGGAGGCGGCGCGGCTGGGCCGCCGCCCGCTCGCCTCGATCTTCTTCGGCGGCGGCACGCCCAGCCTGATGGCGCCGGACACGGTGGCTGCACTGATCGCAGACGCGCGACGCCTGTTCGCGCCGTTGCCGGACCTGGAAGTGACGCTGGAAGCCAACCCGACCAGCGTGGAGCGGGGCAAGCTTGCGGCGTTCCGGCAGGCGGGGGTCAACCGGCTTTCGCTCGGGGTGCAGGCGCTGGACGATACGGCCCTGGCCGGCCTCGGCCGGGCGCACAGCGCGGCGCAGGCCTTGCACGCGCTGGAGACGGCGCGGGCGATCTTCCCGCGCGTGTCGTTCGACCTGATCTACGCCCGCCCCGGCCAGACCCTGACGGCCTGGCGGGACGAGCTGGCCCGCGCGCTGGCGCTGTGCGCCGACCACCTCTCGCTCTACCAGCTGACCATCGAGCCGGGGACGGCCTACGAGGCGCAGCACCGGCGCGGCGAGATCGTGCTGCCCGACGAGGATGCGTCGAGCGCGCTCTACGACGCGACGGCGACGGCGGCGGCAGCTTACGGACTGCAGGCCTATGAAATTTCCAACTACGCGCGCCCCGGGGCGGAAAGCCGCCACAACCTGGCCTATTGGCGCTATGACGACTACGTCGGCATCGGTCCGGGCGCGCATGGCAGGCTGCGGCTGGACGGCACGCCGGACAGCCTCATCGCCACGCGCCGGCATCGCGCGCCGGAAATCTGGGCCGACCGGGTGGAGTGCGACGGCCACGGCAGCACCGAGGAACCGGTCGGCCAGCGCGACCGGGCACGCGAGGCGCTGTTGATGGGCCTGCGACTGAGCGAAGGCGTCGAAGCCGCCGGCTTCCTCGCCCGCACCGGCATCACGCTGGAGCAGGCGACGGATCCCGCCATCCTGGCTGCCTGCCTGGAGGCCGGCTACCTCGTCCGGCAGGATACCCGGCTTCGCACCACCCCTGCCGGACGTCAGCGCCTCGACCTGATCCTGCCACGCCTCGCGCTGTGACGCCGGCATCCCGACCTACGGTATGAGGGAAGCCTTCTAAGCCGATGAAATTCCTAGGGCCGGACCGGCGTCGAATCGTTATTCACGGTTGCGTGATAGGTGGCCGGGCGTGTAGCACGAACGCGTGAACACACGCCGGGCACGGTCCGGGTGTCATCCGGGGAGACCTTTTCGTGCCGCACGCCCGCCTGACTGCCGCCGCCGCCCTGCTCGTCCTGACCGTTGCCTCAAACCCGACCTGCGCCGCAGATCCGCGCTTTCCGATCGGCGCCTATCTCGGCAACCCGAACGGCAGCGACAGCGGCGCCGAAGCGAATTTCGAGGCCGCCTATGGCAGCCTGCGTGCCGCCCTGAAGACCGCCCCGCAGATGATCCTGGGCTACGTGGACTACACCCAGCCGGTCAGCGCCTGGGTGTCGAACACCAGCTGGCAGGCCTGGTCCAACGCGCAGTCGAAGGACGCGAAGAACAAGGTGCCGGTCATCGGCCTGCCGATGGCGTCGATCGCCGCCGGCTCGGCCACGCCCGACCAGCAATTCCAGGCCTTCGCCAGCGGCCAGTACGACGCGACGCTGACCGGCATCGTGCAGGCCTGGGCACAGCAGGGCTTCCACAAGCTGGTGATACGCCCCGGCTGGGAGATGAACATCGAAGGTCCGACCTATGTCGGCGACGACGCGCAGAGCCAGGCCGACTGGGTCGCCGCCTTCCGCCACATCGACCACGTGCTGCATGCGGCGGCATCGGCGGCCCATGTCGGGCTTCGTGTGGTGTGGAACCCAAACGTGTCGAACTATGCCACCGTCAGCGCCACGCGCAGCCTCTACCCGGGCGACGGCGCGGTGGACGTGATCGCGGCGGACAACTACGCGGACATCCACCCCTACTCGGACGGCGGCAACCCGCCAACCTACCATGACTGGCACACCGGCGGCGAGGACACGAGCATCGCGCAGTTCATCGCCGACCCGGTGAACCGCCGCCATTACTGGACCTGGCCCGCCGCCACCGAGTACTCGAACGACAGCAGCCAGGGCCACAGCCAGACGCTGAACAGCCTGATCGCCTTCGCCCGCGAGCATGGCAAGCCGTTCGCGATCGGGGAATCCGGGGCGGGCAATTGCAGCGCCGCCACCGACGTGTGCGACGACCCGACCTTCGCCGACTGGCTGGCAGACCGGCTGCACGCGGCCGCGTCGAACCGCGTCACGATCAGCTTCGTCGACATCTGGGACAGCAATGGCGGCGGTAATTACGAATTCTCGTTCGCCGCCGACGGCAAACCGCATGAGCGGGTATCCTGGGGCCGCGCCTTCGGTTCGCGTTGAGAGCGCGACCGGGATCAGCGACGTCCGAACAGGCGTTCGATCTCGGCGCCGGTGAGGCGGAGGAAGGTGGGGCGGCCGTGGCTGCAGGTGGCGGCGCGCGGCGTCGCCTCCATCCGGCGCAGCAGCGCGTCCATCTCGGGCATCGTCAGGCGGCGGCCGGCGCGTATGCTGCCGTGGCAGGCCATGCGCGCCACCACGGCATCCAGCCGCTGCTCCAGCGCGCCGGTCTCGCCGCTATCGGCCAGTTCGTCGGCGATGTCGCGCACCAGAGCCTGCGGGTCCGCCGCCCCGAGTGCCGCCGGCAGCGCCCGCACCAGCACCGCGCCGGGACCGAACGCCTCGATCTCGAGCCCCAGCCGGGCCAGGGCGGGCGCGGCCTCGGCCAGGCAGTCCGCCTGGGCGGGGGCTAGGTCCACCACCGCGGGCAGCAGGAGCGGTTGCGCACGGACACCGCCCTCCATCAGCTGGCAGCGCAGGGCCTCATGGGTCAGCCGCTCATGGGCCGCGTGCTGATCCACCAGCACCAGCGCATGGTCTGCGGTGGCGGCGATGACGTAGGTGTCGAGCACCTGGGCCACAGGCGCGCCCAGAGGATGCGCCGGGTCGGGCGCCGCGGCATCGGCGGCGAAGCCGCGGGCGGCCGGTGCGGTGCCGAAGCCGAGCTGCGCCTCCGCCAGACCCATGGCCGCTGGAGCACCCTGGCCGGGCGAAACCAGATGAAGCGACGGCCTGACCGGCACGCGGGGCGCCGGGCCGGCGCCGCCCGACAGCGCGCGCTGCAGGCTGGAGATGACGAAGCCGCGAACCCCTTCGGCGACGCGGAACCGCAATTCGGTCTTCGCCGGATGCACGTTCACGTCCAGCTCGTCCGGCGGCAGGTCCAGCCAGAGCGCCACCATCGCGTGGCGGCCGGCGGCGATCACGTCGCGATAGGCGACCCGCACGGCGACTCGCAGCACGGGGTCGGTCACCGGCCGGCCGTTCACCACCAGCGACTGGCCGGCGGTGGTGGCCCGGCTCACCATCGGCGCGCAGGCGTAGCCGGCGAGCGTCATGCCGTCGCGCGCGGCTGCGACCGGCAGCATGGCGCCGGCCGCATCCTGTCCCAGCAGCGCCGCCACCCGCGCCGCGCGGTCCTGGGCCGGCAGGTCGTAGAGGACGCGCCCGTCGATGGTCAGGCGGAACGCCGTAGCCGGTGCCGCCAGGGCCAGCCGGGCGAGCGCGGCGCTCGCTTGGTCGGCCTCGGTACGCGGCGCGCGCAGGAATTTCCGACGCGCCGGGGTCGCGTAGAACAAATCCTCCACCGTCACCCGCGTGCCGGGCGCGCCGGGGGCCGGCGCGACCGGATCGACCACGCCGCCGGCGACCGCGATGCGATGCGCATGCGCGCCGCCGGGCGGGCGCGACACGATGGTCAGCCGGCCGACGGCCCCGATGCTGGGCAGCGCCTCGCCGCGGAACCCGAGCGTGGCGATGCGCACCAGGTCGCCATCCGGCAGCTTGGACGTGCAGTGGCGCTGCACGGCGAGCGCCAGGCAGTCCGGCCCCATGCCATGCCCGTCATCGGTCACCTCGATCCGCTCGATGCCGCCGCCGGTCAGCGCCACGGCGATGCGGGTGGCGCCGGCATCAAGCGCGTTTTCGACCAGTTCCTTCACGGCCGCGGCCGGTCGCTCGATCACCTCGCCCGCGGCAATCCGGTTGACCAGGGTTTCCGGCAATTGCCGGACAGCCTGGCCGGCGGGGGCGACTCGGGGTGCCAGGGTCATCGTCCCGTGGAGAATAGCTGGTGCCGGCAGGCGATGTCTAACTGATCAGACACGCGTTAGCGTGTTCGAGAGCATCAGACATGAACGGTTCCTGTGCGAGCCGACCCCAGTCGCTGACGCATGTGTGCCAGAGACGTCTCTTCGTGAGTCCTTCGTGTCTTCGTGGTTCATCCTTCTTGCCGCGGCGCTTTCGGAAGTGTGTCAGGGCCGTAAATCGTCCCGCAAAACCTTATCGGCACGCTTGCGCAGATGCACGGTGAACTCGTCGTCCAGCGGCGTAGCACCCAGACGCAGCAACTCGAAGCCGAGCAAACCGCAATGGTCGAGATCGTCGATCAGCCCGGCGAAGGAGGCGGGCGTGAAGGTGTTGCAGTGCTGGTCCACATACAGCCCGGTCTTGCGGGCGTGGTTCGCCTTGTGGAAGGCATGGAAGGTCTGCTCCCTGACATCGGTGCCGTGATGCAGCGCGCTGCCGATCATCGCGTCGATGATCTGGCGCGGACTGGGGCGGACCAGCCGGCTGAAATACGCATCCGCCAGCTCCGCCATCGAGCTCAGCCGGCGGCGGGAATCGAAGATGCGCTCGGCATGCGGCACGGCCAAAGCGAGCACGGCGCCGTCGTCCAGCACCGACCACAGTTCCCACAGCCAGCCGACCATGTCGGGCACGTGCTCGACGACGTGGGAGGCGACCGCGTAGCCGAAGCGCCGCCCGCCGGTGGCCGCCGCGTAGGTCCCCCCGCCTACCACGAAATCGGGTTCGACCAGGGCCGCCTCGATCACGCCGTGGCCGGTGTAGCGCGGGATCAGGTCGGCGCGGCTCGCCTGGTCGAGATAGGCGACGGGGAAGCGCGCTTTCGGGATCAGCGGGCGGTCGAGCACGCCCACTTCCAGCCCGCGCGTCTTGGCCGGATCGATATAGCTCAGCAGTTCGGCGATGCGGCCGACCACCGCTTCGTCCAGCCGGGCGCCCAGCGTGCTTCCATCCGGCCCGCGCACCGCGACCACGTCGTCGAGCCAGAGCGGGCGCGGCAGGTGGCAGGTGAAGCCGTGCCCGCCCATGATTCCTGCGGCGGGCAGATCGGGGCGCGGGATGTCCGGCTTGATGGTCGCGACCGGGCCGTCATTGACCAGCACGATTAGCGACGGGGCGGTGGACCAGCCCCGCACTTCGAGCTGCGAGCAGACGTCGATGCAGTGGCGGGTCGCGGCGCGCCCGGCCATTCCGCCGGGGCCGCGGGCTAGAACAGGCCCAGGAACGAGGTTTTCGGCTTGTCCTGGATGATCGGGGTCTCGCCGGCGGTGGCGGGCTGGCCGAGGGCCGCGTTCTCGCGCAGGCGCCGGCTTTCGGCGGTGGCGTCCAGCACGGTGCCGGGCGGCCCGCTGCCCTGCCAGAACATCAGCTTGTCGGTGAGGCTGCCGGAGGGGTGGTCGAGCGCCACTTCGGAATCGACGCGGGCACGAATGTCGGACGGGGCGGCGGGGCCGGCCTCGGCCACCAGCGCCTGCTGGCCCGGAGTGACGGGTCCGCCGGCCGGGCCGCCCGCCGCCCCGGCCAGG
>CAXTJP010000095.1:0-9947 GCA_964244615.1 uncultured Acetobacteraceae bacterium
ATCGCCCACGGCGCGGCGGATGCCGACCGTGGCGCGCTCGCCCGCATCAGGCAGGCGGCCGGCCAATACCGACGCCGGCTCGGCACCCGGGCGGCGCCGGACGGCGACCCCGGCATGCTGCTGGCGGCCGCCTTTCCGGACCGTATCGCCCAGCGCCGCGGCGAACCCGGATCGTTCCGCCTGTCGGGCGGCGGTGGCGCCCGGCTGGGACGTACCGACCGGCTGGCCGAGGCGGCGCTGCTGGTGGTGGCGTCGCTGGAACAGAAAGCCTCGGCGCAGATCAGGCTGGCGCTCCCGCTGGACCCGGCGCGGCTGCCGGCGTCGATGCAGGCACAGGTCACCGAGACGGTGGAGAGCGGTTTCGACCCGGTCGGCGGCGCCGTGTTTTCCCGCCGACGCCGCCGCTACGGCGCGCTGGTGCTGGAAGACCGCATGGTGGCCGCCGACCCCGCCGCGGTCGCGGCCACCCTCGCCCACGTCTTCGCAACGCGGCTGGACGCCCTGCCCTGGACCGAGCCAGCCCGGCAGCTGCAGGCGCGCGCCACCCTGCTGCACAATCTCGACGCGAGCTTCCCCGACCTGTCCGACACCGCGCTGTCGGAGGATGCGCAAGGTTGGCTGGCGCCGCACCTGGCCGGCATGACGCGGCTGGCCGAGGCGGCCAGCCTGGACCTGCTCTCCCTGCTGCGAACCCGGCTCGGCTGGGCGCAGGCGGCCAAGCTGGACCGCGAGCTGCCGGACCATTTGGACCTGCCGGGCGGACGGGCCGCGATCGACTACCGTCAGCCAGTGCCGCTCGCTGCCGCGCGTGCCCAGGCCTTCTACGGCCTGCGTCGGACCCCGCTTCTCGCCGATGGCCGTGCGAAGCTGCAACTCTGCCTGCTCTCGCCCGCCGGTCGGCCGGTCGCCATCACCGGCGACCTCGAGGGGTTCTGGCGCGGGGCCTGGGCGGACGTGCGTCGCGACATGCGAGGGCGCTACCCGAAGCATTCATGGCCGGAGGACCCGGGGTGACAGCCGTCCGACAAGGCCGGCCGTCAAGGTTTGGCGCTGCCCATCATCGACGGGTCCGGCGCTATGCCCAGCAGGTGGCGTGGACCACTGGCCGTGTTGGTGCCGTGCCCGGCCTGGACGTGGCCCGCCTCGATGGCGGCCGCCCGAAAATACTGCAGCACGTGAACCCGCACGGCGCTGGTGCGGCCGCCGACCGGGCTCCTGTCCTCGACGGCGCGGATCAGCTCGCGCAGATCCATGCTCTCGCGCAGGCATATCTCGCGCAACGCGGCCCAAACCTCAGGTTCCAACCGCATGCTCGTCCGGCCCGTGCCTGACGTCACGTTCCGGTTTACCAATCTGCTTCCGCCCACGACCAGCTCCATCGCGGTTAAGCAACGAGCTTATCGATCTTTATGTGAAAGCGAAACGTTAATCCTTAACCAATGTACGATTTTCGAGATCAGGGCTCGTCCGGCGATCGCAGGATCAGGGACAAGGCATGCAACCCCGTGTTGAACTCATCGGCGAGAACAGCATGCACCATACGGGAGCGTTCCAACCGACCGAGACCTTTGAACCGTTCCGAGACAGCCGCCACCCGATAATGGGTCTGCCCGCCCGGCTGTGCCCCGGCGTGGCCGGCGTGGCGGAAGCTTTCATCCTCGACGCTGAGCAGCGTCGGCGACAGCGCGCGTTGCAGGGCGGCCTCCAGCCGGGCTGCACGGGAGGGCTCGTGTCCGACGGTCATCAAGGGTTCCTTGGGCGAGGGGTTGGTCCGCCCAGCCGTCGCGCGACGGCTGGGCGGGCTTGCCGGGGCAGGTTGGCAGCGCACATAAACGCACGATGGTTCAACAGACAAACCGCGGTTCGGGCCGCGCCAAGGCCTACGATCCGGACCCCTCCGCGCCGGGCCGGGGCTGCGACATACCGGGCTGCCCGAACGGCGGCCAGTACCGCGCACCGAAGTCGCGCGACAGCCTGCGCGACTATTTCTGGTTCTGCCTGGACCACGTGCGCGCCTACAACGCGTCCTGGGATTTCTACCGCGGCATGTCGGCCGGCCAGATCGAGGCCCACATGCGCGACGACACCGGCTGGCAGCGTCCGACCTGGCCGCTCGGCCGGCTGGGCGGCGGCATGCCGGAAGAGGATCTGGTGCACGACCGGCTGGACATTTTGGGCGCTGCCGGCATGCGCCAGGGGCGGCAGAACGGCCGCGGCACGCCCGGCCATGGCGCACCCGCCGACCTGCGGCAGCCGCTGGACACGCTCGGCCTGGCCTGGCCCGTGTCGCTCGACCAGGTCAAGAGCCGCTACAAGGAACTGGCCAAGCGGAACCATCCGGACGCCAATGGCGGGGACCGGGCGGCCGAGGAGCGGTTCAAGGTCATCAACCTGGCCTATGCCCAGGTGCGATCCCATCTGACGCCGGAGCACGCGCCGATGGGCTGAATTTTGCGGCCGCACGGGCGGCGGCGTTACACTGCAATGCGCGTCGCCGCGCAACCGAGGGCCCGTCCAGCCGTCCTCTGGTCGGCGACCGCCCGGATGCGAGAGACAGAGGATACGCCCCCTGATGAACAAGATCGTCGCCGTGCAGGCGCCCGGGTCTGACACCCCCGACACGACGGCCGTCGCCCGCGAGGTTTTCGGCATCGACACCGACATGACCGTGCCCGCCTTCAGCCATCGCGGCGAGCACGTGCCGGACATCGATTCCACCTACCGGTTCGACCGCGAGACCACGCTCGCGATCCTGGCGGGCTTCGCCTTCAACCGACGCGTGATGATCCAGGGCTATCACGGCACCGGCAAGAGCACCCATATCGAGCAGGTGGCGGCCCGGCTGAACTGGCCCTGCATCCGGGTCAACCTCGACAGCCATATCAGCCGCATCGACCTGATCGGCAAGGACGCGATCGTCCTGAAGGACGGCAAGCAGATCACCGAGTTCCGCGAGGGCATTCTGCCCTGGGCGCTGCAGCACGCCTGCGCGCTCGTGTTCGACGAGTACGACGCCGGCCGGCCAGACGTGATGTTCGTCATCCAGCGCGTGCTGGAGGTGGAGGGACGGCTCACCCTGCTCGATCAGAACCGCGTCATCCGCCCGCACCCGGGCTTCCGCCTGTTCGCCACCGCCAACACCGTGGGCCTCGGCGACACCACCGGGCTCTACCACGGCACGCAGCAGATCAACCAGGGCCAGATGGACCGCTGGAACATCGTCGCCACGCTGAACTACCTGCCGCACGCGCAGGAGACGGCCATCGTCATGGCCAAGATGGGCGTGGACCCCAAGGACACGCCCGCCCGCCGCCAGATCGAGAGCATGGTGGCGCTGGCCGACCTGACCCGGGCCGGGTTCATCAACGGCGACATCTCCACCGTGATGTCGCCCCGCACGGTGATCACCTGGGCGGAGAACAACCGCATTTTCAGCGATATCGCCTTCGCCTTCCGCATGACGTTCCTGAACAAGTGCGACGAGGCGGAACGCAGCACGGTTGCCGAGTACTACCAGCGCTGCTTCAACGTGGAACTGCCGGCCGGATCGCTGGTCCGGCGTGCGATCTGACCCCGGCTCGACCGCCGTCGTGACCAGGCTGGACGATTGTTGACCGCATGACCGCCTCCAAGGACACGCGCAGCGAGGATTTCAAGCGCGCCACCGCCGGCGCGCTGCGCGCGATCGCGCAGTCGGGCGACGTGCAGGTCGCGTTCCAGCCCGGCCCCACCGGGCTGACAGGCAAGCGCGCGCGCCTGCCCGTGCCCTCCCGCGCACTGCCGGCGGCCGAGATGACACGACTGCGCGGCGCCGCCGACAGCGCGGCGCTCCGGCTGCGACACCACGACGACGCGGTGCACGCCGCCCGCAGCCCGGCCGAGCGTGACGCCCGTTCGATCTACGACGCGCTGGAGCAGGCGCGCGTGGAAATCGTGGGCGGCCGCCACATGGCCGGCGTCACCGCCAATCTGCGTGCCCGTCTGACCGAGACGGTGGAGGCCGACGGCCTGGACCGCATGACACGGCGCGACCAGCTGCCCGCCTCGCAGGCCCTGGCGCTGCTCGCCCGCGAGCGCATGTCGGGCGAGGCTTCGCCACGGGCGGCCTCGGGCGTGCTCGACCTCTGGCGGGACGCGCTGGGAGATCCGGCGGAGGCGGCGTTCGCCGAGCTGGCCGCCGCGCAGAACGACCAAAACGCGTTCGCCCGCGCCGCCCGCAAGCTGCTGGCGGCCCTCGACCTGGCCGAGGCCGAAAGCGAGGCGGAGCGGGAGGAGAGCGAGGACCAGAAGGAGGAGTCTGGCGAGCAGAGCGGCGCGCAGGACAACGCCACCGAGACCGAGGGCCAGCAGCAATCCGAGACCGAAAACATGCTCGCCGCCTCGCCCGAGGAGATGCAGGGCGAGCAGGAAGACGACCAGGCCGGCGACAGCGACGACGAGGACGCGGCTGGCGCCGAGGGCGAGGACCGGCCCGCCGGGCCGCAACCGCGCCGCGAGCGCCCCGACGACGACACGGAAAGCCACTACCGTGCCTACACAAGGACCTACGACGAGGAGATCGCCGCCGAGGACCTGTGCGATGCCGAGGAGCTGACCCGCCTGCGCCAGCAGCTCGACCAGCAGCTGCAGCATCTGCAGGGCGTCGTCTCGCGCCTCGCCAATCGCCTGCAGCGCCGGCTGATGGCGCAGCAGACGCGCGCGTGGGAGTTCGACCTCGAGGAGGGCATGCTCGATGCCGGCCGTCTGGCGCGGGTCATCGTCAACCCGATGCAGTCGCTGAGCTACAAGCACGAACGCGACACCGCGTTCCGCGACACCGTCGTCACCCTGCTGATCGACAACTCCGGCAGCATGCGCGGCCGGCCGATCACGGTTGCGGCGATGTGCGGCGACATCCTGGCACGCACCCTGGAACGCTGCGCCGTCAAGACCGAGGTCTTGGGCTTCACCACCCGCGCCTGGAAAGGCGGCATGAGCCGGGACCGCTGGGTGGCCGACGGCAAGCCGCGCAACCCCGGCCGGCTGAACGACCTGCGTCACATCATCTACAAATCCGCCGACGCCCCCTGGCGGCGCGCGCGGAAGAATCTCGGGCTGATGCTGCGCGAAGGCCTGCTGAAGGAGAACATCGACGGCGAGGCGCTGCTCTGGGCCTATCGCCGCCTGATGGCGCGGCCGGAACACCGGCGCATCCTGATGGTGATCAGCGACGGCGCTCCGGTCGACGACAGCACGCTGTCCATCAACCCCGGCAACTTCCTGGAGCGCCATCTGCGCGAGGTGATACGCGAGATCGAAGGCCGCGACACGGTGGAGCTGATCGCCATCGGCATCGGCCACGACGTCACCCGCTACTACCGTCGCGCGGTCACCATCGTCGATGCCGAGGAACTGGGTGGCACGATGATGAAGAAGCTGTCGGAACTGTTCGACGAGGACGCGGCCGAGGCGTGGATCCGCGCAAGCATCGAGCGATCGGCGATCATCGCGTAAGGCCCCAGTCGGGTGTGTGAAGCAACGTCCGCGACAGCACGACCGAAAGTTTTTTGCTGCTTTTTTAAAAAAGCAGGCGTTGCCCCTCCGTGGCCAGCAAGCGCGCAGCCGGAAAACCGAGCCTTACCTTGGTACCGACGCGCTCGGTGGATTCCACCACCAGACTGCCGCCATGCGCCTGCATCAGGCTGCGTGCCAGCGTCAGCCGCAGCCCGATCCCCCGACTCTCGCCCGCGTCGCCCGAAGCCGGACCACCCTGCCCCAGCGGCAGGCCGATCCCCTCGTCCTGCACGACGATGCACCACTCATCCTCGGCCGGCTGCGCCGACAACTCGATCCAGTCGCCGTCGCGCGTGGCGGCGGCGGCGGCCGACAGCACGTTGACCAGAACCTCGTTCAGCGCGCGCCGGTCCGCGAACAGCCTGGTCGCCTCGAACGTCTCGTCGATCCGCCAGGCGCGGCGGCTCGGGCCGAGATGGCTCGCAACCTGTGCCATGGCGAACGCCACCGCAGGCATCAGCGGCAGGTCTTCCTCGGCCAGAGTGCGTGGGGCGTCCGGCACGTCGGTCTGCTGCAGCAGACCTTCCGACAGGTCGAACAAGCGGCGCGCCAGTGCGGAGAGAGCCGCGGCCGGCGGGCCGCAGCCCTCGGCCTGCGCAAACAGGGCCAGGGCAACGTTGCGCTGGTCCCCGGCCGACAGTCGAAGAAGCCGGGTGGCCGCCTCGCCGGTCGCCCGGGCGTTGGCGGCAGCCTGTTCGGCCCGCAGCCTGCGAGACCGCTCCCAAGCCACGGCGGCGGCACTCGACAGACAGATGAGCAGAAGCATCCAACGCAGCGTGTCCATGGGCAAAATTAAACCACCCATGGGCAAGCATCCGGTTAACGCCGCCCGAGAAATCCCGACCGGCGCCTCCCAGTTCAGGCAGTGGCGGCGGACTGGCGCTTGGCGGCCGCGCGCACGATGCGGCGCTTGATCACCTGAGCCTCCTCGGGAAGGTCGCGATTCGGTGTGCCGAGCAGGAAGGAATCGAGCCCGCCATTGTGTTCGATCGTGCGCAAGGCCCGGGTGCTGACGCGGACGCGGACCTGGGTGCCGAGCGCGTCGGACAGCAGCGAGGTCTCCTGCAGGTTCGGCAGGTAGCGTCGGCGGGTCTTGTTGTTGGCGTGGCTGACGTTGTTACCGCTCAGCACACCCTTGCCGGTCATCTGGCAGCGGCGAGACATCGATGGCCCTCGAACAGATACGGCGGAAACAGGTCCGCCGGAAGCGGGCTGTATGGGCAAGCACCCGCGCGCCGTCAAGCGCGCGGGGTCTGGCTAGCTCTCCCAGAACTGTTCGGCCAGCTCCGAGCTGAACGACATGCGGACCGCGTCGGCGTCCACCTCCTCCACCAGCGAGAGCGGAACGTAGTGGTGCTGGCCGCCCGACCCGCGGTCCGTCTTGGTCAGCTTGATGCGCTCGCCCTCGATTTTGTCCACCGTGCCGATATGGCCGCCATCGGCGCCGATCAGCTCCATGTGCTCGCGGATTTCGCTCGGGTCGACCATGTCGGGCTCCTTTTGTGATGACGGGCACGTCACGTCGGCCTTGATGCCGACGGTCGGAACGCAAGGCGTCTCAGGCCGCCTCGCTGGCGCCAGGCACCGGCGCGAACACCGGCAGGGCGGCGGCTTCGGCCAGCGCCGCCGGGCTCGGCTCGGTGCGGGTCTGGTAGGCGGCCATCACCTGCTCCGCCGGTCCGTCCATGCGTATGCGGCCGTGGTCCATCCAGATCACCCGCGTGCACCAGTCCAGCACGGCCGCCGCCATGTGGGTGGACAGCACCAGGATCTCCGCCCCGCGCACCACGCTTTCGAGCCGCGCGCGCGCCTTGGCCACGAAGTTCGCGTCGCCCGCCAGGAACCACTCGTCCATCAGCAGCACCTCGGGCCGGATCGCGGTGGCCAGCGCAAAGCCGAGGCGCACCACCATGCCCGAGCTGTAGAAGCGCACCGGCAGCTCCATGAACTCGCCGAGCTCGGCGAAATCCTGCACGTCGCGCTCCAGCAGATCGACCTGCGCCTTGGAAAAACCGTTGTACAGGCCGCGCAGCATGATGTTCTCGCGCCCGGTCAGGTCGCCGTTCATGCCGAGCTGCGGGTCGAGCAGGGCGTTCAGGCTGCCCTCCACCCGCACCCGGCCCACCGCCGGCTCGTAGATCCCGGCCATGGTGCGCAACAGCGTGGTCTTGCCGGCGCCGTTGGTGCCGACCAGGCCGAGCCGGTCGCCGGTCTGCAGGTCGATGTCGATGTCGCGCAGCGCCTGGACCACCACGCGCTGCCGCTGGTCCTCGCCCAGCCGGCCGGAGGCGGCGGCGAACACGGTTTTCTTCAGGCTGCGCGCGCTGCCATGGTACAGCGGAAAGTCGAGCGAGACGTTCTCGATGCGTATGCGCGCCACGGTCCGCCTACACCCAGAACGAGAGGCGCATGCGCACGCGGGCGAACATCATCCAGGTCAGGGTGCAGAACGCAGCGCTGTAGGCCAGCGCCAGCGTCCAGACCTGCAGCGAGGCCGTATGGCCGAGCATCGGGCTTCTGACCACCTCGAGCAGCGCGTCGAACGGGTTGTACGGCAGCCACCAGCCCTTCGCGCCGAGCTGCTCTGGCCGCCACACGATGGGGGTGATGAAAAAGGCGATCTGCATCACACTGCCCACGATCGGCGGCACGTCGCGGAACCGGGCACACAGGGCGCCGAGCAGCATGCAGGCGGCGAACGCGTCCAGCGTCCACAGCGCAAAGCCGAACAGGCTCCACAGCGCGACCGCGCCGGGCCAGGCGTAGAAGATGACGAACACCGCCAGGACCACGGGAAGGTTGTGCAGAAGCGAGATGATGGTGCGTATCACCACCCGGATGGCATGCACGAAGAACGGCATGCGCACCGAACGGATCATCCCCTCGGACTGGGTGAAGGTGCTGCAGGCGTCGCCGACCAGGCCGCCCATGCAGTTCCACATCACCAGGGACAACGCCAGGAAAGGCAGGTAGGTGTGCAAATCCATGTGGAACAGCACGCTGTACAGCCCGCCCATGGCGGCGACCATGACCGCCGTGGAGATGGTCAGCCAGAACGGGCCGAGCATCGAGCCGCGATATTTCAGCTTGATGTCCAGCCAGGCCAGCATGACGGCGAGCCGCCACAGCTTGGCCCCGCCGGCCACGTCGGCCCAGGCCATGCCGTGCAGCTGCGCCCGGGTGACGTCGGACCCGAGGTCGAGCGTGGTGGCGCCAAGCCGCGGCAGCATGTGATCGGAGATCGCGTCCATCGCTGCCGGGCGGTACTCCATTCCCCTGCCGCCCGCAACCGCGGCAGGCCCCGCGCCGCCTGGCCCTGCCTTGTCCTGGCCGCGCTGCCCGCGCTCGCCGCGGCGCAGGCCGGCCCGCACCGGGGCGGCATGCTGCGTCTGGGCGCCTACCAGGCCTCCGGCACCATCGACCCGATGATCAACTACGAGAGCGAGTTCTGGCAGGTGTTCTCCATCACCCAGGACGGCCTGCTCGCCTTTCGCAAGGCCGAGGGCCCGGACGGCATGACCGTGGTGCCGGACCTGGCCGAGGCGCTGCCGGAGGTGCGGGACGGGGCGACCACCTACGTCTTCCACCTGCGCCGCCGCGTGCGGTTCTCCACCGGGCGCGAGGTCGGCGTGGCCGACGTGGTCGCGTCGTTCAGTCGCATGTTCCGCGTCTCCGGCCCGAACGTCGGCAGCTGGTACAGCGTCATCGTGGGCGCCGCCTCGTGCCTGAAGGCGCCCGCCACCTGCACGCTGACCGGGGTGACAGGAGACGAGGCCGCCCATACCGTCACCATCCACCTGACGAGGCCCGATCCCGAGTTCGTGCAGAAGATCGCCCTGCCGTTCGCCAGCATCCTGCCCGCCGACACGCCGGCGCACGACCTCGGCACCGTGCCGCCGGCCGCGACCGGACCTTACAGGATGGCATCGTATAACCCGGTGCGCAGCCTGGTCCTCGAACGCAACCCGTATTTCCGCCAGTGGAGCGCCGACGCCCAGCCCGAGGGGTTCGCCGACCGGATCGAGGTGCGCTACGGCCTGCAGGCCGAGAGCGAGGTCAGCGCCATCGAGAACGGCGCGCTCGACTGGATGTTCGACCCCCCGCCGCTCGACCGCCTGGCCGAGATCGGCGGACGCTACACCGCGCAGGCGCACATCCACCCGATGCTGGCCTACTACTACCTGATGATGAACACCCACCTGCCGCCGTTCGACGACGAGCGTGCGCGTCAGGCCGTGGCGCTGGCCATCAACCGCCGCACGGTGGTCAACCTGTACGGCGGCCCGGCGCTCGGCACGCCGCTCTGCCAGATGCTGCCGGCGGGCCTGCCCGGCCACGCGGACGACTGCCCGTTCACCGCCAACCCCGGCCCGCGCTGGACCGCGCCCGACCTC
>CAXTJP010000096.1:0-9675 GCA_964244615.1 uncultured Acetobacteraceae bacterium
GCAATACGGTCGCATGCTCAGGCTCTCGGACGCTTACCTAGCGGCCGCCGACGGCGCGCTCCTGGATCACGACAAGGGCCGCGCAGACCGGCTTCAGCGCGACTTCAGCAGCATGGACGGGCGTTCTCAGAGGACCGAGTATGCGCCTTGCGCGCTCTCGGACGCAGAGATCGCCGCGGGCTTCCACATGTCGCGCGGGAACGGCCTGTCGCGCTGCGACGTGTCGGCCGGGCCGGGTGCGAGCGATGTGGCGTGCCCCTTCGGGCGCTGCGTGCAGATCGTGGCCCCGAGGTCGAACAGCGCCTGCGCGAAGTCGGAGGGCCGGGCGCGCGCCGCCGCGTGGTCGCCGAAGCGGGCGGCGGCCGCGGCGATCGCGGGTTTGGCGGCGGGCATCGGGGTGGTGATCGCAGCCAGCCGTGCCACGACACGCTCAACGTTGCCATCGACCGGCACGACCGGGACGCCGAACGCGATGGCGGCAACCGCACGCGCGGTGTAGGCGCCGATGCCGGGCAGGGCGAGCAGGCCCTCGACCGTGGCCGGAAACGCGCCCCCGTCAGCCGCGACGGCCCGGGCACAGGCGTGCAAATTGCGGGCGCGGGCGTAGTAGCCGAGACCCGCCCAGGCAGACATGACGGCATCGGGCTCGGCCTGCGCCAGGGCGTGCACGTCCGGAAAGCGCGCCAGGAAGCGCTCGTAATAGGGGATGACGGCGGTCACCGTCGTCTGCTGCAGCATGATTTCGCTGAGCCATACCCGATACGGGTCCGGCGTCTCGCCAGGGTTCGCGCGCCAGGGCATGGTGCGACGATGCCGGTCGTACCAGCGCAGAAGCTCGGCAGGATCGGGCTGGCTCGGCATCGCAGGAGCGTGCATGGCGAAAATCGCGACACCTGACAACCGCGCCGACGCGGCGCTCGAACGCCGTGCTTACGCGGCACGGGGCCTGGCCGAATTGGTGCCGCGGCTGACCCGCGCGACCTATCGAAAACGCTCACCGGCCGGCGCGCTGCTGATGACGGAGTGGTCGGCCATCGTGGGGCCTCGTCTGGCGATGCAAACCGAGCCACGCCGCCTGTCCGGCACGCAGCTGACGATCGCCTGTTCCGGGCCGATGGCCATGGAACTGCAGCACGTCTCCGGCACGCTGATCGAGCGCATCAACACCCATGCCGGAAGGCGCCTGGTGGAGCGGCTGCGCTTCGTCCAGGAACCCGTCTTGGTCCCCGCGCCGCCGGTCGCACGCCGCATTGTGCCGGCCGAGGCGGTGGAGGGCGTGGCGCCAGGCCCGCTGAACGACGCCCTGGCGCGGCTACGCGCGGCCATCAGGTCGCGTTAGCCGAAACGGGGCGCACCCTTGCGGATGTCTGTCGAGCCCGTTTGCGTCAGCCGGCGGACGCGAAGGCGTATTGCCCACCTTTCGCCAGCGCCGCTTGATACGCCGGGCGGGCCTGTATCCGCACCAGCCAGTCCTTCAGGCGGGTGTTGCCGCCCAGCCCGCCGCGGCTGGTCGCTGCTTCCACCGGAAAGCTCATCATCACGTCGGCGGCGGTGAAGGCGTCGCCGGCAAACCAGCCGCCGCGGACGAGTTCGGCCTCCATCAGCGCGTGCTGCGCCTCGATGTTCGGGCGCAGGAAGCTCTTGATGACGTTGCTGCCGATCAGCTTGGCGATCGGGCGTATCAGGGCCGGCACGCGTTGCGGGATGGCGGTGAACAGCAGCGTCATGACCAGCGGCGGCATGGCCGAGCCTTCGGCAAAATGCAGCCAATAGGTGTAGCGCAGCCGTTCATCCGTGCCGGCCGGCGGTATCAGCCGACCCTGACCATGCTCGGCCAGGATGTAGTCCACGATGGCGCCCGTCTCGGCCACCGTCCGGCTTCCATCCGTGATCACCGGTGACTTGCCGAGCGGGTGGACGGCGCGCAGTTCGGGCGGCGCCAACATGGTCTTCGTGTCGCGCTCGTAGCGCTCTACCTCGTAGGGCACGCCGAGTTCCTCCAGCAGCCAGAGCACGCGCTGGGAGCGGGAGTTGTTGAGGTGGTGCACGGTGATCATGCGGGGCTCCGGGTCTTGCGCTCGCGAGTTACGATCGCGCGTTGTGGTCGCGGATCTCGCTAACGCGAAAGCTCGCGAGTCATCTCGTCCAGCCCTGTCAGGGTCAGCGGAAACATGCGGTTGGCGAGCAATTGCCGAAGCAGCACGATGGACTGGGTGTAGGACCAGTAATCCTCCCGCGCCGGGTTGAGCCACGCGGCGCTGCGGAAATGCGCGGTCAGCCGCTCGATCCAAGTGCCGCCGGCCTCCTCGTTCCAATGCTCCACGCTGCCGCCGGGCTGGATCACCTCGTAGGGGCTCATGGTGGCGTCGCCGACGAGGATCAGCTTGTAGTCCGGACCATAGGTGCGCAGCAGGTCCCAGGTGGACAGCGACGTCTCGTCGCGGCGCCGGTTCTCGCGCCACACCCGCTCGTAGACGCAGTTGTGGAAATAGAAATACTCGAACTGCTTGAACTCGGTACGAACCGCGGAGAACAGTTCCTGGCTGGTGCGCACATGGTCGTCCATCGAGCCGCCGATGTCGAGCAGCAGCAGGATCTTCACCGCGTTGTGGCGTTCGGCGACCATCCGAAGGTCGAGCGAGCCGGCGTTGCTGGCCGTGGCCTGGATGGTGCCGGGCAGGTCGAGCTCGGTCGCCGCACCCTGGCGCGCGAAGCGGCGCAGCCGGCGCAGCGCCAGCTTCATCGTGCGCGTGCCGAGCTCGGTGTCGCCGTCGAGGTCGCGAAACTCGCGCCTGTCCCACACCTTGACCGCGCGGCGGTGACGCGATTCCTTCTGGCCGATGCGTATGCCTTCGGGGTTGTAGCCGTACGCGCCGAACGGCGAGGTGCCGCCGGTGCCGATCCACTTGCTGCCGCCCTGGTGCCGCTCCTTCTGCTCTGCCAGGCGCTCGCGCAGGGTCTCCATCAGCTTCTCGAAGCCGCCAAGCGCCTCCATGGCGGCCATCTCCTCCGGGGTGAGGGTCTTCTCGGCGATCTTCCTCAGCCATTCGTCCGGGATGTCGGTGGCGGGGTCGCCGGGCGGGTGTTCCAGGCCGCGGAACACGGTGGCGAACACGCGATCGAAACGGTCCAGGTGTCGTTCGTCCTTGACCAGGGTGGCGCGCGACAGGAAGTAGAAATCCTCGGTGCTGTACTCGGCCACGCCCTGCTTCATCGCGCCCAGCAAGGCGAGGTACTCGGTGATGGAGACCGGCAGGCCGGCGGTGCGGAGCTGCTCGACGAAACTGGCGAACATGTCAGTGCAGGTCGTCGGAGCCGAAGACCTTGGCGGAGATGCGCCTGACCTGCGCGCGCAGGGCGGCGACTTCGTCGGACAGGGCGCGCGCTTCCTCCAGCGTGTTGCGTGCGACGCGGTCGCTCTTCATGGCCGCGGCGAAGTTGACCGTTATGTCGTCCGTCACGGCCGCGAGATTGTCTTGGAGGCGATCCATCCGGGACATAACGTCGGTGCGGACGGCCAGCACGTCGAGCCGAAGCGCGGCCAGATCCTTCTTGAACTCGCCCGATTCCTTCTTGACGTCACTGAAGTCCCTCTTGACGTCGCCGACGTCCGTCTTGAGGTCAGCGAAGTCCTTCTTGACGTCACCGACGTCGGTCTTGAGGTCAGCGACGTTCTTCTTGACGTCGCCGACGTCGGTGTTGAGGTCGACGACGTCGCCGTGAACGCGCCGCAGCTCGGCTTGCACCTCGGCGATGGCGCTTTGAAGACCGAGAACCATGGACGTTACGGAGCTCAGCGCAGCAGAATGTGCTTGGCCCATCTGCACGACCGCGGCCCAACCGCTCTGTTCACCATCAGTCGCCATCGTTCACTCCCGGGACGCCAGCCTATCCTGTTAGGCCATGTAGTGCCAGCCAGCTTGCCTAGCTGTCCCGGCGGGCCATGAAGGCGAGCCGTTCGAACAGGTGCACGTCCTGCTCGTTCTTCAGCAGCGCGCCGTGCAGCGGCGGAATGACCACGGTCTTGTCGCGGGTGCGCAGCGCCTCGGCCGGCATGTCCTCGATCATCAGCAGCTTGAGCCAGTCCAGCAGCTCGCTGGTTGCAGGCTTCTTCTTCAGCCCGGGCAGCTCGCGTATGCGGAAAAACGCCGTCAGCGCCTCGCGCGCCAGGTCTTGCCTGATGTCCGGGTAGTGCGACTGCACGATCCGCTCCATCGTCTCGCGGTCCGGGAAACGTATGTAGTGGAAGAAGCAGCGGCGCAGGAACGCGTCCGGCAGCTCCTTCTCGTTGTTCGACGTGATGATGACCACCGGGCGGGCGTGGGCACGTATCGTCTGTCTCGTCTCGTAGACGAAGAACTGCATGCGATCGAGTTCGAGCAGCAGGTCGTTCGGGAACTCGATGTCGGCCTTGTCGATCTCGTCGATCAGAACGACCGATTGCCGTTCCGCCTCGAACGCGTCCCAGAGCTTGCCGTGCACGATGTAGTTGCCGATGTCGTGCACGCGCGCGTCGCCCAACTGGCCGTCGCGCAGACGCGACACCGCGTCGTACTCGTACAGCCCCTGCTGCGCCTTGGTGGTGCTTTTCACGTGCCACTCGATCAGCGGCATCGACAGGGCATGGGCCACCTCCTGGGCCAGCACGGTCTTGCCGGTGCCCGGCTCGCCCTTCACCAGCAGCGGACGCTGCAGGGCCACCGCCGCGTTGACCGCAACTTCCAGGTCGCGCGAGGCGATGTAGCTTCCGGTGCTCCTGAACTCGGCCAATTCGTCTTCCCTCCCGGTTGCCTGCGTGCGGTGGCGCCGGTCCGGTCTAACGCAATGCTGCCGCGCAGCAAATCTCAACTGTGGCCGTAGGTCAAAACCGTTCCCCCGTTGCCGTCCGCGCCGAGGTGGAACGAAGTGACGGTAAAGGTGCCGGCGAGGTCTACGCCGAGCGAGTGCGTGCCGTCCGAGATCGTCAGCGTGTCGAGGCCGGGCGTCTGCAGCTGGACCAGTCGTGCGGCGCTGGGCAGCATGTCGGTGATGTCGAGGCTGTCGGCGGCCGACCAGTTCGTGACATGAGCGCCGGCGATGTTCGCCGCCGTGCCCCGAAACACGTCGCCCACCGGCGAGGCCCAGAACAGCATGCCAGGCTGGTTGACCGGCAGGACGACCGGTGGCGCACCCGATCCGAACGCTTGCGGCATGAAGGCGATGGTGGCGCCGCCATGGACGTCGCGGCCGGCGGAAAGCGCGCCGCCCAGCAGGGTGGTCGAGAGCAGGCGGAAATTCTGCGTCGCCGTGCTGGCGACCAGCGTGCCGCTGTTTATGCCGATGCCCGTCAGTATCTGACCGGGCAGGTCGATGACGTCGCCCGCGCCGAGATTGGCCAGGGTGCCGGCGAAGCTGGAGGGCTGGTCGATCTTCAGCGTGCCGCCGTTGCTGGCGAAACGCACCGTCTGGCCGGCCGACTGCGCGGCCGCGATCTCCAGCGTGGCGCCGGGATCGATCAGCATGGTGCCGTTGCCGGTCACCGGCTGAAGCAGGACCAGCCCGCCGCCGCGTGCCTCGATCGTGCCGGCGTTGGCGATCTGGGCGAAGATCGTGCCGAACCCCTGGATGGACCCACCCGAAAGATTGGCCAGCGGCACCGCCGGAAACAGACCGTTGCCGGTGGCTTCCTGAAGCAGCCCTCCGCCCATCGCGATGGTGCCCGCGTTGGTGAACACCGTCTGGCCCGCGTCGGGTGCCGCGTAGAAATCGTAGAGCGTCACCTGCATGGCCGAGCCTGCGCCCACCGACAGCATGCCGGCGTTGCTGAAACCCACGTCGCCGATGCTGATAACGCCGCCGGCGGCCGTCGAGATCGTGCCGGCATTGGCGAAAAAGCTCGCGCCCAGCGTCAGCGTGCCGGCGGTCCCGGCGGCGATCTGGCCGGCGTTGACGATGCTGTCGGTCCAACGGCCGAGTGCTGCGTCGCCCAGCGTGCCCGCGGTGCCGGCCAGGGTGATCCTGCACCCGGCGCCGAGGGAGAGCTGCACGCCGGCGGCGGCGGCCAGTTCGGGCGCGGGAATATGCTGGCCGAGATAGGTTTGCGACACGCTGCCGAGTGCCACCGCGGCGTGGTCGAGAACTTCCGAGGTCGTGGCAATTAGCTTGGCCAGCGGGCCGGTCAGCAGGATGGTGCCCGGTGCTCCAGCCTGGCCGTTCACCGTCAGCCCGTCCGCAAAGGAAAGCTGTGCGAACGGTCGGCTGAGGTTCAGCAGGCCGGCATAGGTGATGCCGTCCAGCGTGGCGGCGCCGATGGCGCCGAGCCCCCCGCCACCATCCGCGATCGTGCCGTTCTTCAGCACGCCGGTCAGTGCCACCCGGCCGGTCGCGCTGCCCTGGCCGATCTGCAGCGTTTCGCCGCCCAGATCCAGCGTGCCGGACACCGACAATGCGCCAGCAAGCGTCACCTGGCCCAGCCGCGCCAGCGTCAGGGAGCCGAGGAGCGACAACACGCCGCCGGACACCGCGATGCTGCCCGTGTTGGTGAAGCCGCTACCGTCGATGGCCAAAGTGTCGCCGTTGCTGACGTTGATCAGCCCCGCATTGACAAAGGCCGCCCCGCCCAGCGTCAGGGTGCCGAGCGCGGTGGCAGCGGTGATCGTGCCGGCGTTGACGATGGCGTCGCCGGCCGCCCCGCCAGCCCGGCCGATCGTGGCCAGCGCGCCGGCCTGTACCACGGAGAGCGCCGCGCCCAGCGTGAGGGTGTCGGCGCCGCTGACGGCTGGGTCGTGGGCGAGGTCGAGCGACGCAGCCCCGCCTGCAGCCCCCAGCAGGATCTCCGCGTGGTCGATGACTTGGGAGCCTTGGAAATCGAGCACGCTGCCCGAACCCAGCACGTCTGCCACGCCGTTCAGGGTCAGGCCGTCCCGCACGCGCAGGAACGCGCCGGCTCCGGTCAGCGCCAGCGTGCCGAGATAGCTCACACCGTCCAGCAGGGCGGTCCCCGTGTTGCCGACGGAGAGCGCGCCGGTACCGTCCGACACGGTGCCGCCCAGGATGGTGCCGCCCAGGCTGACGCTCGGCAGGCTGAGTGCGCCGACATGCGTCCCGAGGGCGAGTGTGGCGCCGGCGTTGGATAGGGTGCCGTTCAGCTGCACCACGCCCGAGAGCCCTGTGATGGTGCCGAGCTGGCTGGTGCTCACGCCGCCGGCCAGCACCAGGGTGCCGCCGCTCACCACGATCTGTCCGGCATTCGACCAGGACGGCGCGGTGCCGTAGAGACCGGCGGGCTGACCCAGCAGCACGATGCCGCCGGCACCCGCCGTGATGGTGCCCGTGTTGCCGAACTGCCCGACCGTCACCGCCAGCGTGTCGCCGCCGGAGACCGTGATCGCACCCTGGTTGACGAAGGTGCCGTAGCCGCTGATCGCGAACCGCCCGCCGGCGATGGCGGCCGTGATGCTGCCCTGGTTGACCATTGTGTCAGCCACCCCGAAGCCCGGCACCGGGCTCCAGCCATTGGCCTGCAGCGAGGCGTAGGCGCCGGCCTGCTGCACGACGAGGTGGGCGCCGAGCGTGGCCGTGGTCGCGCTGCTGGCGAGGAACAGGTCGGTCGTGGCGATGGCGGCCCCGGCCGGGGCCGCGCTGCCGAGCGACACGGTGGCGTTGTCGATGGTCTGGACGCCGCGCAGCAGCAGCGCGCTCGCGGCACCGGTGTCGAGGATGCTGCCGGCGCCGCCGCCCGCCGAGGAGACCCGCGCCCCGTCGGTCAGCGTCAACGCGGCGCCAGCGGCACCAAGGTTCAGCGTGCCCACATAGGAGGTGCCGTCGAGCACGCCCGTGCCCGGCGAGAGGCTCAGGCCACCGCCCTGGTCGACCACCGTGCCGTTCAGGATCGTTCCGGCCAGCGTCAGCGGGCCGAGCGCGGCGAGCGACAGCGTGGAGCCCGTGTTGTCGGCGGTGCCGAGGATCTCCAGCTGGCCCGCGCTGAGCGAGACGTGGCCGAGGCCCGACAGCAGGGACGCCGAGAAGGTGCCCCCGAGTGCGAGGGTGGCGTTGCTGACCGAGATGGTGCCGGTGTTGGCGAAACCTGCGGTTGCGATCTCGAGCGTGGCGCCGTTGCTGACGGCGATCGTTCCCTGGTTGAGGAAGCTGCCGCTGCCGGCGATGTCCAGCGTGGCGCCGGCGACACCGGCGGTGATGGTGCCCTGGTTGACCAGCATGTCGGGCAGGCCGGCGCCGGGTGCCGCTCCGATGCTGCCCACCGCCACGACGCCGCCGACACCCGCGCTGCCGGACTGCCGCAGCCACGTCGTGCTGGCCAAGGTGAGCGTGGCACCAGCGGTGGCGCCGCCAGGATGGGCCACGGCCAGCGTCGCGGGCCCGGCCTGGCCGGGCAGACCCGAGGTGGCGCCAAGGCTGATCGTCGTGTTGGCCAGCGTCTGGCTGCCCAGGAAATCCAGTGACGCGTAGCCGCCGGTCAGCGCGATGCTGCCGGCCCCGCTGCCGCCCGTTCCCGACAGCGACAGGCCGTCGCGCACGAACAGCGTGGCCTGGGGCGCGCTGAGGTCGAGCGTGCCCTGCACCGTCGTGCCGTCGAGCGTGCCGCCGGTGCTCTGCAGACGGCCGCCACCCATGGCCAGTGTGCCGCCGGCGACGGTGCCGTAGGCCAAAGCGAGCGTGCCGGCCTGCAAGGCGAGCGTGCCGGTCAGCGCGAGCGCTCCGGCGTCGTAGAACTCCGCCCCGGGCGCGGCCAGGGTCAGGCCGGCCACGGCGGCGGTGCCGAACAGGGTCACGACGTAGCCGCCCGACGCGGCGATCATCGCCGTGTCCGCGGCGCCGGGTGCCGCCCCACCGCTCCAGCCGGTGGTCAGGGTCCAGTCGCCGGAGTTGGCGGCCATCCAATAGTCGGTGCTCATGCGGCGATCCCGGCACGAAGCGGCTCTGGGCCAACGGCAGCCTTTGCACAGCCCCCGTTTTTCCGGCAGCCGCGAGCCTGTGGGCGAAGCCGACCCGGCTCCGTCTGGCCATCCCGTTTGGGACGGCCGGTGGGGTTGCGCCGCGGCACCGGATGCCCTGGGAGCCCGCTGCGCGAAGACATGGCCAAGACTAGCGGCACAAGCGCTAACATCACGTGAACGCGAGTCGCAGCTCGGGCTGCGGCCCTCGCACACTCACGCCGGCCGAGCTTGCGCGCGGCTGGGGTGTCGCACATGACTCCGTCTTCGCAATGTCAGACCGAGGACCAGACCGATGCAGCCTACCCGCCGCCAGATGCTTGCCGCGACCGGCGCGCTGATCACCGCCGCCGCCCTTCGCCCCGCCGCAGCCGACCCCGCACCCGCCGATCCCCGCATGGCGGAACGCGGCGAGGGCAAGCCGGACGCGATGCGCGTCGAGGAATGGTTCTCGTTCACCTGCCCGCATTGCGCGCGCTTCGCGGCCGACGTGCTGCCGCAGGTGCGGGCCCAGCTGATCGACACCGGCAAGCTGCGCTACGTGTTCCGCGAGTACCCGCGCGATCAGGTGGACCTGATGGCGGCCATGGTCGCGCGCAGCCTGCCGGCCGAGCGCTACGAGCCGTTCATGATGGAGCTGTTCCGCAACCAGGCGCGCTGGGCGTTCGACCGCAGCGTGGAACCGAAGGACGAGCTGGCGAAGATGGCCGCACTCGCCGGCATGCCGCGCGAGATGTTCGAC
>CAXTJP010000097.1:0-9627 GCA_964244615.1 uncultured Acetobacteraceae bacterium
CAGCAGCACCCGGCCCCCGGCCAGGCGCAGGAAGGCGTCGGCCAGCGCGCGGGCGGCGCGGCGGGTCGGCAGCAGGATCATGCCGCGGCCGGCCGCCTCGGGGCCGGCCTCGGGGCCGTCCTTGAGCAGCCAGCGCCGCGCCAGCACGTCCAGGAACGGCAGGTGGCCCGGAATGCAGGCCAGAGCCGGCAGGAGGGTGGCGCTCATGTGTCGGGCGGTCCGAAAGTCGGGTCGTTGATCGCCGTCTCGGCGGCCAGGATGTCGGCCGGGCGGGAGAGGTGGAACCACGGACCGTCATGCACCAGCGCGCGCAGCCGCCGGCTGCGGATCGCCCGGTCCCAGAGCAGGTTCATGCTGAACGAACCTGGCGCGATGCCGTCGAACAGGCTGCGCGAGACCAGCTGCACGCCGGCATACACGTACGGCACGATCTCGTGCTCGCGCTTGCGTCGCACCTGGCCGACCGGATCGATCGCGAAATCGCCGGGGAAGTCGTCGCGGCCGATATCGCCCACCGCCCAGGCGATCCGGGTGACCAGCATGATCACGTCGCAGCGCTCCGGATCGAAGGCGGCGGCCAGGCGTCCCAGCGCCGGGAACGGCCCGTCGATCCACAGGCTGTCGCCATTGACCACGAAGAACGGCGCGTCGCGATCGAGCAGGCCGGCATCGAGGGCGGCCAGCACGCCGCCGCCGGTCTCGAGCAAGGTGGGCTCGCGCAGCGCCACGATCCGCGGCGGGGCGGGGTGGCGCTCGCCGCGCGCGGACAGGTGCCGCTCGACCTGCCCGGCATGCCAGTGCGCGTTGACCACCACCTGCTCCAGGCTCGCCTCTCCGAGCCGGTCCAGCGCGTGATCGAGCAGGCTCTGCCCGCCCACCACCAGCAGCGGCTTGGCGGTGGCGTCGGTCAGCGGGCGCATGCGGCGGCCATAGCCGGCGGCGAGCACGATAGCGGTGCGCGGCACCCGCGACGCCAGGCCGGGAAACAGCCCCCTCACGCGCGCATCGCCGCGGCGGCGGTGGCACGGCGGCGCGGCTCCCAGCCGCCGAGGGTCACGATGCGGCGCTCCGGCAGGCCGGCCACCGGGTCAAGCCGCAGGGTGAGGGCGTCGCCGGGGGTCAGCGCGCCGAGCCGGTCCGGCCACTCCACCAGCACCACGCCGTCGCGCGCCTCGTCCCAGCCCAGCTCGACGAGTCCCCCCGGGTCGGAGAGGCGCCAGAGGTCGAAATGCGATATCGTGAACCCTTGGCCCTGGTAGCTCTGCACCAGCGTGTAGCTCGGGCTCGGCACCTCCAGCGCGGGATCGCCGCAGGCCGCGCGCAGCAGGGCACGGGCCAGCGCGGTCTTGCCGGCGCCGAGCGGGCCATCCAGCAGCACGCTGTCGCCAGGCCTCAGCAAAGCCGCCAGTTCGCGCCCGAGCGCCTCGGTCGCGTGCAGGTCGTCGAGGGCATATCGGTCGAACTCGATCATGGCTGCATCTTGCCGTAGCGCGGACCCGCTCCACAATGTAGGCCGGTGCGCGAACGAACCGGCGGTGAAGGCTACAGCATGACGCAGGCGGCGAATAATACGGCGGGGACGATCGACGTCGACGTGGCGATCGTCGGCGCGGGGCCGGTCGGGCTGTTCGCGGCGTTCCAGTGCGGCATGCTCAAACTGGGCAGCGTGCTGATCGACAGCCTGGCCGAGACCGGCGGCCAGTGCGCGGCGCTGTATCCGGAGAAGCCGATCTACGACATCCCGGCGCATCCGACCATCGAGGGCGGCGCCCTGGTCGCCGCCCTGGAGGCGCAGATCGCGCCGTTCGCGGTGCCGCGCCTGCTGGAACGCCGCGTCGAGCGGCTCGACGGGGTGCGCGGCGCCTTCACCCTGCATACCGATCGCGGCGACGTGGTGCGCGCGCGTGCGGTGCTGATCGCCGCCGGCGCCGGCGCGTTCGGGCCGAACCGGCCGCCGCTCGCCGGCCTGGACGCCTACGAGCGCAGCGGCGCCGTGCAGTATTACGTGCGACGCAAGGAGGCCTTCCGCGACCGGCGCGTGGTGATCGCGGGCGGCGGCGACAGCGCGATCGACTGGGCGCTGGCGCTCAGGGACGTGGCGTCGCGGATCTACCTGGTGCATCGCCGGCCGAAGTTCCGCGCCGCCCCCGAGAGCATGGCGCAACTGGAGGCCGCCTCCGGCGCCGGCGGGCGCATCGAGCTGGTGGTACCCTATCAGCTGCACGGGCTGGTCGGGGAAGCCGGCAGGCTCGCCGCGGTCGAGGTGGCGACGCTGGACGGCGAGGTGCGCCAGATCGAGGCCGATCACCTGCTGCCCTTCTTCGGCCTCTCGACCGATCTCGGCCCGATCGCGCACTGGGGCCTGCAATCGGCCAAGCACCATGTCCAGGTCACGCCGAGCAGCTGCGAGACCTCGTGCCCGGGCGTGTTCGCGATCGGCGACGTCGCGACCTATCCGGGCAAGCTCAAGCTGATCCTGCAGGGCTTCAGCGAGGCGGCGATGGCGGCGCACGCGATCCACCCGATCGTGCATCCCGACATCGCCCTGCACTTCGAATACTCCACCAGCAAGGGCGTGCCGGCGGCGGTCCTGGCCGGATGAGGGCCATGACGACGAAGACTGGACGATGAAGGCTGGCTGGGCCGGCGGCCTGCTCAGCATCGACCTCGACGCCATCGCGGCGAACTACCGCATGCTGCAGGCGCTGGCGGCACCCGCGCTGTGCGCCGCGGTGGTCAAGGCGGACGGCTATGGTCTTGGCGTCGAGGCGGTCGCCCGGCGCCTGCAGGCCGAGGGCTGCCGGCATTTCTTCGTCGCCCATCTGCAGGAAGGCGTGCTGCTGCGGCCGCATCTGATGCGCGAGAGCGCGATCTACGTGCTGAACGGCCCGCCGCCCGGCAGCTGCGCCGACCTGGAGCAGGCCGGGCTGATCCCGGTGCTCAACAGCGTCGAGCAGATCGCCGAGTGGCAGGCGCAAGCGCGGGAGGCCTGCCGTCCGCTGGCGGCAGCGCTGCAGTTCGACAGCGGCATGTCGCGCTTCGGCCTGTCGCCCGACGAGATGCGCGCCCTCGCCGCCGACCCGTCCCGGCTGGACGGAGTGATGCCGATCCTGCTGATGAGCCACCTCGCCTGCGCCGACACGCCCGCGCATCCCGCCAACGAGGCCCAGCTCGCCTGCTTCGAGGCGCTGGCGGCCCTGATGCCCGGGATACGCACCAGTCTCGCCGCCTCGTCCGGCAGCTTTCTCGGCCCGGCCTACCACTTCGGCATGATCCGGCCGGGTGCGGCGCTGTACGGCGTGAACCCGGTGCCGGGCGGCCCGAACCCGCTGCGCCCGGTGATCCGGCTGCAGGGGCGCATCGTGCAGACGCGCTGGGTGGCGGCGGGCACCAGCGTCGGCTACGGCGCCCACTTCGTCGCGGCCAGGCGCAGCCGGATCGCCACCGTGGGCATCGGCTACGCCGACGGGCTGCTGCGCGCCTCCGGCGGACGCGGCCACGCCACGCTCTCGTCCGGTGACGCGACGCCGCTGCCGATCGTCGGGCGGATCTCGATGGACAGCCTCGCCCTCGACGTGACCGCGCTCGGCGACGCCGAACTGCCGGCCGGCACCGAGATCGACCTGATCGGGCCGCGTCGCAGCCTGGAGGACGCCGCCGCCGCCGCCGGCACCATCGGCTACGAGATCCTGACCGCGCTTGGCCACCGCTACCACCGCCACCATCTCGGCCAGGACGAAGGAGACGCGGCATGAAGGTCATCGTTCTGGGTGGCGGCGTGATCGGCGTGACGTCGGCCTGGTATCTCGCCCGCCTCGGCCACGAGGTGGAGCTGATCGACCGCCAGGACCATGCCGGGATGGAGACCAGCTTCGCCAACGCCGGCCAGGTCTCGCCGGGCTACTCCACGCCGTGGGCGGCACCGGGGCTGCCGCGCAAGGCGCTGGGCTGGATGCTCGGCAAGCACAGCCCGCTGGTGATCCGAGCCCGGCTCGACCCGGCGATGTGGCGCTGGATGATCCAGCTGCTGCGCAACTGCAACGACGCCTCCTACGAGTTGAACAAGAGCCGCATGCTGCGGCTGGCGGAATATAGCCGCGACTGCCTCGGCGACCTCCGCCACGAGACCGGCATCACCTACGACGACCGCCAGCGCGGGCTGGTGCAGCTGTTCCGCAAGCAGTCGCAGCTCGACCACGCCGCCGAGGACATGCGCATCCTGGCCGAGGGCGGCGTCGCGCACGAACTGCTCGACGTGGCCGGCTGCGTGCGCGCGGAACCGGCGCTGGGCCGGGTGGCGCACCGCCTGAAAGGCGGCCTTCGCCTGCCCGGCGACGAGTCCGGCGACGCCCACCTGTTCACCCGCAGGCTCGCCGACCTGGCCGCGGCGCAGGGCGTGCGCTTCCGCACCGGCACCACGGTCACCAGCCTGCGCACCGAGGGCGACCGGGTCAGCGGCGTGCAGACCAGCGCCGGCTTCATCGCCGGCGACGCCTACCTCGCCGCGATGGGCAGCTACACGCCGCGCTTGCTGAAGCCGCTCGGCATCCGGCTGCCGGTATATCCGGTGAAGGGCTACTCGCTGACCATCCCGCTGACCGATCCCGAGCGCGCGCCGGTCTCCACCGTCAACGACGAGACCTACAAGGTCGCGATCACCCGGCTCGGCGACCGCATCCGCGTCGGCGGCACCGCCGAGCTGACCGGCTACGACACGCGGCTGCGGGCGGAGCGGCGCGAGACGCTGGAACTGAGCTTCAACGAGCTGTTCGGCGGCGGCGACCTGTCACGCGCCAGCTTCTGGACCGGGCTGCGGCCCAACACCCCGGACGGCACCCCGATCGTGGGGCATGCCGGGCGCTACCGCAACCTGTGGCTCAACACCGGCCACGGCACCCTGGGCTGGACCATGGCCTGCGGCTCCGGCCGCCTGATCGCCGACCTGATCGCAGGCCGGCGGCCCAACATCGAGCATGCCGACCTGTCGCTGGCCCGCTACGGCTGAGTGCCGCCGGGCTGGGCGAGGAACGTGCGCAGCAATCCGTTCACCGCCTCCGGCGCGTCCTGCTGCACCCAGTGCGACACGCCGGGCAGCCGGTGCAGCGTCAGGTGGCGGACGTAGCGCTCGGTGCCGTCGAGGCAGATCAGGTCGAGTGCCACGTCCTGCTCGCCCCAGATCACCAGCGTCGGCACCTCGATGACCTGCGCGAGGTCCGGCATGCGCGGGTCGTGCAGCCGCATCGCCCGGTACCAGTTCAGCATCGCGGTGGCGGCACCCGGCTCGCTGACCTGCCGCGTGTAGATCGCGAGGATGTCGGGCGGCAGTGCCACGCCCCCGAACATCCGTCGCACCGCCGCACCGCCGTTGGCCGCCAGCAGCCGCTCGGGCAGCAGCGGGAGCTGGAAGAAGGCGATGTACCAGGACCGCCGCCGCTGCCGCCAATGCTTAAGGGCGGCGCGGAAGCAGAGCGGGTGCGGCACGTTCATGATCACCAGCCGCTCCAGCGGCCGCAGCCGGGCGGCGGCGAAGCACCAGGCCACCATCGCCCCCCAGTCATGCCCGATCAGCACGACGCTGCCGGCGCCGGAGGCGTCGATCAGGGCTGCCACGTCGTCCAGCAGTTCCGGCAGCGCGTAGTCGGCCAAGCGTTTCGGCCGCGTGCTGCGCCCGTAGCCGCGCTGGTTCACCGCCCAGACGCGATAGCCCATCGCCGCCAGCACCGGCATCTGGTGCCGCCACGAGACGGCATGCTCGGGAAAGCCGTGCAGGCACAGCGCCAGCCGGTCGCCGCCGCCCTCCTCCAGCACCTCGAACCGCAGGCCGCGGGCCTCGATGAACCTGGTCGGCATGGCGGGTCTCGTTGCTTGCCGAGCGAGCCGCTGGTCCAGCCTAGGCCGCTACCTGCGCCGGGCTGCCGGAAAGCCTCGCGGCCCGCTGCAGCGCCGCGTCGAGCGCCTTCTGGCGCTGCTCCGGACCGATTGCCACACCTTCCGCCACGATCACCTCGATATCGCGCAGGCCGATGAAGCCGAACGTGCCGCGCAGGTAGCTCTCCTGATGCTCGAAGGCGGCATGCGGCGAGCCCGGCGCGTAGATGCCGCCGCGGGACAGCGCCAGGATCACCCGCTTGCCGCCGACCAGGCCTTCAGGACCATTCTGCGTGTAGTGAAACGTCTTGCCGGCCACCACGACGCGGTCGATCCAGCTCTTGAGCTGGCTCGGGATGGTGAAGTTGTACATCGGTGCGCCGACCACGACGATATCGGCGGCCAGGAACTCCGCCAGGACGGCGCCGCCGAGCGAGATATCCTCCTGCATCGCCTGGTCGTGCTGCACGTCGGGGCTCTGCCCGGCCAGATAGGCGCCCGAGAGGTGGGAGAGCGGCGAGGCGGCGAGATCGCGTCGTTGCAGCTCCAGCGTGCCATCCACTTCGCGCAGGCGGGTCACGACGGCGGCCGAGATCGCGCGGCTGACCGAGTTGTCGCCGAGGATGCTGGAGTCGATGTGCAGCAGCTTCATGATGTCACCTTTCTTGGTTCCGGTTTGTAACCAAGGCTGTATAAAATACCCTGTGGCAGCGTCACAAGGAGGCACAATGTCGGCACCAGGGCACATCGCTGTAACCGGGATCGGCTTGCAGCACGGCAGCGAAGACTGCCGCGCCGTCAGCGCGATCCTGGCGCGTATCGGCGACAAGTGGACCGTGCTGATCGTGGCGCTGCTCGGCGGCGGCCCGAAGCGGTTCAACGAGATCAAGCGCATGGTCGGCGGTATCTCGCAACGGATGCTGACGCTGACGCTGCGGGGCCTGGAGCGCGACGGCCTGGTGACCCGGACGGTGACGCCGACCAATCCGCCGCGGGTCGATTACGCGCTGACCGACACGGGCCTGTCGCTCTGGCAGCCGGTGGAGGTGCTCAGCAACTGGGCGCGCGCGCACCGCAAGACTATCGAAGCGGCGAGGCAGACCTTCGACGGCAGGCCCGACCGGGACTAGACCGCGCCTGTGGAGCGGCGGCGCTTTCAGTCGATGGCCGTTCCGGGCCTGCGAAAGGATACGCGCCCGTAGGGCGGGCGAAACGCCTGGATCTCGTCACGCCGGTGACGTCGCCGGGCGACAGGGTAGGCGTGTGCCGGCAGGGCGACATAGGTCCGTCGATGATGATGCGCCCGCGCTGCCACGGGACGCGCGGTCAGGGGGTTCCACGGGCCGGCCGGACCGGATGCCGCCTGCAGGCAGGCACGCGGATCGAAGCCGGCGATCAAGGTTTGCGTCTGCATGCGCAGCCCGTCGCGTTCGACGAGCACGTGCCGCATCCCGGCGTTGCGGGCCGCCGCCGGCAACCCAGAGAACAGCACCGCCCGTTGCGCCGCCACCACGTCGGGCAGCTCCGATAGGGCGGCGAAGGTCAGCGGCAGGGTGAGGCCCTGCGTCTGTCCGCGCGTCAGCGAACCCGACAGGCCGAACGGCGGCCCACCGGTGATCGACGGACCGACCGCGAAGCCGCCATTGGCGGTGAAGGTGCCGGTGAGGTCGATGGTGATCTCGCGCGCCAGGATCGGCACCTCGGGGTTCGCGGTGCCGGCTTCGCACTGCGCGGCGTGCGCGGCCTGGGTGAACCGCACCGGCCCGGCGCCGGTCGCACTCACCGCCCCCGCCGCCTGCAACTGGCTCTGCAGCTCGTGCAGCGCCGTGGCGATAGTGACCGGCCGCGACGGCGCGGCGCAGCCCGCGAGCAGCGCCAGCGCGGCCACCGCCAATCCCCGCATCGCCTTCTCCTCTAGCCGTCCGGTTCGGTCGTCCCCATCGAGCGATCGTCGACGGGACCGCCACCTCGCCCGGGTTTCAGCTTCCGGACAAGCCCTGTTCGCGGGAAGATCCACCGCTATCACATCTCGCGCGAGCCGATGCCCTGCAGCGCCGGGTAGCCGCCGCTGACGGGACAGGAAACCGCGTTCGAGCGGCAGCCATGGCGGCGCCCCCATGGCTCGCCCGGGAGATGCGTGTGTCCTATCGCGCCTTGCGGGCGTTTCGGGGCGGATGGCCGTAGCTGTAGCGGCGCGCAATAATATTCGTCCAGACGCGCAATAGATGGTCTGTTTAGCCGCACATCAGCTGAGACGGATGAGGCCTTCGGCGGGCGTTAGCTGAGACTCACTACATAATCGGTGAGACGGAGACGCAATGGTCGCGAACCGGCGCAAGGGGGGGAAGGATAGTTGCTCCGGTAGGGTATGGATCTTCGGGAGAAGCTGTCCCGAAACGTCGCCACCGACCCTGTTGAGACGCTCACTGTGTCTCATGCCAGCGCCTCGCTGAGGTAAACCTCAATGAGACTATGACTGCTTGGGTGGAATCCGGACGTAGCCTGGCGCGACGCGAAAGACCATTCCAGCGTCCAAGCCGTTCCGGCTTTCCCATTTGGATCAAGTAAGTTCGGGAAAGATGATTTGGGAATAGGTTTCGAGAAGGCGGCACCCATCAATGCCGCTTCGAAGCTCCGCTGACGGGGCGTTCACTTGCCGCGTATGGCATCCTCCGGGATCGCATCCCGGATAGCGGCAAGCGTTGCCGGAGACAGCAGTAGCGGCGAACGAAGGGCCTGACCAAGGCGCTCGACTGTGCGTGCCCCCACCAGCGGAATGATGTCCTGCCCCTGGCTTGCAACCCATCCGATCGCAGCTTGCGCGGTGCTGATGCCGGCCGACGCCGCCACTTTGTCCAGCGCCTCCGCAAGACGCCTATTGTGGGCCAGGTTTTCACCCTGAAAACGAGAGTAGAACTTTTGTCGAACGTCCCCATCGCCCTCACCGTTGCTGCCGGTCAGGAGTCCCCGGCTCAACACACCATAGGCCGTAACCCCAATCCCAAGCTCCCGGCACAGGGGAAGCACGGTATGTTCGATGTCGCGAGACATCAGGCTATATTCAAGTTGTAGAGCGGTGAGAGGATGAGCGGCATGACCTCGACGGATGGTTTCAGCGTCGACGTTGGTAAGACCGACGTATCGAACATAGCCCTGTTGAACCAAATCGCCGATCGCGCCGACGGCATCTTCGATAGGCACCGCTGGATCCTTGCTCACCTGATACAGATCGATGTGGTCGGTCTTCAGTCGCTTCAATGAATAAGCCAACGCGTTCTTCAAAACCGAAGGCCGGGTATCAAGTCCAATAAACGCACCGTCCGGACTACGTTGCGCGCCCGACTTCACCTGAATGAACGCCTTTTCGCGTTGTCCGCGCAGGGCCTCACCCAACAATATTTCATTGTCGCCCATGCCGTAGAAATCGCCCGTGTCGAAGAGGCTCACTCCAGCGTCGAGTGCGGCAGCGATGGTATTCAATGCCTCGTCGCGATCACTGCGACCGTAGAATTCCGACATGGCCATGCAGCCCAGGCCAAGCGCCGAAACTACAGGTCCATTCTTTCCTAAAGACCGAATAGCAAAATTCGTGTTAAGGGTCGTGTCATCTCTCCTGTTTCTGTTCGACTGCTGATATATAGGCCCACACAGTTCAGCAGAGCTTCGTCGGACGCGCTTATGGAAGCGGCTCAATCCCGGTAAGCGTGGCACTCTCCCGCCAAAGTTCCTCTGCCCGATCTTTGTCGTACGACTCCGCCG
>CAXTJP010000098.1:0-9578 GCA_964244615.1 uncultured Acetobacteraceae bacterium
CGGGCCGACGCGCCCGCCCACCCGGCCCGGCCCCGACGGTCGGCCGCATTCCGTGCCCGCCCGGCTTGCCGCCCCGCTCGGTCATGCCGCCCTCCCGGTAAAGCTGGTTCGTTCTGGCCAATGGCAGCCGTCAAATCAAGGACCGTCGCGTCCTGCCAACCGATCGGCCCACGCGGCAGGGTGCCCCGCTGCCCACGCGGCAGCGTGCCCTGCTGCCCACGCGGCAGCGTGCCCCGCTGACAGGGGACGCCGATCTGCTAAGACCCGCGCATGGATTTCAGCGGCCTCACCATCCTCTGCGTCGGCGATGTCATGCTCGACCGCTTCATGCATGGCGACATCGATCGCATCTCGCCCGAGGCGCCGGTTCCGGTGCTGCGATTGCGGGAGAAGCGCGAGATGCCGGGCGGCGCCGGCAACGTCGCCTCCAACATCGCCTCGCTCGGCGGCCGCGCGGTGCTGGTCGGCCTGATCGGGCAGGACGAGGCCGGCCGCCGCCTCAGGGAACTGCTCGGCGCCTCTCCGCGCATCACCGACGCGCTGGTGTCGAGCACGCATCGCCCGACCATCTGCAAGACGCGCTTCATCGCCGGCCGGCAGCAGGTGGTCCGCACCGACGACGAGAGCGGCGCGTCGCTCCTCCCCGACGAGGAGACCGACCTGGCGAGCGCGGTGCAGGCGCTGCTGCCCGGCTGCCAGGCGCTGATACTGTCGGATTACGGCAAGTCGGCGCTCTCCCCCGGGCTCGTGGCCATGGCGGTGGCCGCCGCAGCCCGGGCCGGGGTGCCGGTGTTCGTGGACCCCAAGACCGACGATTTCGGCCGCTACCGTGGCGCCACCTGCATCACCCCCAACCTGCGGGAGTTCGCCGCCGCCGTCCCGTCCCGCTTCCAGGCGGGCGGTTTCCGGCAGGAAGCGGAGATCGCCGCCGCCGCCGCCGCCCTGCTGGGGCAGGCCGAGGCGCAAGCCATCCTGGTGACCCGCTCCGAACGCGGCATGACGCTGGTGGAGCGGTCGGGCGAGGTCACCTCCGTGCCCTCGCGTGCACGCGAGGTGTTCGACGTGTCGGGCGCCGGCGACACGGTGATCGCCACCCTGGCCCTGGCCCATGCCAGCGGGCGGACGCTGGCGCAGTCGATGCACATCGCCAACGCCGCCGCCGGCGTGGTGGTCAGCAAGCTCGGCACCGCCACCGCCGACATCGCCGAGGTGATGCATGAGCTGGCGGCGCAGAGCGAGGACCTGGGCGGCCCGGCCATCGCCGGCCTGCAGACCCTGGAGACCACGCGCGGCCTGATGCGTCACTGGCGCGAACAGGGCCTGCGCGTCGGCTTCACCAACGGCTGCTTCGACATCCTGCATCCGGGCCACGTGGCCCTCCTGGCCGCCGCGCGCCGGACCTGCGACCGGCTGGTGGTGGCGCTGAACACCGATGCCAGCGTGCGCCGCCTGAAAGGCCCGACCCGGCCGGTGAACAGCCTGCAGCAACGCGCCCAGGTGATGGCGGCGATACGCTACGTGGATTGCGTGACGGGGTTCGACGAGGACACGCCGCTGGAGGCGATCCGCACGCTGCTGCCGGACGTGCTGGTGAAGGGCGCGGACTACACGGTGGACCAGGTGGTGGGCGCCGAGATCGTCCTGGCGGCCGGCGGCCGCGTGGTCCTGGCAGAGCTGGTGGCCGGCCAGTCCACCACGCGGATCATCGAACGCGCCGGCGGTCAGACCGCGGGGTGACGGCCCGGACCGCACGCGCCACCCCGGCCTAACCCCGCGGCGTCTGCAGGAACGCAGCCTGCAGCAGGAGCAGCACGATGGCCAGGACGCCGCCCGCCAGCACGCGCAGCCCAAGCCCGTAGCGGCCCGCCAGCCACAACCCTGCCGTGGCGAACACGCCGGCGACGCTCACGCCGATCAGCAGGGCCCGTATCGCCGCCGGACGCCGAGACGCCACGGGGCGCGGGTGTCTCGGCCGCGGCTCACCCGCGGGCCGATCGCCGGCCGGCGGTGCGTCGGCTGGCCGATCGTTCCATTGCGCCTCTGGTTCGGGCTCCGGCGGTATGGCGCATCTCCCCAGCTGACGGACGGACACCGGCAAAACCCTGCTTTTTGCGAGCAGCAAGGAACGTTTATTCCTGCTGTCGCGGAGTCGCCTCAACGCGCGCCTGATGCGACCAGGTTTTGTTTTACAAACAGAACCGCTTGCCAGGCGGCAGTACGAGCAGGTGATTTGACACCATCGCAGCCGCCCCGGAACATGCGCGCTTTGCCGTAGCGCCGCCAGCTCGTCTCGCCGAGCTGGGCGGCCGCCTCGCCCGCCGCGGAGACGACCAGCCGCCATGATGCCCGCCCTAATGCCGACCTACGCGCGCGCCGACCTCGCCTTCGACCACGGCCATGGCGCCTGGCTGACCACCGGGGACGGACGACGCTACCTCGATTTCGGCGCCGGCATCGCCACCAGCTCGCTCGGCCATGGTCACAAGCACCTGGTCGCCGCCATAGCCGAACAGGCGGCCCGGGTGATGCACGTGTCCAACCTGTACCGCGTGCCGGGCGCCGAGCGCCTGGCCGAACGGCTGGTGGCCGCGACCTTCGCGGACAGCGTGTTCTTCTGCAATTCCGGCGCCGAGGCCAACGAGGGCATGGTCAAGATGGTGCGCCGGACCATGGCCGCCGAAGGCCGGCCGGAGCGCTTCCGGGTCATCTGCTTCTCCGGCGCGTTCCACGGCCGCACGCTCGCCATGCTGTCGGCCACCGGCAACGCCAAGTACCTCGACGGTTTCGGCCCGGCGGTGGACGGGTTCGACCACGTGCCCTTCGGCAACATGAACGCGCTGCGCGACGCGATCACGCCGCAGACCGCCGGCATCCTTGTCGAGCCGATCCAGGGCGAGGGCGGCGTGCGCGTGGCAAGCCACGATTTCCTGCGCGACCTGCGCGCCGCCTGTGACGAATGGGGCCTGCTGCTGGCGCTGGACGAGGTGCAATGCGGCATGGGCCGCACCGGCAGCCTGTTCGCCTACCAGCAATCGGGCATCGAACCCGACCTGCTCTCGGCCGCCAAGGGCATCGCCGGCGGCTTCCCGATGGGCGCCATCCTGGCCACCGAGCGGGTCGCCCGTAACCTGACGCCCGGCAGCCACGGCACCACGTTCGGCGGCAACCCGCTGGCCGCCGCCGCAGCGAACGCTGTGCTCGACGTGGTGCTGGCGCCGGGCTTCCTGGGCGAGGTCGCCGCGCGCGGCCGGCAGCTCGAGGCGGGGCTGCGCGACCTGGCAAGCGCCTGGCCCTCGGTGTTCGCCGGGGTGCGCGGCACCGGCCTCATGCTCGGCCTGGCCTGTGCCGCGCCCAACACGGCGGTGCAGGCCGCGTGCTTGGCCGAAGGCTTGCTGACCGTGGCGGCCGGCGAGAACGTGCTGCGGCTGGTCCCCCCGCTGGTGGTGGAGGCGGCCGACATCGCCGAGGGCCTGGCCCGGCTCGGCCGGGCGGCGCGCCAGTTGCAACCGATGGACGCGGAATTGCAGCCGGCGCTGCCATGAACGCCGAGCCGATGCTCGGCCGCCAGGCGGCGGCGCCCTGCCACTTCCTGGAACTGGCCGATTTCGACCGGGCGACGCTGCGCCGGATCCTGGACCTCGCCGTCGCCTTCAAGCGCGGCGCCGCCCCCCCGCCGGCCCTGGCGGGACGCACGCTGGCGCTGCTGTTCGAAAAACCTTCGACCCGCACCAGGGTCAGCTTCGAGGTGGCCATGCGCCAGCTCGGCGGCCACTGCACCACGCTCACCGACCGCGACATGCAGCTCGGCCGCGGCGAGACCGTGGCCGACACCGCGCGCGTGCTGTCGCGCTACGTGGACGCGATCATGCTGCGCACCGACCGCGTCAGCAAGCTGGAGGAGCTGGCGCAGCACGCCACGATCCCGGTGATCAACGGCCTGACCGATGCGAGCCACCCCTGCCAGCTGATGGCCGACATACTGACCTACGAGGAACATCGCGGGTCGATCGAGGGTGCCACGGTCGCCTGGTGCGGCGACGGCAACAACGTGGCCCGCACCTGGGTGCAGGCCGCCGTGCGCTTCGGCTTCACGCTGCGCATGGCGTCCCCGGCGGCGTGCGAAATCCCGGGCTACCTTCTCGACTGGGCCGTGCGCGAGGGCGGCGACGTGAGCGTGCTGCGCGACCCGCGCGAGGCGGTGCGCGGCGCGCAGGCCGTGGTGACCGATTGCTGGGTCAGCATGGGCGACGCGCCCGGCCGACGCAGCGCCGAGGCGCTGTCCCCCTACGCCGTCACCGCCGCCCTG
This sequence comes from uncultured Acetobacteraceae bacterium, assembly GCA_964244615.1. Classification (GTDB taxonomy): domain Bacteria; phylum Pseudomonadota; class Alphaproteobacteria; order Acetobacterales; family Acetobacteraceae; genus BOG-908. The sequence continues at coordinate 4,307 of CAXTJP010000098.1, forward strand.
ATGGCCGAAGCCGCACCGAACGCGCTGTTCATGCACTGCCTGCCCGCCCATCGCGGCGAGGAGGTGGCGGCCGAGGTGATCGACGGCCCGCAATCGGTGGTCTTCGACGAGGCCGGCAACCGCCTACACGCGCAGAAGGGGATTTTGGCCTGGGCGCTCGGCTAGGATACAGCCGGCGGCGACGTGTTCGAAGACCGATGTATGTCGAAGCCAGTTGGCGCACAACTGTACGTGCAAGTCTTGAAATAGCTCTTCTATTTTGTTGACAGAAAAAGACCGGCCGGCTCAGCCTCTGTGCAAAACCGCAGGGGTGGCCAGGATGTCGGTTCACGCATGGCGAACGCCGGGCACATTCGCAAAGTGCCGTCGTGCCGGCTTTTCCGCAGCTCTGCTTGGCAGTCTTGCGATAGGCGGAGTTGCGCAGGCCGGATCGGAATCGACCGTTTACGATTTCACAAAGAATGGAAACGTCGGGTCGTCACCCGCTGGAAACATTCTGGCGCTGGGCGAGACACTTTATGGAACAAATTACGACAGCTCCGCCAGAACGGGCGGTGGTGGGACGGTGTACCGGATTACGAAACTGGGGCATCACAAATTGCTGCATAACTTCGTCAACGATGCGGGTGACGACAGCGTTCAGCCGGCAACGCTGATTAACGTGGGGGGTACGTTCTACGGGTCCACGGGCCAAGGCGGGGGTACCGGATGCCAGGGACCTGGTTGCGGCGTCATCTACTCGTTAACGCCCGGTGGGATGTACAAAGTTCTCTACACTTTTCAGGGGCTGGGTGACGGATACTACGCAAACTCGCTCGTCTATCTCGATGGGATGTTCTACGGGACGACAGGAGATTATCCCGGATCAGTGTTCAGCATGACGCCGCAAGGCGTTTTAAAAACGCTTTACACCTTTCAACGCGGAACTGACGGCGAGGCTGTCAATGGCATCATCGCTGTCGACGGAGTACTCTACGGTTCAACGATATATGGCGGCAGCGGCACCGGATGCAGCAAACATTATGGCTGCGGTACGATCTTCTCTGTCACGCTGCAGGGTGTGAAGAGCACGTTATATCAATTCCGAAACCACATAGACGGAAATGCTCCGACTGGACGGTTGGTCAATATGGGAGACGAGCTTTACGGCGTCACCAGCAAAGGCGGCAGCGCCGGTGTCGGCAATGTTTTCAGGGTAGACTTCGCAGGCCATCACGAGACCTTGCACGAATTTAGCCAATCCCAAACAGACGGTGCCTTTCCCAGTGGCGGGCTCACCCGCATCGGCACCACTCTATACGGCCTGACTTCTGAGGGGGGGAGCGGCAACTATGGGACAATCTTCTCAGTCTCGACGCATGGGGCGGAGTCGGTGGTGTACTCCTTCGATGACACGAGTGGGAGCTTTCCTTACAGGACCATGATCGATCTGCATGGTGCGCTTTACGGCACAAGTAGCGGTGGCGGGACGGCCGGCTTGGGTCTGTTGTTCAAGGTCACTCCGTAGGCGCCGGCTCGCTTCCTCGTTGACAGGGTGCTTCCAACCCCTGGCGGCGGACGCTATCAGGCGTGGATGGATCAGCCCGACCTGCCCCGCTCCGCCGTCGTTGATCTCGGCTCCAACTCCGTCCGCCTCGTCGTCTTCGAGGGACGCGGACGCAACCCGGCCGCGATCTTCAACGAAAAGGCGGTGCTGCGCCTGGGCCGCGGCCTGCAGCAGAGCGGAAGGCTGAACGAGGAGGGGGTGGCCGGCGCGCTGTTCGTGATGGCGCGCTACGCCGCCATCGCGCGCGCCATGCACGCCGAGCCGTTCGAGGTGCTGGCCACCGCCGCGGTGCGCGACGCCAGCAACGGCGCCGAGTTCGTCGCCAACCTGCAGGCCAGCATGCCGGGCGTGCCGATCCGGGTACTGAGCGGCGAGCAGGAGGCGGCGTTCTCGGCCGCCGGCCTGCTCTGCGGCATCCCCGCCGCCGACGGCATCCTCGCCGATATCGGCGGCGGCTCGCTGGAAGTGGTGCAGCTCACCGCCGGCGCACGTGGCCAGGCGCAGACGCTGAAGCTCGGCGTCATACGCCTGTCGGACCGCGCCGGCGGCGACGTGGTGCGCGCCCGCGCCATCGCCGAGGAGGCGATGGACGGCGTGCCCTGGCTGGCCGAGGGCGAGGGCCGCGACCTCTATTTGGTCGGCGGCGCCTGGCGGGCGCTCGCGCGCATACACATGGAACAGACCGGCTACCCGCTGGCCATCGTGCATCACTACACGGTGGGCCGCGACGAGGCGCGTGATCTGTGCGGCGTGATCGGGGCGGCCAGCCGGCGTACGCTGGAACGCATGCCGGGCGTCTCACGCCGACGGGTGGACGACATGCCGTTCGCCGCCGTGGTGCTGCGCCGGCTGCTGCGCGCCACCGCCGCCCGACGGGTGGTGTTCTCGGCCAACGGCCTGCGCGAGGGCTGGTTCATGCAGACCGTGGCCGACGCCGCAGCGCGCGGCCAGGAGCCGGTGCTGGCCGCCGCACGCGACATGGGCCTGCGCTACGGCCGCAGCCCCGCCGTGCCGCCGGCGCTGGCGCACTGGACCACCGCCCTGTTCCCCGACGAGACGCCGGAAAGCCGCAAGCTGCGCGAGGCGGCGTGCTGGATGAGCGACACCGGCAGCCAGGACCACCCGGAATACCGCTCGGAACAAGCCTTCCTGCGCGTGCTGCGCCAGCCCGGCATCGCGCTCGACCACCACGCGCGCGCCTTTCTCGCGCTGACCCTGGCGCTGCGCTACGAGGCCGAGCCGGAGATGCCCTACCTGAACGCCGCCCGCATGCTGCTGGACATGAGCACGCTGCGACGCGCCGAGATCCTCGGCACCGCCCTGCGCCTGGCCTACACCCTGTCCGGCGGCACGGCCGAGCTGCTGGCCGCCACCGCCCTGCTGCGCGAGCCCGGCCGACTGGTGCTGCGGCTGACCCGGGGCATGGGCGTCTCCGCCGGCGAGAGCGTCACCCGCCGGCTGGAGCGCCTGGCCCAGGCGCTGGGCATCGAGGCGGTGACGGAAACCGTTTGACCCCCGGCCGCGGCGCGCTCGCCGAAGGGGAGGAGGCCGCACGCCGCCGTGCCCTGCTCACCGCCCCGCACATGCGCCCGCTGGGCGCCTACGTGCGTGCGCTGAACGCGCAGGGCCGCGGCTGGACGCCCGATTTCGACCCGTGCGACGGCGGCGTACGCGCCCGCCTGCTGCTGCTGCTGGAAAAGCCGGGGCCCGGGCTGCACTCGGGTTTCGTCTCTCGCGACAACGACACGCCGACCGGGCGCACCATACGCCGGTTCATGCTGGAGGCAGGCCTGCCGCGGGATGGCATGGCGATATGGAACCTGGTGCCCTGGTGGAACGGCACGATGACGGTCCGCCGCGCCGAGTCGCGCGCGGGTGCGGCCGCCCTGCCGGGGCTGCTCGCGCTGCTGCCGGACCTGCACTGCGTGGTGCTGGCCGGACGCCTCGCCCGCAATTTCGGTGCGCCCGCCCTCGCCGACCGGGACGTCGCGATCTTCGAGTGCGTGCACCCCTCCCCCAACGCCCGCGCCGGCCCGGCCAGCAGCGCCGCCTGGCGAGAGCTGCCGCGTGTCTGGCGGCAGGCGTGGCAAGCGGCACAGGCCGCCCCGCTCCGCAGCATGGCCTCGCCTACCGATCAGGAACGCCAGCCAGTCGCTCCCCAGAGGTGAGCCCTGACCGCCTGCCGGTCATCGTCGCGCAGGCAGCCGAGCCTCTGCACGTGCGCCGCCTCGATCGTCGCAACCTTTGCGCTGCGCACCACCGATCGGGCAGGCAGGCCCGCCATGGCCAGGTCCTTGCTCCCCCTCAAGCCGTCCGGTCGGAGGCCACCCCCAGCGCCGCCTGCGCCGCCGCCAGCCGGGCGACCGGCACGCGATAGGGCGAGCAGCTGACGTAATCGAGCCCGAGCTCCTCGCAGAACGCGATGCTGGCGGGGTCGCCGCCATGCTCGCCGCAGATGCCGAGCTTGAGGCTGTTCTTCGTGGCACGTCCCCGCTCGGCGGCGATGCGCACCAGCGCCCCCACGCCCTCGATGTCGAGCGACACGAACGGGTCCTTCGGCAGGATGCCCGCCTCCACGTAGTGCGGCAGGAACTTGCCCGCGTCGTCGCGCGACAGGCCGAAGGTCGTCTGCGTCAGGTCGTTGGTGCCGAAGCTGAAGAAATCAGCCACTTCGGCGATCTTGTCGGCCGTCAGCGCCGCACGCGGCAGCTCGATCATCGTGCCGACCAGGTACTCGATCTGCTTGCCGGCACGATCCAGCACCTCGCGGGCCACACGGTCCACCTGTGCCCGGGTGATCTCCAGCTCCCGGCGCGTGCCGACCAGCGGGATCATGATCTCCGGCACCACCGGCTGTCCGGTCTCCTCGGCGATGTGCAGCGCCGCCTCGAAGATGGCGCGCGCCTGCATCTCGTAGATCTCCGGGTACGAGATGCCGAGCCGGCAGCCGCGATGGCCCAGCATGGGATTGGCCTCGGCCAGCTCCGCCGCACGCCGCCGCATCTGCTCCACGTCTTGGCCGAGGGCGGCCGCCACGTCGGCGATCTCCTGCTCGCCATGCGGCAGGAACTCGTGCAGCGGCGGGTCGAGCAGCCGGATGGTCACCGGCAGGCCGGCCATGATCTGGAACAATTCGACGAAATCCTGGCGCTGGAACGGCAGCAGCTTCTCGAGCGCCACGCGTCGCCCAGCCTCGTCATGCGCCATGATCATCTGCCGCACCGCGCCGATGCGTTCGGGCGCGAAGAACATGTGTTCGGTGCGGCACAGGCCGATGCCCTCGGCGCCGAAGCGGCGGGCGGTGTCGGCGTCCAGCGGCGTCTCGGCGTTGGCGCGTATCTTCAGCCGGCGCGACTGGTCGGCCCACTCCATCAACGTGGTGAAATCGCCCGACAGCGTCGGCTCCACCGTCGCCACCTGGCCCACGAAGATCTCGCCGGTGGCGCCGTCGATGGTGATCGTCTCGCCGCCGCGTATCGTGCGCCCGCCGGCCGAGAGCGTGCGCGCGCCGTAATCGACGCTGACCCCGCCCGCACCCGCCACACAGGCGCGCCCCATGCCGCGCGCAACCACCGCCGCGTGGCTGGTCATGCCGCCGCGCGTGGTCAGGATGCCGCGGGCCGCGTGCATGCCGTGGATGTCCTCGGGGCTCGTCTCGATGCGCACCAGGATCACCGCCTCGCCCTTGGCCGCGCGCATCTCGGCGTCGTCGGCGCTGAACACCAC
>CAXTJP010000099.1:0-9271 GCA_964244615.1 uncultured Acetobacteraceae bacterium
TGCGGTTGGCCAGCACGCGGACCGCGTCGATCGGCTCCGCGGTCGGGCCGGCGGTGACGAGCACGTGCCGGCCGGCCAGCCGCGCGCCCTCGGCGAAAAATTCGTCGATCGCAGCGGCGATGCCGGCCGGCTCGGCCAGGCGGCCGGCGCCGAATTCGTGGCAGGCCATCTCGCCCCGATCGGGACCCACGAAGCGCACGCCGCGCGCGCGCAGGGTGGCGACGTTGGCCTGCGTCGCCGCGTGTTCCCACATGCGCACGTTCATCGCCGGCGCCATCAGCACCGGCTTGTCGGTGGCCAGCAGCAGCGTTGCCGCCAGGTCGCCCGCGAGCCCCGCCGCGTGGCGCGCCAGGATGTCGGCCGAGGCGGGGGCGACCACCACGAGGTCGGCGGCGCGCGACAGCTGGATGTGGCCCATCTCGCTCTCCTCGCCGAGCGACCACAGACCGGTGTGCACCGGCGCCTCGGTCAGCGCCTGCAGCGAGAGCGGGGTGACGAAGCGCGCGCCGGCCTCGGTCAGCACGGCGGTCACGCCATGGCCCGATCTTCGGAGCAGCCGCACCAGTTCCAGCGCCTTGTAGGCCGCGATCCCGCCCGTCACGATGAGCAGGACGCGCTTCACAATCGCCATCCCGAATGGATGGCCGCGATCCCGCCGGAGAGGTTGTCGAAGCGCACCTGCTCCAGCCCGGCCTCGGCCAGCATCCCGGCCAGCGTCTCCTGGTCGGGGAAGGTGCGTATGCTCTCGGCGAGGTAGCGGTAACTCTCGCTGTCGCCCGCCACCAGCCGGCCGACCCGGGGCAGCACCCCGAACGACCAGCGGTCGTAGACGCCTTCGAGCACGGCGACCTGCAGGCGGGAGAACTCCAGGCAGAAGAACCGGCCGCCCGGACGCAGCACCCGCCTGGCCTCGCGCAGCACCGCCAGCTTGTCGGTGCAGTTTCGCAGCCCGAAGGCGATGCTGACGGTGTCGACGCAGGCGTTGGGGAAGGGCAGGGCCTCCGCGTCGGCGACCGCGTAGGCGAAGCCGGACACGAGCCCGCTTCCGATGGCCCGGTCGCGCCCGGCACCCAGCATGGCGGCGTTGATGTCGGTCAGCAGCACCGGCCCGCCGCCCATGCGCGCCCAGGCGGCTGCGATGTCGCCGGTGCCGGACGCGAGGTCCAGCAGCGTCCTGTTCGGCGACGGCCGCAGGCGTGTCGCGAAGATGCGTTTCCAGATGCGGTGTATGCCGAGCGACATGATGTCGTTCATCACGTCGTAGCGCGGCGCGACGCTGTCGAAGACGGCGCGCACCATCGGCTTCTTGGCCGCGGCGGGCACGCGCCGATAGCCGAAATCCGTGTCCTGGCCGCTATGGTCGTTCGTCAACAGCGCTCTACAACCTTTAACGTGCGGGGTCCGGCTCAAAATGCGCTAGGCCGGGTCGGCTGGCGTGGGTTTCGAGAACCGGAGCGGAGCGTACCTTGATGGTCCGTGAGCACCGGAAGCGCAGAAACGCGCGTCAGACGGCCGGCATAGTAGCATTTTCAGGCAGACACCATGCCGGAACTTCCCGAAGTCGAGACCGTGATGCGCGGCCTGGCCGCAAGGCTGGAAGGGCGGACCATCACCAGCGCCCGGCTGCTGCGCGCCGATCTGCGATGGGCGGTGCCGCCCGGGTTGCCGGCGCGGCTGACCGGCGCGCGCGCGCTGAGCTTTGCCAGGCGCGCCAAATACATCCTGATGCGGCTTTCGGGGGGCGACAGCATGCTCCTGCATCTGGGTATGTCCGGCCGGATGAACATCACCCGCGCCGGACCGGCCGAGCCCCTGCCGGTGCTGCACGAGCACCTGGTGCTGCTGACCGACGATGGCTGGCGCGTGGCGCTGGTGGACCCGCGCCGGTTCGGCAGCCTCGACCTGGTGTCGACCGCCTCCGAGGACGCGCACCGCCTGCTGGCCGGCCTCGGCCCCGAGCCGCTGGGCCCCTCGTTCGATGCCGCTTCGCTGTCGGCGGCGCTGGCCGGCCGGCATACCCCGATCAAGGCGGCGCTGCTGGACCAGCGCGTGGTCGCGGGCCTGGGCAACATCTACGTGTGCGAGGCGCTGTTCCGCGCCGCGATCTCGCCGCGTCGCCTCGCGGCCAGCGTCGCCGGCCGGCGCGCTGCCCGGCTGGTGCCGGCGATCCGCGCGACCCTGACCGAGGCGATCGCTGCCGGCGGCTCCAGCCTGCGCGACTACGTGCAGCCGAGCGGGGAACTCGGCTACTTCCAGCATGCCTGGAAAGTGTACGGGCGGGAGGGCGAGCCCTGCGAGCGCTGCCCTGGCCTGCCTGGCTGCGCCGGCATCAGGCGCGTGGTGCAGTCCGGCCGCAGCACGTTCTTCTGCCCGGTGTTGCAGCGATGATGGCACGCCAGCGCTCGCCCGGGGACCCCGTCCGGCGCGTGCGCGCTGCACACGACGGGGCCGGCGGCGCCTGGCTCGGCAGCCAGGCAAGGGGACGGGGCGATGCCCCTTGCCCTTGCCTCTGCGGGTTGCCCGGCTTGACTTGACCCGGGGGCGTCCGTAAAAAACATCCCTCTTCCGCGTGCGGGGAGCCCGGTCCGGGCGCCTCGGACGACCCTGAATTGCGAACCGCGAGATTGAGCCCGATCCATGGCGAACACCGATTCTGCGCGCAAGCGCATCCGGCAGAACACCGTACGCGCGGCGCGCAACACGGCACGCAAGTCGCGCATGCGCACCTTTGTCAAGAAGGTCGAAGCGGCGATCGCCGGGGGTGATAGGGACGCCGCAAATGCGGCCCTGCGCGAGGCGCAGCCGGAGATGCAGCGTGCCGCGGGCAAAGGCGTGATCCATCGCAACACCGTCGCCCGCAAGTTGTCTCGCATGAGCGCCGCCATTAAGCAGATCGCCGCCGGCTGAACAGACCGCCCGCGGCTACAGCCGTGGGCGTTTTCGATGTCCCCGCGGGAAAACTGCGGGTCGTGCCATACCCGGGCATCAACAGGGTCATCAATTCCTGCATAGGTGTGCAGACCTCAAGGTTTGCATCATAAGTAATGATAATCTCATTACTTATGCAACCCGACTACGTCGCGGAAAAATTCTTGCCTTCTGTTTAGATCGGACCTAGGGTCTACTGCCGTCTAACCGCCGGGCCTGCCGACATTACAGACATCGACTTTGTGCCAGCCTTTTGCAGGACGGGGACGCTCGTGTCTTGACCAGACTGCCTGCCACCAGAACCCTGGGGAACGTCACTTGAGCTCCGGCACGATACGCAGCAATCAGGACGGTGACCTCGGCCTCGTGGCGGCCGACTGCCCGACGCAGGTGGCCACCCAGTGGGCGCGTATCCGCGGCCGGCTGCAATCCGAGGTGGGCGACGTCGAGTACAGGAGCTGGCTGCGGCAGATGACCCTGGCCGGCATCGACGGCGACGAGGTGACCGTGCACCTGCCGACGCGCTTCCTGCGCGACTGGGTTCGCACCCATTACGGCGACAACATCACCAAGCTCTGGCGGCAGGAGAACCCCGACGTCCAGCGTGTGGAGATACGCGTCGGCGGCCGGCCGGTCGCGGGCCTGGCGGAGAGCCTTGCCGCCGCGCCTGCGCCGGTTGCCGTGGCGGCCGGCCGGGCGTCCGCGCCAGGCCAGAGCCACGCCCGCGAGGAGCTTTCGGTGTCGCTCGACCCGCGTTTCACCTTCGACAGCTTCATCGTCGGCAAGCCGAACGAGTTCGCCTATGCCTGTGCCCGGCGGGTGGCCGAACGGCCCGGCAGCAAGGAGTTCAACCCGCTGTTCCTCTACGGCGGGGTCGGCCTGGGCAAGACCCACCTGATGCACGCGGTCGGGCTTGAGCTGACGCGGCACGGGGCGGCGCATACCACGGTTGCCTACATGTCGGCCGAGAAGTTCATGTACCGGTTCATCGCCGCGCTGCGGTCCCAGCAGACGCTGGAGTTCAAGGACCAGCTGCGGTCGGTCGACGTGCTGATGATCGACGACCTGCAATTCCTGATCGGCAAGGACAACACGCAGGAGGAGTTCTTCCACACCTTCAACGCGCTGGTCGACGCGGGAAAACAGATCGTCGTCAGCGCCGACAAGTCGCCCTCCGACCTGTCGGGCCTGGAGGCGCGGCTGCAGACCCGGCTGAATTGCGGCATGGTGGCCGACCTGCACGCCACCACCTACGAACTGCGCATCAGCATCCTCGAGGCCAAGGCCGCGCGCGCCGGCGTCGCCGTGCCCGGCCGGGTGATGGAGTTCCTGGCGCACAAGATCACCTCGAACGTGCGCGAACTGGAGGGTGCGCTGAACCGGCTGGTGGCGCATGCCAGCCTGTTCGGCCGGCAGATCAGCCTGGAGACGGCGCAGGAAGTGCTGCACGACGTGCTGCGGGCGCATGACAAGCGCGTGACCATCGACGAGATACAGCGTCGCGTGGCCGAACACTACAACATGCGCATCGGCGACATGGTCAGCGCGCGTCGCGCGCGCGCCGTGGCACGCCCCCGGCAGGTCGCGATGTTCCTGGCCAAGCAGCTGACCAGCCGCTCGCTGCCGGAGATCGGCAAGAAGTTCGGCAACCGCGACCACACGACGGTGATGCACGCCTGCTCGCGCGTGACGGAGCTGATGGGAGCCGATAGCGGCTTCGCCGAGGACGTCGATCTGCTGCGCAAGATGCTGGAGAGCTGACCGGTCGGCAGGCGCCGCGGACATCGTCCCGGCTTGCGCCGGGCGATGCGGCAGGAGGGGATGCCCCTCCTGCCAGAGTAGAGTCTACTGCGCGACGGGACGATAGTTCACGCCGGCCTTGGAGACGGCATCGCCGCTGCACGACGAAGCGATGACGCCCTTGACGATGTAGCTGTCGTGGAACTCGTCGGCGCCGACCGCATGAAGCTCGCCGCGCGCATCGGTGCCCAGCTTGAAGCCGGCAAAGCCGATGCCGAAGCCGGTCGCTTCAGCCTGCGCCACCGACTCCACCGCCGTGTAGAAATGCTTCGGGTCCATCGGCGCGGCGGTGTATTCGAACTGGCCCAGACCGGTGACGGTCAGGACGCCCTTCTCGAAGGTGAAGCAATCCGCAAACTTCGTGCCGAAGCTCGTCTTGACGGTCACGTTGTAGATGAACGTCTTGGCCTGCGCCTGTGCTGCAACGCCAATGCTGCCGGCCAAGACCGCGCATGTCAGCATGGGAACTGTAAATTTAAACATCATTACTCTCCGATGGTGCTTCATGGCCTGTATTGACATCACAAGATGTCAACAGAAGAGAAACGGGCGTAAAAAGCCGATTTCTGAGATAGCTTCTTCTGCTTTTTTGCTCGCGTGTCAACAACATAATCGTACTCGCACAATAATAACTTCCGGTTGAGTACGTTAGAAATACTCTACCAGAAGGCGCGTTGAGGCGTTTGGGTGCACGGGCATACTATCGTCACCAGTGTAGTTCCATGCCCGACTGCACGCGCCTGAGTATCGCGCAGAACCTTTACGGCTCGCTTAAGAAGCAGGTCCGATCCCTGCTTCCTCGTCGGCGCCTGCGGATCTTCCTGTCTTGAGCAGCGAGAGCAGCAGGCGTGTGGCGCGCGGCGGGTGCACAACCTGACAAGGCTCCTCGCGTGGGACATGATCCTGGGTTTTGAGACTCAGGTTCGGATTATAGAACCTGTCGCCGTCCGTAATCAGGGAGCGCCAGCGAGTAACCATGCGCAACGTGTCGTCCGGGTGGAACACTTGCTTGGTTTGACTGCGTGTCGCCGACTCATAGTGGTAAAGTATAGTATAGCCGTCGTAGAGGATTCGCAGGCCAGCCTCGCGCACCCGCAGGCACAAATCGGTGTCGTTGAACCCGACGCCGAACGCATCCTCGAAGCCGCCAACCTGTTCGAACACTGAACGACGCATCATCAGACAGGCGGCGGTCACGGCGGAGTAGTCGCGCACCGAACTGAGCGCGCAGTTGTAGCCGAGGTTACGGCGGCCGTGGTCGTCGAGGAAGACCGGCTGGAACTTCAGCGCGTGCTCGGCGGAATCGTTGAAGCCCAGCACGACGCCCGCATGCTGCACCGTCCTGTCCACGTACATCAGCAGCGCACCGACCGCGCCCACGTCGCGCCGGTTGGCGAGCCGTCTCATGCGGTCGATCCAGCCGTCCTGGGTCGCCTCGACGTCGTTGTTGAGGAACAGCACGAACTCGGTGCCCTCGCCGTGTATCGCCACGGCCGCATTGTTCATCGCCGAGAAGTTGAACGGCCCGGCATAGGGCATGACGCGATGCCTGGTCGCGACCTCGTCCAGGTAGGCGCGGGTTTCCGGATCGTCGGATTCATGGTCGATCACCACCAGCCGGTACTGCGCCGGCGCGGTCGTCCGCTCGATCGAGGCGATGGCGGTGCGCAGCAGCTCCACCTTGTTGCGCGTGGGAATCACGATCAGCACGCGGCCCTCGGCCCTCGGCCAGTCGATGCGGAACTGGTTGAACCACACGCCCGGCGCCGCACGGGCGCCGGTCTGCAGGCGATCGAGGTGGCGTTGCAGCGCGCCGATCGTGGCCGCCATCACGCTGTCCTGCCTGGCGTGCCCCGTGCTGCCGCCATGGGTGCGCCAGCGGTAGAGCACGGCCGGCACGTGCGTGACGATTTGGGCGGCCTCGATCATGCGCAGCACGAAATCGACGTCGGCCGAGATCGCCATGCTCTCGTCCCAGCCGCCGATGGCGCGCGCGATCGCGGTGCGGGCACACACGATGTGCACGAAATACGGGTGGCTCAGGTAGTAGTCGTGGCTGAACGCCGGACGCAGGCGCAGTTCGGTGATCGCCTCGGTGTTCTCCGCGGTCTGCGCCTCGTCGCTGTACAGCAGGTCGGCATCCGTCAGCCGCGCGGCCCGGATCAGCTGCCAGGCGGCGTCGGGCTCCAGCCGGTCGTCGTGGTCGATGAACGCCACGTAGTCGTGGCGCGCCGCGCGCAGGCCGAAATTGACCGCGCGCGCGATGCCCACGTTGCGCGCCGAATGCAACACGCGCACCCGGCGCTCCCGCGCGGCGTAACCCGCCAGGATCTCGGCCACGTGCGGCAGGCTGGACCCGTCATCGACGCAGATGAGCTCCCAGGCGTCGCAGAACTGCGCGCGCACGCTCTCCAGCGTCTCGATCAGCCAGGCGCGCGGCGTGTCGTGCACCGGCATGATGAAGCTGACGCCGTGCGTGCCGGCGCGGTGGTTCAGCGCGCGCCGCAGCCGCGGCAGCACCTCCGCCGGCAGGTCCCGACGGCGGCGCAGGAAGCGGCGTATGTTGGCGTTGATGGTGATGCGTCGCGGCGAGCCGGGCAGGATGTGGTCGGTGCCGGCGATCCGCACCTGCACCTCCTGGTCGATCAGCCGCTCGAAATGCACCGACAGGTCGATCTTGAAGGCGCACAGCCCGGCGTTCAGCCCGGCATCCAGCAGGTCGCCCCGGAACTGGGCAGCCGGCCCGCAGCCCAGCACCGCGCCGTCCGGGCCCACGACCTCCACCACAACCGGCACGTCGGGCTGCGCGCGGTTCAGCGCCCAGCCATGCGCAGCCATGCCGTGCAGCGTGTCGAAGCTGCCGACCAGCCCGGGCACCGGGTCGAGATGCACCGGGCTGCCGGCGAGCTCGGTGCGCAGCCCGGCCAGGCGCACGGCGATGCGGCGGCGGGCGGCGGGGTCGGCGTGTTCCGGCAGGTGGGCGGAGAAGCCGCATTTGTCCGGACCAAGCCCCAGGGTGGCGATGTCCGGCCGCGTCTCGTCGGCCAGTATCGTCGCCACAACCTGCGCGTCGACCAACACCTCCAGCCAAACCGGGCGGCCCGGCCGGTTCAGGTCCACCGCCCAGCCTTCCACGTAATGCGGGCTGGCCCGGTCGAGGCAGCCGAGGAACCCCAGTCGCTGCGGGTCGATGGTCAGCAACGGGCCCGCGAGCCTCTGGCCCGCGATGCGCGCCTGCAACGTCAGCGTCTCGCCGGGCCGCAGCAGGGCATGCACCGGCAGCCGGAAGCGCCAGACGTCCGGCGCACCCCCGGACGTGGCGTCTGCCCCGTCACCCTCCGCCGGCTCGGCCGGGTCACGCACCGCCACCGCCTGCGCGGCCAGCTGTCCGTCGGCCAGGAACTCGACCCCGATCTCGGGCGCCATGAAGCCGCTCGCCGTGAAGCGGCCGGTCAGGAACACCCCGTCGGACCCGAGCTCGATCAACGCCAGGCCGTAGGTGTCGGCGAGCGGGACCGGCAGGCCGAGCAGGCTCTCGCTGCCGGGCAGCGCCAGCACGTCCAGCGCGTGATGCACGACGTCGCGCGGCAGCGGCAGGGCGAACCGGCCGCCCTCGCGGGTGCGACGCACGGCGCAGGTGCCGTGGATCATGCCGTCCAGCACGATTGCCACGCGCGGCACTCTGGCGGGGCCGGGAAGAAGACCGTCGATGGTGCCGTCGGGGGTGATGGTGAGCTGCAGCGCAGGCGAGACGGCGGGTCGCTTCATGGTGCGGCAGGGTTACAATGCGGCAGCCCGGGCGCAAGTGGCAGGACTGCTTGCAGAATGGGTGTTGATCACGATCGCTGGTTGCACTTGAAACGACTCTCCCCGGCAGTGCATAGACTAGGCGGCGATCACGGACCGGTTACACGATTGGATGGCACTGACCGCCTGATGCGGACCCATCGTCCCGCGGCAGCTCGAACGAGGCGGACATGAACATGAAGGGCATCGTGCTGGCGGGCGGGTCGGGCACCAGGCTGCACCCGGTGACGCTCGGCACCAGCAAGCAGTTGCTGCCGGTCTACGACAAGCCGATGATCTACTACCCGCTGACCGTGCTGATGCTGGCCGGCATACGCGACATCCTGATCATCTCCACGCCCTTCGACCTGCCGCAGTTCCGCCGCCTGCTGGGCGACGGCGCGGCGCTGGGCCTGCGCTTCAGCTACGCCGAGCAGCCGCGGCCGGAGGGCATCGCCCAGGCCTTCCTGATCGCCGACGAGTGGCTGGCCGGCCAGCCCTGCGCACTGGTGCTGGGCGACAACCTGATCTTCGGCGAACACCTCTCCTCGTCGTTCCGCGCCGCCGCCCTGCGGCCGGAGGGCGCCACCGTCTTCGCCTACCAGGTGCGCGACCCGGAGCGTTACGGCGTGGTGCAGTTCGACGCGGGCGGGCAGCCGGTGGACATCGTCGAGAAGCCTGCGATGCCGCCCTCGCCCTGGGCGGTGACGGGGCTGTATTTCTACGACGCGCGGGTGACCGAGTTCGCCCGCGCGGT
>CAXTJP010000100.1:0-9122 GCA_964244615.1 uncultured Acetobacteraceae bacterium
CGCGGGCGCGCGCTGGGCGCCGTGGCCGTGCTCGCCGCCTCTTGGTTCCTGCTGCCGGCCGGGGTGCGGCATCACCAGGCGAACCTGCTGGTGCAACGCGGCGCCTCGCACCGCTTCGAGATCTGGCACCGCACGCTGGAGCTGGTGACGGCGCACCCGATCCTGGGCAACGGGCTGGCCGCGAACCTCGACCTGCCGGGGATGACCTTCCCGCACGACCTCTACCTTTCGGTGCTGTTCTACAGCGGCGCGGTCGGCCTTCTGCTGTTCGCCGGTCTGCTGGGCGTGGTGACCTGGCGCCTGTGGCAGGGCAGGCGGGCAGGGGGTGTCGACTGGCTGTGGAGTGTGTCGCTGTGGATCAGCGCGCTGCTGTCCGGGCTGACCGATCTCGGCCAGATCACCAAGGGCCCCGGCCCGCTCTGGTTCATCTTCTGGCTGCCGGTCGGGCTGGCGCTGAGGGCGCGCGCGCCCCGCCTCACCCCACCCGCAGCAGCCTAGCCCCCTCGCGCGCCAGCCAGGCGGAGGCGAGCGCGCGGTGCGGCGAGAGCGTGTCGGTCAGCGCCCAGAAGCCCGCGCCGTGGTCCATGTGCCGCAGATGCGCCACCTCGTGCGCCACCACGTAGTCCTGCACGTAGGGCGGCGCCATCAGCAGCCGCCAGCAGAACATCAGCACGCCGTCGGCCGAGCAGCTGCCCCAGCGGCTCGTGGTGTCCTTCACCGTTACCCGGCGCATCGCCAGGCCGGCCGCGCCCGCCTTGGCGGCCGCCTGTTGCGCGAAACGCCGATGCGCCTCGGCCCGCAGGAAGTCGGCCACGCGACGGGGCAGGAACACCGGGTCGCCGGAGACGTGCAGCGCACCGTCGTCCAGCCATGCGCCGCCGCGGCCGCCTGGGCTGTGGCGTATGCCGTGGACCACGCCGTCGATCGTCACGCTTGCGCCGTCGGCGAACGGCGCGGTGGCGGGCAGGGCGGCCAGCCTGGCCGACACCCAGTCGGCGTTCTGTTTGACGAGGGCGAGCCCGGCCGACCGCGCCGCCCGCATCGGCAGTGTCACGACCAGCTGGCCTTGCTGGGCGTCGATGCGCAGGGTGATCCGCCGCGCCCGCGCGTGTCGGCGCCAGCGGATGGTGGCCGGCCCTTGAGGGAGGGCCAGCGACTCCGGCGGGAGTTGTTTCACGTGGCGAGCATGGGTGGTTTGTGGGTGTGATCGCAAGGCAGGCGGTTCGTTTTTGAAAAAAGAGCCAAGAACTTTTGTTCTTGGGCTGTGCTTCTGGCAAACTCTCCGACAGCATAAGTGAAAGCTTTCTGCTGCATTCAAAAAAGCAGGCCTTCCTTCTCCGCGACTACTGCAAGCTCGATCAAATCCCCCACGACCAGATCGCAGCCCACAGGCGGCGTTTCGGCCCGGCCAGGCATCGCGCCGTGTTCCAACGGCCGAGGCACGAAGCAGGTGCGCAGGCCGCAGCTTGCCGCCGCCTCCAGGTCGCCCCGATGTGCGGCCACCATGCACAGCTCGCCCGGTCGCATGGCCAGCAGCGCCGCGGTGCGCAGATAGGCCTCGGGCATCGGCTTGTAGGCCTGGACCAGCTCGGCCCCCAGGATCGCGTCCCACGGCAGGCCGGCGCGCTTGGCCATGTTCAGCATCAGCACGACGTTGCCGTTGGATAGCGGGGCGATGATGAAGCGGGTGCGCAGTCGTGTCAGGCCCTGCACCGAGTCGGGCCAAGGGTCCAGCCGGTGCCAGGCGAGGTTCAGCGCGTCGAGCGCCGCATCCGGCACCGACCCGTGGGCAAGCCCAAAATCCGGCAGGATGGCCAGCAGGTTTTCCCGGTGCAGCACGTCCAGCCTGACGAACGGGCGCCGGCCGCGCCGTACGTCCTCCATCACCGGCGCGTAGCGGGCGCGCCAGGCATCGGCAAAGGTGGGTCCCTGCGCCGGGTCGCCGCCATGGGCGAGCAGGAAGGCGGCAGCCTCGCGCGCGACGCCGCTGCGCCAATCCACCACCGTGCCGAACACGTCGAACAGCAGCGCGCGCACACCTTCAAGCATCTTCGTACTCCCTGATCGTGGGTGGGATCGCCTTCACGAGGCCCGACGTTCTTGACAGGACGGCTGAACCGGACGAGCAGAGCCGGCGGTGGGACAGGCCTGCGGCTGCGTGCAGCGGACAGACAGGTGCGGATGCACGACGGTCGGGGACGGGGTTCGTTATGCTGAGATATCTGGTTCTCGCGGCACTTCTGGTGGCCGGGATGCCTGCTTCGGCCGCCGAGCTGAGCGGTGTCCAGATGGCCGACACCAAGGACGCGGATGGCACCCGCCTCCTGCTCAACGGCCTGGCGCTGCGAACCTACTCCTTCCTGAAGATCCACATCTACGTGGCGGCGCTCTACCTGGAACACCCCTCGCACGACCCGGCCGAAATACTGGACTCGCCGCACCCGAAGCTGCTGCAGTTCAACTTCCTGCGTGACATCGCGCAGTGGCAGGCCCGACGTTCGTGGCGCGACAGCCTCGGCAATGCCTGCCGGCCACCCTGCAGCCTGCCGGCGCAGTCCATCGACCGGTTCGTGGGCGCCATCCCGGCCATGCGTGCGGGGGACGTCAGCACCTTCCTGTTCGACAGTCACGGGTTGGACATTGCGCTGAACGGGCGGACGTTGGGCCATGTCGATGATCCGGCCTTCATCCATGTCGTGCTGTCCACCTTCATCGGCGACCACCCGACTGCCCCGGACGTCAAGCGCGCGCTGCTCGGCAGCCCGGGCTGAGAGTCGCGGCCGCAGGGCTCGTCAGCCCATCCATCGCCTGAGCAGCGCCGCGGCTTCGGGATCGGTCCAGTCGATGCCGCCGACATGGCTCCATATGACCCCGCCCCGAGACGGGCTGAACAGCACGTTGCGCGGCACGTAGTAGCGGCCGTCCGCGGCAAGCAGCGCGGATTGCAGGGTGGATTGCCGGTTCTCCGAGGAGGGCCGGGCGCAACGCACGGTCATGTTGCGGGCGCGGGTCAGCCGCAGGTTGCGCCCCCAATCGTCCGGATGGCTGACCAGGATCACGTCGATGTCCGGGCCGATTGCTGGTGCGATCTCCGGCACGGTCTCCAGTTCGCGCAGGCAGGCGGCGCACCAGTTGGCCCAGAGCATGATCAGCGTCAGCTTCTTGCCGCGGTCGCCGATACGGAAGCTGCGGTCATCGGCGTCGAGCAGTTCAAGGTCGGCCCAGAGCGACGCCGACCGCGCCGACTGGTCGCGCTGGCCGGCCATGGCACCCGGCGCCAGCAGGGCCGCGCCCAGGCTGCCGAGCATGCCGCGGCGGGTGATCTGGACTGTGTTCACGGCGATCTCCTCTAACCTTCTGGTAAGGCCAGTCTCGGAAATCGCGCTTTCGTGGCTGTTAATGCGCTTTGTCTCAGTGCGCGGCTCACAGCAACGTGTTGCGTCACCCGTCGCCGGCGCTTCGCGACATCGCGCGACAAGGACCGTTGCAGGCCGGCGGCAACCCTTCCATCCTGCGCGCAGGGCGGCCGCTTCGTGCCCGTGAGGGGGAGGCGCTGATGCTGTGGACGTTCAGGCGGATGTTTCTCGTAGCCAGCGTCCTGACAGCCACCCCGGCTGCCGCGTTGCCGCTGGCGGTGCCAGTCCTGCCGGACATCGTCGCGCGGGGCTCGGCCGTGCTGGTCGCCCGCCCCGACCCCGACCGCGTGCTGCCGGTCTCCATCCTCCTGCCGCTCAGCCATGCCGAGGCGCTGGCCGACACGGTGCGGCACCTCACCGACCCGCACGACCCGCAGTTCCGCCACTGGCTCGGCGTCGCCGCGTTCGCCGACCGGTTCGGGCCGTCGCGCACGACGTATGAAGCGGTCCGCTCCGCCTTGTCCGGCAGCGGCATCGTCGCCGAGGCACGCTCGCCCAGCCGTCTGGTGATCGACGCGCATGGCCGGATCGGCGACCTCGAACGTGCGCTGCACGTCCGTTTCGGCCTCTACCGTCACCCGAACGAGGCCAGGCTGTTCCTTTCGGCCGACCGCGAGCCGACACCCGATTTCGGCGCCGCCGTGCTGGCCATCGAGGGGCTCGACGATTACGAGCGGCCGGTGCCGCATCTCGTTCAGGCACCGGCGCGGGCCGGCGCCACCGGATCGGGGCCGGATGGCCAGTTCACCGGGATCGATGTCCGAAAGGCGGCCTATGGCAACGGGCCGCTGACCGGCGCCGGGCAGTCGGTCGGGGTGTTCGAGTTCGGCGCCTACGACCCGGCCGACGTCGCCGCCTATTTCCGCCGCGTGCACGCGCCGGAGACGGTGCCGATCGTCAACGTGGCGCTCAACGGCATCGACGTTACCTGCGGCGCCGGCTGCCACGACGCCGAGCAGGCGCTCGACATCGAGGAGGCGATCTCCATGGCGCCGGGCCTGGACAGCCTGGTCTATTACGGCGGCAACAACCCGCTATCGATCATGGCGCGCATGGCCAGCGACGACATCTGTGCCGTGCTGTCGGTGTCCTGGGGCTGGCACCCGAACCCGGCCGTGGACGAGCCGGTGCTGGAGGAGATGGCGGCGCAGGGCCAGAGCTTCCTGGTGGCCAGCGGCGATTACGGCTTCCACCTGGCAGAGGGTGCGGTCTGGCCGGCCGACGACACCTGGTCGATCGCGGTCGGCGGCACCGACCTTGCGACCGAGGGGCCGGGCGGTCCGTGGCGCGCCGAGCGTGGCTGGCACTACAGCGGCGGGGGTCCTTCGCCCAACGGCATCCCGGCGCCGTCCTGGCAGCTTGCGTTCGTCACCGCCGCCAACGCCGGGTCCACGACGGCGCGCAACGTGCCCGACATCGCCGCCGACGCGAACACCGACAATTTCAGCTGCTACGGCGGCCATTGCAGCGGCGGCAACGGCGGCACCAGCTACGCCGCCCCGCTCTGGGCCGGCTTCGTGGCGCTGGCAAACGAGCAGGCGGCCAGGGCGGGCCAGCCCAGCATCGGGTTCTTCACGCCGGCGCTCTACGCCAGCGCCTCGCCGGCCGCGCCACCGCTGGTCCTGCTGCACGACCAGACAAAGGGGACGAATGGCCGCTACCACGCCGTGCCCGGTTTCGACCTGGTCACCGGCCTCGGGTCGCCGTTCGGCATGCTCACGATCGACGCGCTGGTGCGGTAAGGCTCGGCTCGACGAGTTCCGACTTACCAGGCGTGTTGGCTCGAGCGATTGGGTTACACAGCGCACCATCAAGCCGCGTGCATGGTCGGAATAGCAGCGACCACTTTCGCCATGTCCCGTTGCGCCTGCCAGAGGTCTCGGGCGAGTTGCATCTGTAGCCAGATTGCCGGGCCGTTGCCGCAGAACTTGCCCAGCCGCACCGCCATCTCGGCCGTGACCGCCGCGCGTTCGGCCAAGATCGCCTCAAGCGCCGGCCGGCTCACGCCCAACTTTTCCGCGGCCTCGGTCACGTCGATCCGCAGGGCGGGCAACACGTCCTCGCGAAGCAGCGCGCCGGGGTGGGCAGGCTGGCGAGACGGCTCACGCACAGGAAGATCCAGCATCAGTGGTAATCCTCCAGATCGACGTCGGTCGCGTCCTCGCCGTCCCAACCGAACGTCAGGCACCATGGGCCGTTGACGTGGACAGTGTAGCGCGCCGGCTTGCCACGCAGGGCATGGAAGTTGAAGCCTGGAACGTTCATCGCCTCGGGCGTGGTCGCGGCGTCCAAGGCGTCAAGGCGGCGGTTCAACCGATCCAGCAGGGTCGGCGCTATCTTGGACGGATCGGCTTTTGTCCAAAGGGCCTTAAGCCGTTTGCTTCGGAACGTGCGTATCATCGGCGCGTGCAGCGCTGCGTCATGGCCGAAGCCACGACGCAGCGCGCGATCGCGGTCAGGCGGCCTTGGCTGCCTTGGCCGCCATCTTGGCGGTCTTCTCGCCAAGGTGGCTGGCGTACTCGTCGGCTTTGTAGATGTCGCCGACGATGCCCTTCAGCTTGCCGACATGCTCCTTCATGCCGAGCGCGCCGGCATAGGCCGCCGCCGATCCGAAGCCGGCCAAGCCGTAATGCGACATGCGCTGGTACTGGGCGATGATGGTGATGTCGAGCAGCTCGCCATCCTCCGGCGCCTCGGCGACGGCGTGCTTCAGCGCTTCCTTCACCAGGCCTTCCATCCCCTTGCAATGCTCCTTGGAGACCTCGCCGCCCGCCTCCGAGATCAGGCTCTTGAGGGTGTCGGCGTGCCCGTTGATGCCGGTCACCGAGTCCTCGAGCATCTTCTTCAGTTTCGGGTCGTGCGCGCGGCCGGCCAGCGTGGTCACGGCGCGCGTCATCTGGTCGTTGGCGGACCAGAGGTCCTTCATCTCGTCGGTGTACACGTCCTTGAGGCTGTCGGGTGCGGACATCGTCGGTTCTCCTGATTGACCAGCCGCCAACGATCTGGGCGTTGCGGTGTTGCAGGTGCTGGCTGGATTGTGTTTGCGTCAGGGCGTGGGCGTGACGCAGGTCGTTTTCTGCCCGTCCAGGCCTTCGTGGCGATGCTCGAAGCTCGCCCGGGTTTGCGTCCCGTCCTGCATGAGGCGGACGACGTAGATGCTGTCGAAATCATGCGTGTCCCAGTCCGGGACATCGTCCGGCCGGCCGCCGTAGCTGGCCAGCAGGGCGCGTGCCAGGGTCACGATGGCGGTGTGTTCCCAGGCCACGAGCACCAGCGCGTCGCGCAGCGCCGGATCGGTCAGGGCGCGTTGCAGCGCCGGCAGGTCGGCCACCCCGATATGCGCGTTCACCGGCAGCCCGAGCGCGATCGCGGCCGGCTCGATGGTGGCGAGCGGGCGGATGTAGTCGTAGCGGATGTGGTGATCGTCCTTGCCCACGCCCGGATCGGGCGCGAACACGGCGCGCGGCGTGTCGGGGAACTGCCGCCGCAGCACGGGCCCCAGCGCCAGCGCCCGGTTCAGCCCCTGGCAGGAGAGCTGCCCGAGGCCGGCAGGCGGCTTCTCGCCATGCCGGACCATCACGATCGTCTCCGTCCGCACCGGCTTGGCGGTGGCGGGGGCGGCCAGCAGGCAGCCGACGATCAGCAGGACGGCGCCGGTTCGCATCACGCGTTCCTCTCCCGCAACGGCTGCGGGCGTGTCAACTCCGCATCCTGGCGCCACGACACGTTCGCCCAAGGCGGTTTCCGAAAGGCCCGCGGTCGAACGACAGCGACCCCGACGCCGGCGGAGGTCGGCGCGGGCCCGGGCGCTTCAGGCACCCGTGGCGGCCGCGCTGGCCGTCAGTGCCTCGATCTGGGCTAGCAGGCGCGAGAAGTCGATCGGCTTGGGGTGGTAGTCGTCGCACCCCGCAGCCAGCGCCTTTTCCCGGTCGCCCGACATGGCGTGCGCGGTCAGCGCGATGATCGGGATGCCAGCGGTGCCGGCGCTCGCCTTCAGCGCCCGCGCGACCGACCAGCCATCCAGCACCGGCAGGTTCATGTCGAGCAGCAGGATGGCGGGCGTCTCCGCGCGTGCCCGGTCGAGTCCTGCTTGGCCGTCGGTGGCAACGGTCACCTGATAGCCGCGCCGGGTCAGCCGGCGGGAGAGGAAGTCCCAGATCTCTTCGTGATCTTCGACGAGCAACAGGCGCATGGAGGGATGTCCGTCTTGGTCATGGCGTGTCGGTCACGCGGGGGGATCTCGGGGGGAGGCATCCGGCGCGGCGAGCGCATGGGTCGGGGCCAGGGTGCGCAGTTCGCCGGCGAGCTGGCGCAGGTTGGTCTGCCCCTTGCTCAACACCCGGTCCGCACCGTGCAGGCGCCGGCGCTCGTCGGCGTCGAGGTCGCGCGCGGTCAGCACCACGACGGGGATGTGGGCCGAGGCCGGGCGCTGCCGCAGCTCGTGCAGAAAGGCGAACCCGTCCATCAGCGGCATCGTCAGGTCGAGCAGGATCAGCTGCGGCGGCGTATGCGCCACGCGCTCCAGCGCCGCCTGGCCGTCGCCCGCCTCGCTGACCGACCAGCCGTTGCGCTCCAGCACGTGGCGCAGCCGCTGCCTGGCTTCGGGGTCGTCATCGACCACCAGGATGTCCCCTGCATCGCCGCGAAACCGTTCCATCACGCGCGCCAGCCGGTCCCACTCGACCGGCTTGGGCACCAGTTCGGCCGCACCCAGCGACTCGCCCAGGCCCGGCTCGTTGACGAAGGTGACCATCACCACCGGGATCGCCGCCAGCTCCGGGTCCGCCTTCAGCGCGCCCAGCACCGACCAGCCATCCATCTGCGGCATCATGACATCGAGCAGGATGGCGCGCGGCCTGAGCTCGCGGGCGAGCGCCATGCCGGCGCGGCCATCGGGTGCCAGGCGGACGGCAAAGCCTTCCCGTTCGAGGAAGCGGCTCAGCAGGTCGCGCTGTGCCGCGTCGTCGTCGACCACGAGGACGAGTTGCTGGCCCGAACCCGCGACCGCCGGTTCAGCCGCCGGCTCCTCCGGATGCTCGGGCATCAGGGCGGGCACGGTGATCGTGAAGACCGAGCCCTGGCCGAACACGCTGGTCACGTCCACGTCGCCGCCAAGCAGGCGGCAGAAGGCGCGGGTTATCGCCAGGCCAAGTCCGGTGCCGCCGAAACGGCGCGTCGTCGAGGCATCGGCCTGGCTGAAACGTTCGAACAGCCGCGCCAGCTGCTCCCCGGTCATGCCGATGCCGCTGTCGGACACGCTCAGCACGATGTGCCCGCCCTGCCGCGCGGCGCGAAGCGTGATCGTGCCGCCTTCGGTAAACTTGGCGGCGTTGCTGACCAGGTTGAACAGGCACTGGCGCAGCTTGACCTGGTCGCTGTGCATGGTGCCGACCTCCGGGGCCACCTCCAGCACCAGCGTGTTGCCCTTCTGCCTGACCAGTGTTTCCACCGTCGCGGCGACGTCGCGCACCAGCGTCTCGACCGGGAAATCCTCGGCGTAGGTGGTCATGCGGTCGGCCTCGATCTTCGAGAGGTCGAGCACGTCGTTGATCAGGCTCAGCAGGTGGCGGGCATTGCTCTGTATCTTGCGCACGTCGCCCAGCAGGCCCGACTCGCCCGTCTCCGTCATCTCCTCCTCGATCATCTCGGCGTAGCCGATCACCGCGGAGAGCGGCGTGCGCAGCTCGTGGCTCATGTTGGCCAGGA
>CAXTJP010000101.1:0-9064 GCA_964244615.1 uncultured Acetobacteraceae bacterium
GCTGCGGCGGGCCCGCAAAGGCTGCGGCCGGCAAGCCCGACAGGATCGGCAGGCCCGTGATGATCGGCAACACGAACCGGAGTCGCGCGCCCCTGGCCCTGACCGGGCCCGTCAAACCGTGAACTGCTCGGTAACGATGCGTTCGGACAATCCCTGCTCCGGGTCGAACAGGATGGTCGTCTTCACGCCGCGGTCCTCGCTGACGGCCACCGAAGCCACCTCGCGCACCTCGGTGAAATCGGCGACAGCGGCGACGGGCCGTTTGTCGCCTTCCAGGATCTCGAACACGATGTCCGCGTTGCTCGGCAGCAGCGCGCCGCGCCAGCGCCGGGGACGAAAGGCGCTGATCGGCGTCAGCGGCAGCAAATTGGCCGAGAGCGGCACGATCGGACCATGCGCAGAGAGGTTGTAGGCGGTCGACCCCGCAGGCGTCGCCACCAGCACGCCGTCGCAGACCAGCTCCTCCAGCCGCACCCGGCCGTCGATGGTGATGCGGATCTTGGCGGTCTGGCGCAGCTGGCGCAGCAGCGAGACCTCGTTCAGCGCCAGCGCCTCCTCCACCACGCCGGAGCGGGTGACGGCATGCATGCGCAGCGGGTGCAAGACCACGTCCTGGCTGCGGGCGAGGCGATCGGGCAGATCGTCTTCAAGAAAGGCGTTCATCAGAAAGCCGACCGACCCGCAATTCATCCCGTAGACCGGAACGTCGCAGGTCAGCGTACGGTGGAGCGTCTCCAGCATGAAGCCGTCGCCGCCCAGGCATACGACGGCATCGGCCTTGGAAAACGGTGCGTCGCCGTAGCGCGACACCAGCCGCGCCCGGCTCTCCTGGGCGAACGGCGTGGGCGAAGCCAGGATGCAGATGCGGTTGATGGTGCGCAGCAGCGGCTGCAGCAGGGTCGGGTGAGATGCCGCGTCCGGCGGCGTCATGCGCGGCGGATCACGTCGGGCATCGGGGTCGGGTCGGGGCGAAGTGCATCTCGCCCGATCCTGTCATGCCAGCCTTCGATGCGCCAGCACCGGCATCTTGGACCGCACCGCCGAGAGCAGCTCCAAATCCAGCTCCGCAGAGACGCAGCCGGCGCCGTCCGGCAGGCAGGCGCGCACCTGGCCCCAGGGATCGCAGATCAGGCTGTGGCCGTAGGTTTCGCGCGGCCGCCCGGCACCGTCGTGATGGGTGCCCACCGTAGCCGCCGCCACCAGCCAGCATTGCGTCTCGATCGCACGGGCACGCAACAGCACCTCCCAATGGTCGCGCCCGGTCTCCACGGTGAAGGCGGACGGAACCAGGATGACGTCCGCACCCGACCGCCGCAACGCGCCGAACAGCTCCGGGAAGCGCAGGTCGTAGCAGATCGACAGGCCCAGCACGGCCCGGCCGCCCGGCCAGGCGATCGGGCAGGTCACCACACGCTCGCCGGCGCCGAACAGGCTGCTCTCGCGATAACCCTGGCCGCCGGGGGTCACGGCGTCGAACAGGTGCATCTTGCGGTAACGGGCGATCTCGGCGCCGTCCGGGCCGAACACCAGCGTCGTGTTGAACAGCGTATCCCCGTCACGTTCGCCGATGGAGCCGCCGTGCAGCGTCACGCCCAGCCGGCGCGCCGCCCCGCTGAGGAAGCGGTAGACCGGACCGGCGCCCGCCTGGCTGCCAGGGGCCGGCAAGCTTTCGCTTTGGGCCAGCTTGGTCTCGCGGTCCGCGCCAAGGCATGTCCACATTTCAGGCAGGCTGACCAGCGCTGGGCTACCGCCCGCGGCAGCCTGGTCGAGCAGGCCGCCCAGCAGTGCGATGTTGTCGGCCTTGACCGCACCGGGCGCACACTGGACGGCGACCACCCGCATCAGCGCCTCAGTGCAGCTTGCTCAAGATCGCCAGCATTTCGAGCGGCAGCGCCTCGTCCAGGGTCGCACCAAAGCGCGAGGCCAGTTCGCGCTGCAGCCAGATGTCCATGACCCTGTCCTCCAGGCCATGGCGGCATCTGGCGGGCGAGAGCGGGCGAGTATCCTGGTCCGAAGTCATGAGCCTCCAATGCAGTCCGGCAAATTCGGTTGCCGCGTGGCACCCATGCGTGTCCGGACAGCCACAGCGTCCCACGAAATCGTTACTGCTCCGCAAATGCCGGGCCGCTGTCAATCGGCCGCCGCCGGTGTGGCGGGCAGCGGACCACGGGCCGTTTTGCCCTTGCCCGAGTACCAGGCCGCCACGGCGCCCACGGCCCACATGGAGGCGGCGCCGGCCAGGTTCACGCCGAGCTGCACCAGCAGGCCGCCTCGCGCCTCGGTCGCCAGCCGTCCCAGGAATGCCAGGAATATGCCGGCGCAGAACACCGGCAGCGAGTGCTGCCCGGCAATCACGAATGGCGCTGCCCACCGGGACCGGAGCCAACCGGCGTCCCGCCCGATCAGCCGCGTGCACAACCAGGTCAGCGCCAGGATCGAGATCAGCCGGAACGGATGCAGGCCACCTTTGTCCACCGACATCAGACCGCGCACGGCCCAGCCCGGCAGCAGCGCGACCGATCCCGGGTGCGGCCAGACCACCCACTGCATCAGCAGGCCGAACACGACCACGCCGACCGCGAGACCGTCGAACAGGGGCCGGGCGCGGCGCGGCGGCTCGCCCGGCGCAAAGGACAGGATGGCGCCCATCATGAACAGCAACTGCCAGGTGAACGGGTTGAAGAACCAGCCGCCCCCGGTCCAGCTCGGCAGGTTCAACGAGAACAGCCGTGCTGCGGCATAAACCGCCAGCGACAGGCCGGCCAGGACCGCGGGCCAGCGCAGCAGCGGCAGCGCCAGCGCGAACATCAGCAGCAGCGCCACGTAGAGCGGCAGCACGTTGAGGTAGGCCGGCTGGAAATGCAGCGTCAGCGCCTCGAACAGGGCGCGGTAGGGCGCGTCCCCGAGCACGTCGAGGTGGATCTCGTCGAGGAAGTCGGCGCGGTCCAGCGCCACCGCCGACACGCCCACCTGCGCCGCGAAGATCACGAACAGGAAGATGTGGGCGATGTACAGCGTCCAGGCGCGCCGTACGACATCCGCTCCGGCGTACAGCCAGCCCTGGCGGCGGAACGTGGCGCCATAGGCAATGCCGGCCGCGTAGCCGGCGAGCAGGACGAAGATCTCTGTTGCGTCGCACAGCGCGTAGTTGCGCACGGACAGCATGCCCAGCACGTCCGCCGGGATATGGTCCGTGAAGATCCACCACAGGGCCAGGCCGCGGAAGAAGTCGATCCGCAGGTCGCGATTGGTCTTTATCAGCACGTGGTCAGGGCGGAAGCAGGGTCTGGATCGGAGTGGGCAGTGGGCACCGGCGCAACAGGGTGCAGCTTCACCATCGGGTCAAGTGGGCCAAGTCGCTCGTAATGCAACGGACGTGACGAAGCAGCCGGACGTTGCGAACTTTTGCCGTCCACCCGCCCTAGTCAGCGGCCAATCTACAACGTAGCCTCATTCGTTAACGCCATGGCATAAAACCTAGGCGAGTCCCGCCAGGCAATCGATACCCTGTCACGAGCAAAGGTCGCTTACGTGTCATCTGGACGGAACCGTTGAATGATTCTGCGTCCGACCGATCGCTGACCATCGTCGGCATCGGCGCGTCGGCCGGAGGACTCGATGCCTATCGCGGGTTCTTCCAGAACATGCCGGCGCAGAGCGGTATGGCGTTCGTGGTCGTGCTGCATCTGCCGGCCAACCGGCAAAGCATGCTGCCCGACATCCTGGCGCGCTGGACGCCCATGCGGGTCCGCCCGGTGGAGGACGGCGACCGGGTGGAAGCCGACGTCGTGTACGTGCCGCCGCCGCACGCGACGACGGAGCTGGTCGATGGCTGCCTGCGCATCAGCCAGCCGCCGCCCGACACGCCGCGCGAGCACCGGCCGATCGACGGTTTCTTCGACACGCTGGCTTCCAGCCAGCGCGAGCGTGCCGTGGGCATCATCCTGTCCGGCACGGGCAGCGACGGTGCGCTGGGGCTGAAGGCGATCCGCGCCTGTGGCGGCCTGACCATGGCCCAGGGCGTTCCGGACGACGGGCAGGACCCCTCCGTGGACGGAGGGCCGCAATTCGCCGACATGCCGGCCGGCGCCATCGCCACGGGGGCCGTCGACCTGGTGGCACGGGCGCAGGACATGCCCGGCCACCTGATGCGGCTGCTCGGCGTGCAGCTCGAAGCCACGGCGCACGCCGACACCGATGACGATACCGAGGCGCTGCGCCTGCGCATCTGCGCCATCCTGCGCTCGCAGGTCGGCCACGATTTCAGCGGCTACAAGGACAAGACGTTCATGCGCCGGGTGAACCGTCGCATGCACGTGCTCGGCGTCGCCACCCTGCCGGACTACGCAGAGACGTTGCAGAACGATCCGGACGAGGCGGTGCTGCTGTTTCGTGAGTTGCTGATACGGGTGACGAGCTTTTTCCGGGACAGCGACGCCTTCGACGTGATCGAGCGCACGGTGATCCCGCGCCTGTTCCAGGGGCGGCACGCAGACGGCGCGGTGCGCGTCTGGGTGCCCGGCTGCGCCACCGGGGAGGAGGCCTACTCGCTCGGCATCCTGCTGCTGGAACACGTGACGGGGATGCGCGCCCCGCCGAAGATACAGATCTTCGCCACCGACATCGACGAGCCGGCCATCTCAACCGCCCGCATGGGCCGCTACCCCACCGTGCTGCTGGACGGGCTTTCGTCCGAGCGGCGCGAGCGGTTCTTCAGCCGCTCGGATTCCGGCTACGTGGTGGCCAAGGCGCTGCGCGACGTGTGCACGTTCTCGCCGCACAGCCTAGTGCGAGACCCGCCCTTCTCGCGCATCGACCTGATCTCGTGTCGCAACCTGCTGATCTATCTCGACGCACAGCTGCAGGCCGCCATCCTGCCCGCGTTTCATTACTCGCTGGTGCCGGACGGCATCCTTGTGCTCGGCATCTCGGAATCCGCCTCGCGGCACGAGGACCTGTTCAAGCCGATCGACAAATCGGCGCGCATTTTCCAGCGCCGCAGCGTGAGAAGCCCGCCGTTGCAGCTGAGCAGCCGGGAAGTCCAGCGGCTCGCATCGCCCGGCCGTGCGCTGCAGGAGGCGGCGGCCAAGCCGGGTGCCGGCCGGCGCCATGGCGGTCCGGCGCAGACCGACCCCGTGTCGGAGCTGGCCGGCTCGAGCCGGAAGCTTGCGCGGCGCGCGGAAAACAGCCTGCGCTGGCTGGTCGAGGTCGCCTCCAACCGCTTCTACCCCGAGACCGGCCGTATGGTGGCGCTGGAGCGTGCGCTGGCGGAAACCCGCCAGGAGCTCGAATCGATCACCGAGGAGCACGGCACGGCGCTGGAAGAGCTCCGTTCCGCCAACGAGGAGCTGCACTCGGTCAACGAGGAACTGCAATCCACCAACGAGGAGCTGGAGACCTCCAAGGAGGAGATACAATCGGTCAACGAGGAACTTCATACGGTCAACGCCCAGCTGTCGGAGAAGGTGGACGAACTGGACGGGGCCAACAGCGACATGAAGAACCTGTTCGAGAGCACGCTGATCGCCACCATCTTCCTCGATCGTTTCCTCATCGTCCGCAGCTTCACCCCGGCCGTCTGCGGCATCTACAAGCTGATCCCGAGCGATATCGGCCGCCCGCTGACCGACATCGTCAGCACGCTGCAGTACGACAGCCTGCGCCAGGACGTGCTGCAGGTCCTCAACTCGCTCGTGCCGCTCGAGCGGCGGGTGACGACGCTGGACGGCACGGTCCACTACATCCTGCGCGTGCTGCCCTATCGGTCGCCGGACAGCACCGTCAGCGGCACGCTGGTCACGCTGCTGGACGTGACCAGCATCGTGCGGGCCGAGCAGCACCAGCGCCTGCTGGTGGACGAGCTGAACCACCGCGTGAAGAACATGCTGACGGTGGTGATCTCGCTGGCATCGCAGACGATCCGACGGTCCGCCGGGCTGCAGGAGTTCCAGGACGCGTTCATGGGCCGTGTCCGGGCGCTGTCGGCCTCGTACTCGCTGCTCTCGCGCGAGAACTGGGTCAGCATCGGATTGCGCGAGATCGTCGAGGAGGAACTGCGTCCTTTCGCCAACGCCGAGCGGGTCAACACGCATCTGGACGGGGTGGACGTGCAACTTGCGCCGGCCGGTGGGCTTGCACTCGGCATGGCGATCCACGAACTCGCAACCAACGCGATAAAGTATGGTGCCCTGTCGGCGCCGGACGGTGACGTGACGGTCAATTGGCACGTGGCGGGAGCGGGGCATCAGGCGCGGCTGGTCATCGTTTGGCAGGAAACCGGCGGCCCTGCGGTCAGCCCGCCAGGTCGCGTCGGGTTCGGCACGATACTTGTCCAACGCAGCATGGCCGACGAGCTGCAGGGCAGCGCAGACCTCGATTTCGATCGGGCCGGCCTGTGCGCAACGTTGAGCGCCCCGCTGTCTCTCATTGCACGCCCGGCCAATGGAGCCGTGGGCGGCCAGGATGTCTGACCTCTCGCTGCCGACGGATTCGGTCCGGTCGCCCACGTTGCCGATACGGGTGATGGTGGTGGAAGACGAGCTGCTGATCGCCATGCTGATCGAGGACACGCTGACGGATCGCGGCTACGTGGTGGTCGGCCCGTTCAGCAACCTGCCGGACGCGCTGCACGCGGCGCGTACGCAGCCGATGGACGCGGCCCTGCTGGACGTGAACCTGCGCGGTGAGCGGGTCTACCCGGTCGCCGAAGCCTTGGAAGCGCGCGGCATCCCGTTTCTGCTGCTGTCGGGCTACGGCGTCGATGCGGTGCCGGCGAACCGTGCCCATTGGTCGACCTGCAGCAAGCCGTTCATGCCGGGCGACCTGGCCAAGCAGCTGAAAGGCCTGATCGCCTGACCGGCCTTCTGCGGAGCGGGCGCCTTTGAGGATATTGTTCCTGGGCGACATCGTCGGACGGTCCGGCCGCGACGCCGTGGGGACGGCGTTGCCGCGGCTGCGTGCCGGCCTGCGGCTGGACCTGGCCGTGGTGAACGTGGAGAACGCGAGCCACGGCTTCGGCTGCTCGCCCGCGATGGCGGACGAGCTGTTCGCTGCGGGCGCGGACGTGCTGACGCTCGGCAACCATGCCTGGGACCGGCGCGAGCTGGCGGGCTACATCGAGACGCAGAAGAACCTCATCCGGCCGCTGAACTTCCCGCCCGGCACGCCGGGCCAGGGCTCGGTGGTGGTCGAACTGCAAGACGGCCGGCGTGCGCTGGTGTTGCAGGCGATGGGCCGGTTGTTCATGGAGCTGACCGACGACCCGTTCCGGCTGACGGCCGAGCTGCTGGGCCGCTACCGGCTGGGTGGCCCGCCCGGCGCCGGCTGGTTGCAGGCGGTGGTGGCCGATTTGCATGGTGAGGCCACGTCGGAAAAGATGGCCTACGCCCACTCCTTCGACGGACGGGTGAGCCTGGTGGTGGGCACCCACACGCATTGCCCCACGGCCGACCACCAGATCCTGCCGGGTGGCACGGCGTATCAATCGGACGCCGGCATGTGCGGCGACTACGACAGCGTCATCGGCATGGAGAAGGGCGCCGCCGCCGCCCGGTTCTGGCGCCGCGTGCCCGGCGAACGCCTGGCACCGGCGGACGGTCGGGCCACGGTCTGCGGCGTGTTCGTGGAGACGAGCGACGAGACCGGCTTGGCGCTGCGCATAGAACCCGTCCGGGAAGGCGGAACCCTGTCCCAAACAATGCCCAATGACTAAAAGTTCTTTGCTTCTTTCTTCCAAGAAAGAAGACTTCCTTACTTAGGCGAAGACCGAGGCGGAAACTGCATGACCAGGGTGTGCGAAGAAAAGCTAAACCAGGTGTGCACGCGCATCAAGAAGTCCAGACCAAGCAGCATCTCGTCTTCCCCAAGGTTGCCCTGGTCCACAATAGCGGCCGGCATGTTCTGCACCGTCAGGTCGCCGATGGTCACGGGTGTCAGTACGTGCCGCACGGCCTCGGGACGTCCGGGCCCGACCCCGCCCAGGCGGAAATGCGGGTCGAGCTTCAGGTCGGCCAGGCGCAGGCCGATCCTGTGGGCGCCGCCCCGGAAGATGGCGGAGTGGGGCGCGCCCGAATCGACCAGAGCCGTCAGCGTCTTGCCGCCGACCTGCACCTGCACGCGCGGCCGGTGGTCGTTGGGATTGTAGGAGTCTGTCATCCGGAGGGTGTAGAGGTCGCCCGACAGGAACACGGTGGGCGACGAGCAGCCTTCCAGCCCGGTGTAGAGGATCGCCTTATGGTCCGGCAGGTCGAGGTCGAGGTCGTAGGCCGCGAGGAAGTTGTCGCCAAGCAGGCCGTCCACGTTGGCGTGGCCGCCGACCCCGCCCATGTCGCTGGCCATCATCGCGAGGTGGCGGCCGTGCAGAGTGCCGAGCTGGAACGTCTTGGCCACGAACTGGTAGCCGCTTTGCGAACCGCCGATTCCCTCCGCCGTGCCGTGCGGCTCGAGCACGAGGTGCAGGCGAGCGGCCGCCTGGCTCGTCAGGGTGGTCTCCTGCGCCCCGGTGTCGAAGATCATGTTGGTCGGGACACCGTTGAGGATGGTGTCCACGAACAGGTGCTGGCCGTTGAAACGCAATGGCAGCGCGGTGGCACGGCCCATTCGGCATTGGGTGGGAGCCGAGGCTTGGCAGCCTGCGAGGAGCAGGGCAAGGCAAGCGGTTCTTTTTTGAAAAAAAGAACCAAAAAACTTTTGGTCACGAGTCGCGCGTATTGGAAAGCTCCGCGACAGCACAAGTACAAGTTTTTTTCTGCTTTTCAAAAAAGCAGTTCTTGCCTTCCTGGTCAGTTATACTTCCCCAATTCCAACCGCCCGATCTGGTTGCGATGCACTTCATCCGGCCCGTCCGCGAAGCGCAAGGTCCGCGCGCCCGCGTAATGCTTGGCCAAGTGGAAGTCCTGGCTGACGCCGCCGCCGCCGTGCACCTGCATCGCCCAGTCGATCACCTGGCACGCCATGCTGGGCGCCACCACCTTGATCATCGCGATCTCGGCGCGCGCGGCCTTGTTGCCGACCGTGTCCATCATGTGCGCCGCCTTCAGCGTCAGCAGGCGCGCCTGCTCGATCA
>CAXTJP010000102.1:0-8975 GCA_964244615.1 uncultured Acetobacteraceae bacterium
CGCCGCCGCCGCCGATGATCGCCCAGCCCCGCCGGCGTGTGGCCGCCCCTCCGCCGCCTGCTGCCACGCGGCCCGACCATCCCTTCGCCGCCCTGGCGGCTTGGCCGCGTTGACCGGCGCCTAGGTGTCGTCGGGCGAGGTCCAGCGGCTCGACAAATGGCTGTGGTGCGCGCGGTTCGCCACCACGCGCACGGCCTGCGCCGGCATGGCCGAGAGCGGGCTGTTGCGCATCAACCGCCAGCCGACCGACAAGCCGCACGCGCGGGTCAGGGTGGGCGACGTGCTGACCTTGCCGCTGTACGCCGGCGTCCGCGTCGTGCAGGTGCTGGGCCTGTCCGACCGGCGCGGGCCGGCGGCCGAGGCACGCGCCCTCTACGCGGATGTCCCGGAGGCGCCTGGCGCGGGTGCCACGGACGCCGCAAGGGAGTGCTCCGCCTGAAGCTGGTCGCGCGTGCTTGAGGCGGGCGGGGGCAGGCATGACTTGCACAGGGGCGGCCGTGCCGTCATATCGCGCGAACGCCCGACCGGCTGATAGTGCCGACACTGGAGAACGCGATGACCTACGTGGTCACCGAAAACTGCATCAAGTGCAAATACATGGACTGCGTCGAGGTGTGTCCGGTGGACTGCTTCTACGCGGGCGAGAACATGCTCGTCATCAACCCCGACGAATGCATCGATTGCGGCGTCTGCGAGCCCGAGTGCCCGGCCGAGGCGATCGTGCCGGACAGCGACGACAAGGCGGCGCCCTGGGCGGAGCGGAACCGCGTGTTCTCCGTGTCCTGGCCCAACATCACTCGAAAGGGCACGGCCCCCGCCGACGCCGACGAGTGGAAGGACAAGCCCGGCAAGGAGGCGCTGTTCTCGCCCGAGCCGGGATGACGCTTCCGGCGGGGTAGGCGACCCGTCGGCCGCGCAGCCCTGTCGCTGGCCGCATGACGCCGGCCGGAATTCCTGCTACGGTGTTGCCCTTCGGACAGTGAGTTCCGTGTTCAGCCCCAGCCGGACCTGCCGGCTGCTCCGGTTGCACAGCGCCCGCGGTGTCGTGTGCTCGTTCAGGTCAGGGCGAATCCGGCATTGTTGGTTGCAGGCAGTCGGACAAACAGGAGTTGCCCTAGCCAGTGCCGACAAAGTCAGCTGCAAAGAAGAACGCCGTCTCGCCGGCCGAACCAGCCGAGCCGGCCGAGACGCCGCCCGTCGCGCACGAGATCTCGGCCTCTCCGGACCAGGACGAAACCCCGCCCGACGCGGTCGAGGCCACGGTGCCGGACCAGCCCGAGGACGAGGAGGACGACGCGCAGGCTCCGGCGCGCGTTCGGGCGGCCAACGACTCGTCGCCGGCCACGGGCCACCACATGATGGGGCGCAACCAGGCGATCGCGCCTGGCGGCCGGGTGATGCCGGCACCGCGAGCCATGGCCAAGGCGGAAATCTTCGAGGAGGGCGACCACGTCGTCTATCCCACCCACGGTGTCGGCAAGGTGGAGCGGATCGCGATCGAGGAGATCGCCGGCCACAAGCTGGAACTGATCCACATCACCTTCGAAGAGAACCGCATGACCCTGCGTGTGCCGGTGACAAAGGCGCGCACGGCCGGATTGCGCAAGCTCGCCACACGCAAGATGTTCGACGAGGCGCTGGCCGTGCTGCGTGGCCGCGCCAGGATCAAGCGCACCATGTGGTCGCGCCGCGCGCAGGAATACGAGGCGAAGATCAACTCGGGCGACCCGCTGGCCATCGCCGAGGTAGTGCGCGACCTGCACCGCAACGCCGGCCAGCCGGACCAGAGCTTTTCGGAGCGGCAGATCTACGAGGCGGCGATGGACCGCCTGGCGGCGGAGCTGGCAGCGCTCGATCGGATTGACAAGGCCGCCGCCGCCGTCAAGCTCGCCGAGTTCCTCAAGACGGTCGTCTGACGACAGGCCGTCGGACACGCACGAAAAAGGCCAGGGGAAACCCTGGCCTTTTTCGTTTGCCTGCCGCGGTCAGTTGCCGCGGCGGTTGCCGGTCAGCTGCAGCAGCAGCATGAACAGGTTGATGAAGTTCAGGTAAAGGCTGAGCGCGTCGTAGACGCTGCGGCGAGCGGCACCGTCCGTTCCGTCCGCGTAGGCGAACTGCGCGTAGCTCACCTTGATGCGCTGCGTGTCGTAGGCGGTCAGCCCGGTGAACACGACGACGCCGATGATGCTGACGGCGAACTGGATGGCCGAGCTGTGCACGAACACGTTGACCAGGCTCGCCAGGATGACGCCGAACAGGCCCATGATCAGGAAGCTGCCCATGCGCGAGAGGTCGGCCTTCGTCGTGTAGCCCCAGATCGACATGCCGGCGAACATCGCCGCCGATATGAAGAACACGCGGGCGATGCTGTCATGCGCGTAGATCAGGAACAGGTTGGCCAGGCTGGCGCCCATGGCCACGCAGAACGCCCAGTAGAGCGCCTGCACGGTGCTGCGGCTCATGCGGTTCACGCCGAAGCTCAGCGCCAGCACGAAGCCGATCGGGGCGAACATCGAAACGGTGCCGAGGCCGGTCGGCGCGATACGCGTGCCGTATTCAGTTGCGACCTGGTGGTAGAACAGGTTGATCAGCTGCGTGTTGGCGACGGCGTAGGAGACGATGCCGGTCAGCAGCAGGCCTGACGCCATCCAGTTATACACGCGCCGCATGTAGGCGCGCAGGCCCTCGTCGATGGCCGCAGATCCTGCGGCAGCGGCATACGGGCTGGAGGTACTCCGGAAATCGGGACTGTAAGCCATGGTTGATCCTTCGCGGGGCTGGCCGACCCGAACACGGGCGTCACGAACCAAGCCACCTTGGCGCTCAATTTGGCAAGGGCCAGCGGCGGTTCAAGCGGGCAACGCGTAAGGAAGGCCAGGGGCTCCGCCCCTGGACCCCGCTGGGGCCCGCGGCCCCAGACCCCGGTCATGGCAGGCAAGGACGGGGGGGCACCGCATCGCACTGATCAAACACCCGACGGCGATGCCCCCTGGTATTCCTTGCCTTGACCTCCGGCACCCGTCGTGGAGTCCTGGCCCGATGCGATTGTTCGTGGCCCTAGACCTGCCATGGCCTCTGCGGCAGCGTCTCGCAGACCTGGGCACCGGGCTCGCAGGGGCGCGGTGGGTGCCGCCCGAGAACCACCACCTCACCCTGCGCTTTATCGGCGAGGTGCCGCGCCACACCGCCGAGGAGATCGACCTGGAGCTGGCCGCCTTGCGCGGCCGCGGCTTCCTGCTCGAGCTGTGCGGCGTCGGCACGATGGAGAAAGCCGGGCGGCTGACGGCGCTGTGGGCCGGGGTTGCGCGCAACCCGGCGCTGGACCACCTGCGGGCCAAGGTGGAGACGGCGCTGCAGCGCTCCGGCCTGCCGGCCGAACGGCGCCGCTTCACCCCGCACGTGACCCTGGCCCGGCTGGGCGAGCAGGCCGCAGAGCCGCGCCTGGCCGCCTGGGTGCAGGCGCATAACCTGTTCCGCGCCGAGCCGGTGCGGGTGGCGCATTTCACCCTGTTCAGCTCGCAGCTCGGCCGCGAGCAGGCGGCCTACACGCCGGAAGCGGAGTACAGTCTGGCGTAGGGGGCTGGCGTAGGGGGCTGGCGTAAGGGGAGCTGACGTGAGCGGGACCGACCTCGACGGGCTGCTGGCCGAGATACGGGCCTGCACGGCCTGTGCGGCCCACCTGCCGCTCGGGCCGCGGCCGGTGCTGCATATCTCGGCCACCGCCCGCGTGCTGATCGCCAGCCAGGCGCCCGGCACGCGCGTGCACGAGGCCGGGATCAGCTTCTGGGACGCGTCCGGCGACCGGCTGCGCGACTGGCTCGGCATGGACAAGGCGCTGTTCTACGACGCGTCGCAGGTGGCGATCCTGCCGATGGGCCTGTGCTACCCGGGCCGGCTGCCGAATGGCGGCGACGCGCCGCCGCGCCCGGAATGCGCGCCGCGCTGGCGCGCCCGCGTGCTGGGCACCATGCCGGCGTTGCGCCTCGTCCTGCTGGTGGGCAGTTACGCACAGACGGCCGCCGCCCTGCAGGAGGGCTGGCCGAAGATGAGCATGACCGAGCGCGTGCGCGGCTTTCGCGACCACCTGCCGCGCTACTTCCCGCTGCCGCACCCGTCCTGGCGCACCGGGGTCTGGCAGCGACGCAACCCGTGGTTCGAGACCGACGTGCTGCCGGCGCTGCGCCACGCGGTGGCCGGGGCGCTGGCGCCCGGGACCTAGGGGCAGAGGGCCAGGTACTCCCAGACGATGGTCGCGGCCGCGAGCGCGGTGATCTCGCTGACATCGTAGGCCGGCGCGACCTCCACCAGATCCATGCCGACGAAGTCCACGGGGCCGAGGCGTCGCAGGATGGACTGGGCCTGCCAGGACGCCAGCCCGCCGATCTCCGGCGTGCCGGTGCCGGGGGCGAAGGCTGGGTCGAGCGCGTCGATGTCGAAGCTGAGATAGGCGGCGTGGTCCCCCACGACGGCCAGGATGCGGGCGGCGGTGGCGGCGACCCCGGCCTCGTGCACCTGCTCGGCGGTCAGGATCGTGACCCCCCGCGCCAGCGTCCAGTCCCAGACGCTGCGCTGCACCGGCGAGCGTATGCCGACCTGCACGGTGCGAAGCGGGTCGATCAGCCCTTCCTCGATGGCGTGGAAGAACGGCGAGCCGTGCCCGTAGGCCTGGCCGAAACTGTCCGGCCAGGTATCGACATGCGCGTCGAAATGCACGAGCGCCACCGGCCCGCCACGGCGCGCCCGCAGCGCGCGCAGCAGCGGCAGGGTGATGCCGTGCTCGCCGCCGAGCGCCACGAGGTGCGGGCTTGCCGCCGCCTGTGCCTCGATCAGCGACAGGCTGGCCGCGATGTCGCCCAGCGCGATGGCGAAGTCGCCGATATCGGCCACCGGGCGGTCCGCCGGGTCGCGCCAGCTCTGCGGGTGCGCGCCGTCGACCAGCATGCGGCTGGCGTGCCGGATCGCATGCGGGCCGAAGCGCGCTCCGCTGCGGTTGGTGGTGCCGATGTCGAGCGGGATGCCGGCGACGTGGATGCGCGCGTCGGGGGCGGTGCGGCGCAGGCCGAGAAAGGCGTGCGGCGTGGCGAAGGTGGGGGTGCCGGCCATCCCGTTCGGGGTCAGCGCAGCATCGTCAGGTAGGTGACCAGGAGCGTGTAGCCGGTGATCGCCAGCATGCCGTGCGTGGCGATCAGCGCGGTGGTCAGGGGGCGGCGCCGCAGGTGGGCGATCAGGATCAGGGTGCCCGCCAGCAGCGCGCCGGCGATGAGCGCACCCGAGATCACGCCGAAGGCGCCGGCACCCATGCGCACCGCGTGCGCGCCCGGCGCCTCGCGCCACAGCGCCGCCGCCAGCAGCGCGAAACCGGCCAGCCCGCCCAGGCCATGCAGCGCCCCCGGCCAGGATTTCGCCGGCGTCTCCTCCATCATCAGGTAGCGGCTGGCCAGCGTGGTGCCCAGGATGACCACGAGGCCGAGCAGCACGATGGACGCGATCAGCAGCATGGACGATCCCCCATTGCGCCGCCCCTAACCCGCGCCGGGCTGGACGGCCTGCGCGTCCTGTAGGGCGTCGCCCACCGTCTCCAGCGCCGGGCGCGGCGCCGGGCTGGTGGCGGCA
This sequence comes from uncultured Acetobacteraceae bacterium, assembly GCA_964244615.1. Taxonomy (GTDB): domain Bacteria; phylum Pseudomonadota; class Alphaproteobacteria; order Acetobacterales; family Acetobacteraceae; genus BOG-908. Next base: position 5,614 of record CAXTJP010000102.1, read on the forward strand.
TAGACCCACAGCCCGCTGCCCACGCCGACCAGCAGGTTCGACACGCAGATGCCCAGGAACACGCCGGGCACGCCGAACAGCCGGCCGCCGACCCAGGCGACCGGCACGTTGACCACCAGGGTGCGCGCCACCGACACGGCGACCGCCGACATCGGCCGGTTGAGCCCGTTGAAGGCGGCGTTGGCGATGGCGATCATGCCCGCTGGTCCGTAACTCAGCGGCACCAGGGCCAGATAGAGCATCGCCGCCCCGATCACCGCGGCGTCGCCGGTGAACCGGCTGGCGACCCAGGCGCGGCCGAGATACAGCCCGGTCGCCAGGACGAGGCCGAGCGCCGAGCAGAACCGGGCGGTCACACGCATGGCCTCGCGCACCCGCTCGGGACGCCTGGCGCCGGCGTTCTGGCCGGCGAAAGGGTTCATCACCGCCGAGAGCGCGAAGAACGGCACCATGGCCACGGACTCGACGCGGCTGCCGAGGCCGAACCCGGCCACGACGTCGTGGCCGTAGGGCGCCAGCAGGGCGGTGATGATGGCGCCCGCGACCGGGATCACCGTGTTGGTGGCCGCCGCCGGGGCGCCCACCCGCAGGATGCGTCGCGAGGAGGTCAGGAACGCGTCAGGCTGCAGATGATCGAACGACAGCAGGTGCAGCCGCTGCAGGCGCCACAGGGTTGCCGCCAGCAGCGGCAGCCAGGCGAGCAGGCTGGCGATCGGTGCGCCGATCAGCCCGAGCCCCGGATGACCGAACCCGCCCAGTATGGCGAACGGGGCGAAGGCCAGGTTCAGCAGCGAGGACGCGACCATGGCCAGGCCCTGGAAGGTGGCGTCGCCCGCGGCGCGCGCCGCACTCAGCCCGACCGTCGAGACCAGCACCAGCACCGAGGTCGGAAACCAGATGCGCAGGTAGGCGGCGATCATCGGCACGAGATCGGGGCCGGCGCCCAGCAGCCGCGCCAGCCAGTCGGCCCCGAGCATGCCGGCCACGGCGCAGGCGGCGCCCAGCAGCAGGGTGAGCAGCAGCGAATCGGCCACCAGGCGCGGCACCCCCGCCTCGCGCGCGCCGAGCGCCCTGGCGATGACCGAGGAGGTGCCGGCACCCAGCCCGATCGACAGGCTGAACACCACCATGGTGACCGGGAAGGCGAAGGTGATCGCGGCCAGCGCGTCCGGGCCGAGCCGGCCCACGAACCAGGCTTCCGCCAGGCGGTAGCCCAGCAGCGACAGCACGCCCCAGGCGACCGGCACCGTGAGTTGCAGCAGCATCGGCCCGACCGGCCCATCGGTCATCGACTGACGCGGGGCAGGCTGGCGGGGTCTGGATGGAAGGGGGGCTGGCGGGCGCTTCGGGCTCGGCCTGGTCTGCTTCACCGATGGTCCTTGTCGTGTTGACGCTACCATCGGCGCCAAGCATGGCAGCGCATGCACGCCTTGCTCGCCCATGCTTATCACCTGGCACTGCTGCCGATCCACATGGGGTTGCGGCCGGGCTGGCGCCCGTTCGCCGCGTGCCTCGCGGTGGCCGCGCTGGCACGCCTGTCGGGTCTGGCCGGCGCGCGCGGCGGTGCGCTCGCGGCCGGCGGTTCGGTGCTGGCCGGGTGGTGGGTGCTGGCGCCGGCTCTGGCGTGGCCGCTTCCGCCGGTCGCACGGTTGAGCGGGCTGGCGGGGATCGTGCTGGCCGGGGCGCTCAGTCGGGGTGGGCGCTTCCGGCTGCCGCTGTCGGCGGCGCTCGCCGCCTGGTGGCTGCGTGGCGTACCGCTGGATGGCGCCGCCATCGCCCGCAGCCTGCCGGTGTTCCTTGGGTTGGCGGCAGCATCGGCCCTGGCCCGGCGCCTGGCCCGAGCGGACCGCTCCTGGGGCACGGTCGCAGCCTCGGTCTCGCTGGCGGCGGGCCTGGCGGTGGCCGGTGCCGCGCCGCACTGGTCCATGGCGGCGCTGGTGGTGGCGGCGGCCGTGCTGTGTCTGCCGGGCGCGTGCGCGCTGGTGCTGGCGGACATGGTGGTCATGGCGGGCGCCTCCGCCCTGGTCGCGTCCGACCGCGGCAGGCTGGTCACGGTGGATACCGCCTGCCTGGGACCGCTGCTGGCCTGGATGCTGGTCCCGCGCCTGGCGCCCGGCCTTGGCCGATACGGCCCGATCGTGGCAGCAGCCCTGACCGTGCTGCTTTGCATGGCCCTGACCTGGGCCGCCCGGTTCCTGTGATCCCGCGGCGGGCGCCGCCGCTTGACCCGCCAGGGTGAAGCCGCCATGAACCGACGTCCATGGCCCTCATCGAAACGCTGCGGCTGGTGCTGGCGAGGCCGCATCGCGCCGGCCATCCGTTCATCGCCGGCGGCGGCGCCGTGATGGTGGCCGGGTTGTTCACCGGCCCGGGCGACCACTGGGCCGTGCTGTGGGCCGGACTGATCTTCACCGCTTTCAGCCTGTACTTCTTCCGCGACCCGGAGCGCGTGGCCCCGGACCGTCCGGGCCTCGTGGTGTCGGCCGCCGACGGCCGCGTGGTCTCGGTGCAGCGCGCCGTGCCTTCGCCCGAGCTGGGGCTCGGCCCCGAGCCGCGCTGGCGGGTGGCGACCTTCCTCTCGGTGCTGAACGTGCACGTCAACCGCACGCCCGCGACCGGCACGGTGGACGCCATCACCTACCGCGCCGGGGCGTTCCTGAACGCCAGCCTGGACAAGGCGAGCGAGGCCAACGAGCGCAACGCCATGACCATCCGTCTGGCGGACGGGCGCGACCTTGGCGTGGTGCAGATCGCCGGGCTGATCGCCCGGCGGATCCTGTGCGACGTGCGCGCCGGCGACACGGTGCGGGCGGGAGAGCGGTTCGGCATCATCCGCTTCGGCAGCCGAACGGACATCTACCTGCCGCCCGGGGTGCGCCCGCTGGTGCAGGTGGGGCAGACGATGGTGGGCGGCGAGACCGTGGTCGCAAGCCTGGCGCCGCCCCCGGCGGAGGCTTGATCGTTGGACGGCGCGCCGCGGCCCCGGCTTCGCGGACGCGCCCGCCGTCGTCCGCGCTACAAGGGCCCGTCCTTCAACCGGATGATGCCCAACCTGCTGACCTTGCTCGGCCTGTGCGCGGGGCTGAGTTCCATACGCTACGCGCTGGACGCGCGCTGGCATGCGGCCGCCCTGGCGGTGGTGATCGCGGCGGTGATCGACGGGCTGGACGGGCGGCTGGCGCGCCTGCTGCACGCCGAATCGCGGTTCGGCGCCGAGTTCGACAGCCTGTCGGATTTCTGCAGCTTCGGAGTCGCGCCGGCGATGATCCTGTACATCTGGTCGCTGCACGGCGCCAACCGCTTCGCTTTCATGCCCTGCCTGATGTTCGCGGTGTGCATGGCGCTGCGCCTGGCGCGCTTCA
>CAXTJP010000103.1:0-8970 GCA_964244615.1 uncultured Acetobacteraceae bacterium
TCGGGGTGGCCGAAGAACCAGAACAGGTGCTGCCACAGCACCGGGTCGCCGCCGCCCTGAGGGTCGAAGAACGACGTGCCGAAGTTGCGGTCGAAGATCAGCATGGTGATGGCGCCCGCCAGCACCGGCAACGACAGCAGCAGCAGGAAGGCGGTCACCAGCATCGCCCAGATGAACAGCGGCATCTTGTGCAGCGTCATGCCCGGGGTGCGCATGTTGAAGATCGTGGTGATGAAGTTCAGTGCGCCCAGCAGGGACGATACGCCGGCCAGGTGCAGCGCGAACAGCGTGAAGTCCATGCCCGGGCCGGACTCGTAGGTGCTGTTGGACAGTGGCGGATAGAGCGTCCAGCCGGAGCCCGACTCACCCAGCAGCAGCCCGGTGATGATCAGCGCGAAAGCGGGCACCAGCAGCCAGAAGCTGATGTTGTTCAGCCGCGGGAAAGCCATGTCCGGCGCGCCGATCATCAGCGGGATGAACCAGTTGCCGAACCCGCCGATCAAGGCGGGCATGACGGTGAAGAAGATCATGATCAGGCCGTGCGCCGTGACGATCGTGTTCCATTCCTGGCCCGAGGTCACGATGGTGTTGCCCGGGTGCTGCAGCTGCGCCCGCATGATGATCGACAGCAGCCCGCCGACCAGACCCGCACACACCGCGAAGATCAGATAGAGCGTACCGATATCCTTGTGGTTGGTGCTGAACAGCCAGCGCTGCGCGAAGGTCGGATGATGGCCGTGGCCATGGTCATGCAGGTGGTCGTCGTGGGTTGTGGCGGACATCTCAGTGCTCCGTTGCCAGGGCGACGCGAACCGGGGTGGTCCCGGCCGGCGGATCGATGGCGGCGTCCTTGAATTTGCTGGGTGCCTGGGTGAGCCAGGCCTGGAAATCGGCGTCGCTAACGGCGTGGATGGAGATCGGCATCACGCTGTGATTGGTGCCGCAGATCTGGTTGCACTCGCCGTAATAGTCGCCGGGCTGGTCCACCCGGACCCAGGTCTCGATGGTTCGGCCCGGGATGGCATAGCGCTGCACGCCCAGGCTCGGGATGAAGAAGCTGTGGATCACGTCGCCGCTCGTGGTCAGGATCCGGATGTTCTTGCCGGCCGGCAGCACGAGCTGGTTGTCGACGGCCAGGTGACGCAGCTTGGTCTGCTCGCCCTTCAGATCCTCGTCATGCACCATGTAGCTGTCGAAATGCAGGCCCTTCGCGTCGGGGTAGGTGTACTCCCAGTACCATTGGTGGCCGGTGACCTTGACCGTCATGTCGGCCTGTTGCGCCGGAACCCGGTCCTCGAAGTAGATCAGCCGGAAACTGGGGATGGCGATCACCAGCAGGATCAGCACCGGCAGCGCGGTCCAGGCCACTTCCAGCGTCGAATGATGGCTGAGCTTGCCCGCCGTCGGGTTGCGCGTGTGGTTGTAGCGCCAGACCACGTAGACCAGCAGGCCGGCCACGAACACGGTGATCAGCACGATGATCCAGGTGACCAGCGTGTTCAGGTCGTGGATGCCGTGTTCGACCGGGCTGTGGGCCGCCTGCATGCCGATCTGCCAGGGTGCCGGCGTCTGCGCCAGCGCGGGTCCGGCGACCACGCAGGATGCGGCCATGGCCAAGGTCGAGGCGGCCCGGAGAAGGGCGCGCAGTCTGCCAAGAAACTTCATGTTGGGGCGGGTCCCGCTCGGTCCTGTTCGGTTCCCACCCGATATCGGAGCGTACCCGGCAGATCAAGGTGCAGGGCGGCCAGATATCTGCGTCGGCTACTCCGGAGGCGGGTCGGAAGGCCCCGTTCCGGCCCGCCATGGCGGGCGGCAGATCGGCGGCCGGGCGCTCAGCAGGTCAGATGCACCAACGTGAACAGGCCGCCGGGCGACATCGATTCGAAGGTCGTGTTCTCAGGCTGTTCGGTGCCGAACAGGTCGGAGATGGCGAAGTCGGGGTGCCAGCCCAGCTTGTGCGACATCGGCGCCATCGCGCGTTCCACCACCCGTCGCAGGCCGCCCGGGGCGATGAAGTGGTTGACGAACAGGATGTGTCCGCCGGGCCGAACGACGCGGCGCAGCTCGGCCAGCAGGCGCCTGGGATGCGGCACGACGGAGGCCACGAACATCGAGGCAGCCACGTCGAAGCTGCCGTCCGCGAAATCCGTGTCCTCGGCATCCTGCTCGAGCAACGCCTCCACCTGGGTCAACCCCTCGGCCTCCACCCTGGCACGCGCCCGGTCCAGCATGTCGCAGGACAGGTCGATGCCCGTGACGCGCTTGCTGGCATCGTAGAGCGGCAGGGCAAGGCCGGTGCCGACCCCCACCTCCAGCACCCGACGGCCCGGCAGGCTGTTGATCAGGTCGATGGAGCGTTGACGCGCCGGCCGCGATATACGGCCGAACGCGGCATCGTAGAAGGCCGCCTGGCGGCGATAGGCGGTGCGGACCGCCTCTGCATCGAGTTTCTGCATCTGGCCGTCAGCTACCAGCACTCGGCCGCCAGACAAAGAGGTATCCTGTCCGGTCCGCGGCCGCCTGCCCGGACCGGGAGGCCGGCTAGGGCGATGGGGCCAGGTTCACGGCGGCCGCGCGGCCGTTCTGCTGCTCCTCCACCTCGAAGCCCAGCTTCTGGCCTTCGTTGAGGTTGCGCAAACCGGCCTTCTGGACCGCGCTGATGTGGACGAACACGTCCTTGCCACCGGTTTCCGGCTCGATGAAGCCGTAGCCCTTGGTGGGATTAAACCATTTCACAGTGCCGCTGGTCATCCGCTGTCACTCCCTGCGCGGTGCCGGGGTTGTTCAACGGAATGGGCCGCCTCATACCCTGAGCGAAGGCGTCCATCCTGGGCCCGGCTTGCCGCTGGGCGGAACGCTACCATACCGAATTGGGCTTGTCAGCTTCAGGCTTGCCGGCGCGAATGCGCGGATGGCCATTGCCAGAAAGTCGTCTTCAAGCCATCACTAGGACGGTTTGGCCGGGCGAGGTGCAGCATGTTCGTTATATGGATGTCGGTCCATCGCTCAGCGATCCTTGCGGTGACCTGCCTGTGCCTTTGGCTGTTCGCCGATTACTGGTATTTGCGGTTCGACATCAAGAAATTCTTCCTGGCACGCAAGCCTCGCAAATGGAGCGTGGACATGGCGACCAAGACAAGCGAGGGCGGGCGGAAGGTTAGGGCCAATCATTAAGAGAAGCAGTTCTTTTTTGAAAAAAAGAACCAAAAAACTTTTACTGACTGGTCGGGTGTCCGGGGCAGCGCCGCGACAGCACTGATACTGCTTTTTCAAAAAAGCAGACGGTTCTTAAAAAGGCTTGAGCAGCCGCCCGATATAGTCGAGCTCACCCTTCGGCCGGGCCCGGTCGGCCCCACGTCGACGCAGCTCCTCCTGAATCGCCCGGCTACGGCCACCCTCCATCCCTTCGGGCACGCGCAGCCCCGGATCGTCGGCGGTGGTGCCGCTGCCGTCCACCGGCCGGCCGAAAGGATCGTGCCTGCGGCCGCCCTGACCGTCCCCGGCTTCCTCCTGCCCTCCCTCGCCCTCCTGCCCGGACTGGCCCGGCTGCAGGCTGAGCTGCGTGCCGGCGCCCGATTGCTGGCCGCTCTGCCGCGCCATGTCCTGGCCGCCCTGTTGCAGGGCGGCGATGGCGCGCGCGATGGCGTCGCGGGCCTGCGGATCCTGCCCGTCGGCCAGCGCGCCGGCGGCGTCCTGCATCGCATGGTCCGCCTCGACGAGGCTCGCCGGCTTCTGCCGGCCCGCCTGGGCCAGTCCGTCCTTCAACGCGTCCAGGGCGCGGCGCAACGCGCGCTGGGTGCGCGCATCGTCGTTCCGGGTGGGCGCCGGGTGCGGGCGGACGGCGTTCGGTTCACCCTGGCCCGGTGCGGCCGGCGGACCGGGTGCGAGGTCGGGGGCCAAACCCTGCGACAGGTCAGGCGGGTTGTCGTCGTTGCCGTCCTGGGGCGGCTGGGTCAGCTGGCCCAGCTGGTCGGAGAGCGAGGGCGGCAGAGCGGGCGGCTGGCCCGGCGCACGCGACTGGGCGTGGTCCAGCAGGGCCGCCTCCCGCTGCACCATGTCCTGCACGGCTCCCGCCTGCTGGCGGCCCTTCTTGGCCTGCTCGCGCTGCTGATGAGCCTCCTCGGGCGTCATGATGTGGGCGTTCTTCAGCTGGTCCATCATCCGCTCCAGCTCGGCCATCTGCTTTCGCGCGTCCTCCGTCCGGCCCTGCTGCAGCGCCTGCTCCAACTTCCGGATCGCCTGGTCCAGGGCGGGCGCCGACAGATGCTGGCTGTGCGGGTCGAATTTCTGCAGCGCGCCCTGCTGCATGGCGCGCTTGGCCAGATCCTCCAGGCGCTTGTCCAGCGCCTGGCGCAGCTGGTCGAGCTGGCGGGACAGATCCTTGTCGGAGAGTTTGCCGTTCGCGTGATCCTCGATGCCTCGACGGAGCGTATCGCGCGCTTCGGCCAGGGCCCGGGTGGACGCGTCAGGCAGCGCGCCGTCCAGGGCAAGGGCCAGGGCCCATAGCCGCGCCTGCACTTCCGCCATGCGCGTGTTTGTCTCTGCCGGGGTTGCAGCCGGGGAGCCAAGCAGGGAGGCGTCGGCCGAGAGGTTCAGGGCGACGCCGGACGGCGGCAGGCCGGGCGCCGGAGCGGCCAGCGGCGCCTCGGCAAGGGCGGCCAGTTCGTCGGCTGTCTGGAGACGCTGTTCCGGGTGCAGCGCGAGGCGACGGCGCAGGTCGGCGATGGCACGGGCAAGCGGGTGGCGGAACACCCGCGCCGGCAGCACGAAATCTGCGGGTGCGCTCTCGCCATGCTGGCCGGACACGTCCTGCGCGTGCAGCCGCCCCGTCATCGGCACGCCGGCATAGGGATCGGCCGAGAGGTCGGCGGTGGCGCTGCCTTGCGCCTGGCGCGGCGTGCCGGGCAGCGGCAGAGGCAGGTGGACGGCCGGCAAATCGGGTCGGCCTTGCGGCCGCAACTCGGCCTCCAGCCGGGCGACACCCCAACGCTGCTGCACCCGCCACGGCAGCCGGGTCGATTGCGCCGTGCCCGCCCGCCCAGGCAGCGACGGCCAGGACACCGCAGGCGGCTCGTTGGGCAGAAGGGCCAGGTCCCAGCCTGCCAGTTCGGAGAACCGGCCGCCCAGCCGCAACCGCCCGGCGTGGTCCAGCACCAGGCTGGCCTGGAAGCTGTCATGGCCCAGCGTCTCGACCCGTATGGCCTGCCCGGCGAGCGACAGGCCGGGCCGGGCCGACAGCCCGGTGACGCTGAGCGTCAGGCGCGACCCGGCCGGCACGGTGACCGGCGGCGCGGCGGCGCCGGCAGGGGGCAGGAACACCGGCGGCAGCCCGGTATAGGCCGGCGGCTGTATCCAGGCCTGTATCGTGGGTGGCGGCCCGGGCTGCCACCCCTCCGGCAGCCCGGGCCACAGCGCCGCCAACCGGTCGGCGGTGCGCGGACCGGCCACCACCAGACCCGCCCCCAGCAGAACCACCGCTGCCACACGGAGCGCCCTCGGGTCGTGCCGCGCGAGTTCGGGCCGTGGGGGCGCCAGGCGCAGACGGGCCAGCCCTGCCAGCGCCCGCGCGCGGTGCAGCTGCCAGAGCGAGGCGGCGCCGATGCCGGCCGGCCGGTCGCGCATCGTGTCGAACGGCCGGTGAAGCAGCCCCGAATCCCGCTCCAGCCGCCGCTCGGCCGCGCGCGTCCCGGGCAGGCCCACATACGGCCACGCACGCCATAGCAGCCAGCCGAACGCAGCCAGGCCGGCCAGCAGGAACAGCCACTGCAGCGGCAAGGGCAGCGCTGCCGGCACGTCGAACAAGCCTAATGCAGCCAGGGCCAGCAACAGCGACGCGGCAGGCCAGAGATGGGCGCAGGCGGCCTCGGCCCAGAGCACCGCGCGCGCGGCCAGCACGCGCCGCGCGGTAGCACGCGCCGAAGCCCCGGGAGAGGGCGACGAGGTGGCCATCAGGCGACCCTGGCCGGCACGATGTCGGCTGCCCAGAGGTCGCGGGGCGCCAGTCTGGCCCGGATCAGGGCAAGCCCTGAGGGCAGGGTCGGATCGATCATCGCCTGGGCGGCCTGCGGGCGGGCGTTGTAGGTGGAACTCATGACCGCACCATAGGCGCCGGTGTCGAGGATCGCCACGACCGCGCCTTCCGGCATGTCCGCAATTGCGCGTGCCTGGGCGAACATGTCGGCCGTCTCGCAGACCGGGCCGACGATGTCGGCGCAGCGCACCGGTGCCGCCAGGCACGCAGCCGATACCGGCACGATGCCGTGCCAGGCGCCGTACAGCGCGGGCCGCACCAGGTCGTTCATCGCCGCGTCCAGGATCACCACCGGCCGGTCACGCCCGGCGCGCCGGGTGCGCACCACGGAGGCGAGCAGCAGCCCGGCCGGCCCCACGAGCCAGCGCCCGGGCTCGATCGCGAGGCGCAGGCCGAGCGTGCCGAACGCGGACCCGATGCAGGCGGCCCAGGCCTGCGGCAGCATGGACGGCTCCCCGGCATAGGAGATGCCCAGGCCGCCGCCGCAATCCACCGTCTCCACCGTCAGGCCCTGCGTCCGCAGCATACGGACTAGGCCGGCGAGCCGCGTATAGGCGGACGCGAAGGCGGCGGTGCCGCCGATCTGGCTGCCGATATGCACGGCGAGCCCGACCGGCGCGATGCCCGGCAGCGCGGCAGCCTGCGCGTAGACCCGGGCGGCGTCCCGCCACGGGACGCCGAACTTGTCCTCCGCGCGGCCGGTGCTGATCTTGTCGTGCGTCCCGGCATCGACGTCCGGGTTCACCCGCAGCGCCACGTGCGCGGTGCGCCCGGCCTGCACCGCCAGGGCGGACAGGGTGTCCAGTTCCTCGGCACTTTCGACGTTCAGCTGGCCGATGCCGTTCGCCAGTGCCAGAGAGAGCTCGGCCGCGGTCTTGCCGACCCCTGAGAACACGATCCGCTGCGGCGGAATGCCGGCCTGCAGCGCCCGCAGCAACTCGCCGCCGCTGACCACGTCCGCCCCCGCCCCCTCGGCCGCGAGCACCGCCAGGATGGCGAGGTGGTCGTTCGCCTTGACCGCGTAGTGGATGGCGACGCCCGGCATGGCGTGGCTCAGGGCGCGAAAACGCCGGCGCAGCGTCGCGGCCCCGGTGACCCAGCATGGCGTGCCCCACGATTGCGCCACCCGCGCCAGGGGCATGCCGTCGAACAGCAGCCCGTCCATCGCGTGCACGCGCAGGCCGGGCCTTGCCGCGATCAGTTCGGCGGCCGACGGCTCGCCCGTGAACGCTGGGGCATCCGATACGGTCATGCAGCCGATATGGGCCGACCTGTCAGAAGACCAGCTTGCCCCCGACCAGGAACAGCACCGAGGCGAGCACCGGGCGCAGCCCGCCTTCGGGCAGGCGCGGGGAGAGGTAGCTGCCGAGCAGGATGCCGGGGATCGAGCCCATGAGCAGCTGCCCCAGCAGCTGCGTGTTCACGTCGCCCATCTGCCAATGCCCGAGCCCCGCGATCAGCGTCAGCGGCACGGCATGGGCGATGTCCGAGCCCACGATGCTGGCCAGCTTGTGGCGCGGGTAGAGCAGGATCAGCACGGTGACGCCGAGCGCGCCCGCGCCGACCGACGAGATCGACACCAGCACGCCCAGCACCAGCCCGCTCATCGCGGTCAGCAGGGTGGCGGTCCGGTCGGACGGCTCGCCGAACCGTCGGGCCAGCGTGTCGATGATCCAGCTCCGGAACAGGATCGACACCGCCGTCAGCAACAGGGCGACACCCAGGCTGAAGGTGATGGTGTCGGCCACCCGCTTGCTCTCCGGCCCGAAATAATAGAGCCCGAGCAGGGTGACCGCGGTGCCGGGGATCGAGCCGTAGGCCAGGCGGCGGACGATGCGCCAATCCACCGTAGAACTCGCGCTATGCACCATCGTGCCCACGGTCTTGGTGATCGCGGCGTAGAGCAGGTCGGTGCCCACCGCCTTGGTCGGCTGGATGTGGAATATCAGGACGAGCAGCGGCGTCATCAGCGAACCACCACCGACGCCGGTCAGGCCCACGATCAGGCCCACCAGCAGACCCAGGAATGGGTAGGCCAGTTCCGAACTTGTCAGCATGGACCGCTCTCCGTTTGCGTGCGCTGCACCATAACTTGATGGCAGTCAGAAGCGAATGAAAAGTTAACTTTGCCTCGTTTCGGTATTGACATTTATTGACATGATCATGTTTCGCACGCGTGTTGTGCCGGCCGCGCTTTTGCAACCGCTTTTGCAACCGGTGCTTTGCGTCGTAGATATCGGCCATGAAGATCCTGCAGGTGCTGCCCGCGCTGGACACGGGCGGTGTGGAGCGCGGCACCGTGGAGATGGTTCAGGCGGTGGTGGCCGCCGGCGGCCAGGCGCTGGTGGCCAGCGCCGGCGGCCGCATGGTGGCGCAGGTGGACCGTGCCGGCGGCCGCCACCTGGCGCTGTCGCTGATGACCAAGGACCCGGTCAACATCTGGCTCAACGCCGCACGGCTGGCCGCGATCATGCGGCGCGAGCGGGTGTCGCTGGTGCACGCACGCTCGCGCGCCCCGGCCTGGTCGGCCTGGCTGGCGGCACGGCGCACCGGCGTGCCGTTCGTGACGACGTGGCACGGCGTGTACGGCGAGGATTTCCCGGGCAAGCGCCTGTACAACGGCGTCATGGCGCGCGGCGAGCGGGTGATCGCCATCAGCCGCACCGTCGCCTGCCACGTGGCGGAGTACGGCGTGGCGTCCGACCGGCTGCGCATCATCCCGCGCGGGGTGGACCCCGAGCAGTTCGACCCCGGCGGCGTCGTCGGCGACCGGGTGCATCGCCTGGCGCAGGCCTGGCGACTGCCGACAGGCGCGCGCGTGGTGATGCTGCCGGCCAGGCTGACGCGCTGGAAGGGTGGCGAGGTCCTGCTGGACGCGATGGCGCGGCTGGCCGTGCGGCGTGGACCGGCGGGCCAGGTGTTCTGCGTGCTGGCGGGCG
>CAXTJP010000104.1:0-8908 GCA_964244615.1 uncultured Acetobacteraceae bacterium
CCCGGTCACGGCGGTGGCCATGCTGCCCGACCACGCACCGGCGCAGTTCACCTGGGGCCGCCGGCCCTACCGCGTGCGCCGCGCCGACGGGCCGGAACGGGTGTGCGGCGAGTGGTGGCGCGACGATGGCGAGACCTGGGCCGTGCGCGACTATTTCCGGGTGGAAGACGAGGCGGGGCAGCGCTTCTGGCTGTTCCGGCGCGGCGACGGGCAGCACGAAGCCACCGGGGACCTGCAGTGGTTCCTGCACGGCATGTTCGGGTGAACGCGCAGGCCATGGCCTACACCGAGCTCCAGGTCACCTCCTACTACTCGTTCCTGCGCGGCGCCTCCTCGGTCGAGGAGCTGCTGTCCCAGGCCAAGGCCTTCGGCTACGAGGCGATCGCCATCACCGACCGCAACTCGCTGGCCGGCATCGCGCGCGCCCATCACCGTGCGCGCGAGGCGGAGGTACGGCTGATCGTCGGCTGCCGGCTCGACCTCGTCTGCGGCGCGTCGCTGCTGGTGTACCCGACGGACCGCGCCGGCTATGCCGGGCTGTGCCGCATGCTGAGCGACGGCAAGAAACACGCGAAGGGCGAGTGCCGCCTGACATGGCAGGACGTGGCGGCGCATGCGTCGGGCCTGCTCGCCATCCTGCTGCCAGACCAGCCCGATGCCGGCCTGCGCGAAAACCTGCAGCGGGTGAAACAGGTTTTCGGCGGCGACGCGCACCTCGCGCTGACGCTGCACCGACGGCCCGGCGACGCGCTGCGCCTGCACGCGCTGTCGCAGATGGCGCAGGCCGCGCGCGTGCCGACCGTGGTGACGGGCGACGTGCTGTACCACGATCCCGGCCGGCGCATCCTGCAGGACGTGGTGACCTGCATACGCGAGGGCTGCACGATCGACGATATCGGCTTGCGTCGCGAGCGCCCCGACCGTCACCTCAGGGCGCCGGGCGAGATGGCGCGCCTGTACGAGCGCTACCCCGAAGCCGTGGCGCGCGCCGGCACGATCGCCGGCCGCTGCCGGTTCAGCCTGTCCGAGCTGCGCTACCAGTACCCGCACGAAACGGTGCCGGGCCGCACGGCACAGGAGCTGCTGGAAGCGTTCACCTGGCAGGGTGCGGCGTGGCGCTACCCGGGCGGCGTGCCCGAGAAGGTGGCAGGCCAGCTCAGGCACGAACTGGCGCTGATCGCCGAGCGACGCTACGCCGCGTATTTCCTGACCGTGCGCAGCATCGTCAACTACGCCAGGTCGCGCGACATCCTGTGCCAGGGGCGCGGCAGTGCGGCCAACAGCGCGGTGTGCTTCGTGCTCGGCATCACCTCGCTCGACCCCACCGAGAGCAACATGCTGTTCGAGCGCTTCATCAGCAGCGAACGCGACGAGCCGCCCGACATCGACGTGGATTTCGAACACGAGCGGCGCGAGGAGGTGATCCAGTGGATCTTCGCCACGTACGGCCGCGACCATGCGGCGTTGTGCGCCACCGTCTCGCGCTACCGCTCGCGCGGCGCGGTGCGCGAAGTGGGCAAGGTGCTCGGCCTGACCGAGGACTTGACCGCCGCGCTGACCAGCCAGGTCTGGGGCTGGAGCCGGGAGGGCGTGCAGGAGGAGCACGCCGAGGCGCTGGGACTGAACCTGTCCGACCGGCGGCTGTCGCTGACCCTGGCGCTGGCACGCGAACTGCTCGATTTCCCGCGCCACCTCTCGCAGCATCCCGGCGGCTTCGTCCTGACCCAGGATCGCCTGGATTCGCTGGTTCCGGTGGCGCCCGCGGCGATGAAGGATCGCCAGGTCATCGAGTGGGACAAGGACGACATCGATCACCTGCATTTCATGAAGATGGACGTGCTGGGCCTCGGCATGCTCGGCTGCATGCGACGCGCGTTCGACCTGCTGGCCGAGCATCGTGGCGAGAGGTTCGACCTCGCATCGATCCCGAAGGAGGACCAAGCGACCTTCCGGATGATCCAGCGCGCCGACACCATCGGCGTGTTCCAGATCGAGAGCCGCGCGCAGATGTCCATGCTGCCGCGGCTGAAACCGGCCAAGCTCTACGACCTGGTCATCGAGGTCGCCATCGTTCGTCCCGGCCCCATCCAGGGCGACATGGTGCACCCGTATCTGCGCCGTCGCGACCACCCCGAGGAGATCACCTATCCCACGCCCGAGCTCGAGGACGTGCTCAAGCGGACGCTGGGCGTGCCGCTGTTCCAGGAGCAGGCGATGCAGGTGGCGATGGTGTGCGGCGGCTTCTCCGCCAGCGAAGCCGACCAGCTTCGCCGCGCCATGGCGACGTTCAAGGTCACCGGCGGCGTCAGCCCTTTCCGCGACAAGCTGATCGGCGGCATGCTGGCGAAGGGCTACCAGCAGGAGTTCGCCGAACGCACGTTCAAGCAGATCGAGGGGTTCGGCAGCTACGGTTTTCCCGAAAGCCACGCCGCCAGCTTCGCGCTGATCGCCTATGCCAGCTCGTGGATGAAGTGCCACCATCCGGACGTGTTCGCCTGCGCCCTGCTGAACGCGCAGCCGATGGGCTTCTACGCACCGGCACAGATCGTGCGCGACGCGCGCCAGCACGGGGTGGAGGTGCGGCCGGTCTCGGTGAACGACAGCGTCTGGGACTGCACGCTGGAGCCGGGCGGCCGGCTGCATGCGCTCCGGCTGGGATTGCGCATGGTCAAGGGCCTGTCGAGGAACGAGGCGGACGCGGTGGTCGGCAGGCGCGAGGCGGCGGCCTACGTGGACGTGGCCGGAACCCACCGCCGCACAAGCCTGGCCCGCGACGCGCTGGAGCGCCTGGCCGAGGCGGACGCTTTCGCCTGCCTCGGTCTGGACCGGCGCGCGGCGCTGTGGGCGGTGCGCGGGCTGTCGTCCGACAGCCTGCCGCTGTTCGCCGGCGGCGAACGTTTTGCCGAGCCCGCGACGCAGGTCGCGCCGATGAAGCCGGGCCGCCAGGTGGTCGAGGATTACCGCAGCACCGGCCTCACCCTCAAGCGCCACCCGTTGAGCTTCCTGCGCCGCGACCTGGCCCGCCAGGGCATGACGCGCGCCGCCGAACTGTCGCACGGGCGGGACGGCGCGCGCGTGTCGGTGGCCGGCATCGTGCTGGTGCGCCAGAAGCCCGGCAGCGCCCGCGGCATCATGTTCATGACCATCGAGGACGAGACCGGCCACGCCAACCTGGTCATCTGGCCCACCGTGTTCGCCGCCCAACGCCGCCTGATCCTCTCGGCCGGCATGATCGCCTGCCACGGCAAGTTGCAGCGCGAGGGCGAGGTGATCCACGTGGTGGCCGAACGGCTGGACGACCTGTCCGACCTGCTGCGCAGCGTCGGCGCGCGCGACGAACCGTTTCCGTTCACGACCGGCCGCGGCGACGAAGCCAAGCATGGCGGCGCGCCGGACACGCGTGGGATCAAGGTGCCGACGCGGGATTTCAGGTAATCATATCAGCACGTTTGGACAAACTTGATTAAAGTGCGAGATTGAACGTCATGCTGCCGATCTCGCCCTGCTTGCAAGTCGCTCCATGTGAGCCTGCGTCCCGAACCTGCCGGAAAGCAGGCCAGGAACGGAGAGATCCACGTCGAGCAGCTCCCAATGCAGCCCGTATCCTGCACCCAGGATTTCGACATCGGACAGCTGTTCTTCCGTGGCCCTGTCCAGCCCCTCTGCTAGGCTGGGCGGAAACAGGAACGTACATCCGTTCGTCAGGTCCACCACGATGCGTGCAAGCTGGCGATCGTATCGTGCTGTCAGGGCACGTGTGTCTTGGGTGCGCAACGACGTGCCACGCTCCAACGCTTCGTCGATTTGTTCATCGGTCAGATCGGCCATGGATTTCCTCCCACCGCTTCAACAGCAATGCGTGCTCCTCCACAACGATCTGAAACGCGCGCCGCAACTCGCCCGTTTTCATCCCGTCGGCCCACATAAGCTCGGGTTCCAGGCCGGCTCGCGCAAGTCTGATCTTCGCTTGGCCATCGCCGAAAACATGGACATGGGCCGGTTCATGGTCATCAAGGAAGATCACGACCCGCAAACCGCCCGAGCGATGAACCGTGACCATCTACGTCATGCCGGTCAGCAGATCGAACAAGCGGCGGCACTCACTTCAGCTCGTAGGTGTAATCGTAAGCCGACCCTTTCGCGTCGCGCGCATGCAAATGCATCTCGCCGCGCGCGCCGCCATAGGCGCCGGTCCCGCCGGTGACGGCCAGCGTCGAGTCGCCCGCGTCCAGGAACGGCCCGTCCACCACGATCTGGCCGTCGGCCAGGCTCAGCGTCCAGTGGCACTCATAGACCTGTCCCACGACCAGGCGCACGCAGTACCCCTGGTCGAAGCCTAGCTTCTTCGCGTTCGCGGCGTCGAACACCGGGTTGTAGAAGGTCAGCACGTCGCCGACGTTGTCGGCCGCCGATCCGCCATGCAGGTGCGTCGCGTTGCCAAGCGCGCGTTCGACCAGACGCAGCGTGGTCGCGTGCGCGGTGCCGCAGGCCAGCAGGGCCGCCGCCGTCAGTGCTGCTCGAACCCTCATGGTCGCTCCTCGCCGTCGTCCCGCCGGTTCCCCTGCCGGTGCGTGTAGCCCGCCGGCGGCTGAAAAATCGCGGCCGGTTGCGCCGCGAAGGTCACGCTGACCGCCTCCATCAGCACGCGCGGGCCTTCGGTCGCGCGCAGCAGCACGCCGTCCGCTGTGTAGCAGGCCAGGGTCGGTTCGCCGCGCGTGTCGGTCGTGCGCCACTGCGTGCAGTCCAGGCCCGCCACGCGGGCCGAGCCGGCGCGCACGTAGCCGTCAGCGGGCTGGTCGGCCGCCTGCGGGCCCGGCAGGTCCAGCACCTCGCGGCTGTCGTCGCGCACCATCGCCATGTGGTGGGCGGTGAAGTCCAGCACCATCCAGTTGCCCGAGCTCGGCAGGTCCACGCGCTGCAGCCGCCGGGCGGCGGACCAGCGCAGGCGCTGCAGCAGCGAGACGTCGACGCCACCCGGAACCGGCACGCGATACGTCACGTCCACGTCGCGGCTGGGCTGCAGCAGCGGCGCGTCGGCGGCGCGGGCGGCGAGCGGTCCTGCCAGGAGGGCCGCGACCAACAGCGCGCAGGGCTGGCTCACCGGCCGAAGCCGTCCACCGGCAGCGTTCCCGCGTTGCGGAAATCCTCGGGCCGGCGGAACAGCGCGGGCGACAGCGCGCCGTACTGCACGGTGCTCGCCAGCACGCTGCCGAGCGTGCCGTGAGCATCTGACGCGGTGCCGCGCAGGATCACCCCGTCCTCGGTGAGGCAGGCGCTCGCGGTGCCGTCGGGCGAGACGGCCGTCCACTCGGTGCAGGCATGGCCGGCCACGACGCCTCGCCCGTGCCGCTCGAAGCGGGCGCGTCGCAGCACGGTCTCCTCCGGGTCCTCGCGCCCGATGCCCACGGTCGCGTACAGCTTCAGCATCGGCAGCAGGATGGTGGCGAGGCGGGCCGGCCGGTCCACCAGGAAGGCGGTCGGCAGGTCCGGGCTGGTGATGCGCAGGTGGGCGCCCCCGGCCTCGATGCTGACCTGCACGTCGAGGTCCGCGTGGTCGCGCGGATGCACGGCGTAGTCCACCACCACGTCACGGTCCGGCACCAGGCGCGGCACGGCGGCCAGCGCCGGCGCGCAGAGCATGGCGAGGATCAGGGCCGGAGCAATCAGGAAGGGGGCGATCGGGGCGATGCGGGTCATGGCACACAGGTGCGCAGGCGGCGGGCCAGGGTCAAGCAACCGCCAGCGGCCGCAGCCGGTCGATCTCCTGCGCCAGCAGGCCGGGCTCGGGTGCGCCCACCCACTGCGCCGGCGCGAGCGTCGCCTGCTCCAGCAGCATGCGGTACTCGTCGCGCGGTATCTCGGTCGCGCCGAACTGGGCCAGGTGCGTGGTCACGAACTGTGTGTCGAGCAGCAGGAAGCCGCCGAGCCGCAGCCGCGCCACCAGATGGACCAGCGCCACCTTGCTGGCGTCGCGCGCCAGGCTGAACATGCTCTCGCCGAAGAACACGCCGCCCAGCACCACGCCGTACAGCCCGCCGACCAGCGCCTCGCCCTGCCAGGCCTCGATGCTGTGGGCGTGGCCCCGGCCGTGCAGGGCGGTGAACAGGCGCTCGATGTCGCGGTTGATCCAGGTGTCCTCCCGCCCCTCGCCGGGCGCCGCGCACAGCGCGATCACGCGGGCGAACTCGGCGTCGGCGGTCACGGTGAAGCCGCCATGCAGCACGGTGCGGCGCAGCCGGCGCGAGAGGTGGAACCCGTCCAGCGGCAGGATGCCGCGCTGCTCGGGGTCCAGCCAGTACAGCCGGTCGCCGCGGCGCGTCTCGGCCATCGGGAACAGTCCCGCCCGGTAGGCGCGCAGCATCAGATCGGGCGTGACGTCGAAGTGCCGCCTGGACATGCGCGTCAGTTTGGCGAAAGCATTGGTCAGGCGCCAGTTGTCAGTTGTCAGAGGAGACAGAGACGTGGACACCCATGCCCCGGCCGACCATCGTCCACTCCGGTTCGACAAGCCGCTGCGCGGCCGCATCTACGACAGTATCGCCGAAACCATCGGCAACACGCCACTGGTCCGCATCCCGCGTATCGCCGCACAGGACGGTCTGCAGGCCGATGTCTGCCTCAAGCTGGAGTTCTTCAACCCGACCTCCTCGGTGAAGGACCGGATCGGCGTGAACATGGTGCTGGCCATGGAGGCGGCGGGCCAGATCGGCCCGGAAACCGTGATCGTGGAGCCGACCAGCGGCAACACCGGCATCGGCCTCGCCTTCATGTGCGCCAGCCGCGGCTATCGCCTGATCCTGACCATGCCCGAGAGCGTGTCGACCGAACGTCGCAAGATGCTGGCGTTCCTGGGCGCGCAGCTGGAACTGACGCCACGCGCCGCCGGCATGAGGGGCGCCATCGCGCGCGCCGAGGAGCTGCTGCGCCAGCATCCGGGCGCCGTCAGCCCCAACCAGTTCGCCAACGCCGCCAACCCCGAGATCCACCGCAACACCACCGCCGAGGAGATCTGGCACGACACCGCGGGCCAGGTGGACGCGGTGGTCAGCGGCGTCGGCACCGGCGGCACGCTGACCGGGGTGGCCCAGGTGCTGAAGGCGCGCAACCCGGCGATCCGCATGGTGGCGGTGGAGCCGGAGGCCAGCCACGTGCTCTCCGGCGGCGAGCCGGGGCCGCACCCGCTGCAGGGCATCGGCGCAGGCTTCGTCCCCGCCATCCTGCAGACCGGGCTGATCGACGAGGTCATCCAGGTCGGCAACGAGGAGAGTTTCACCAACGCCCGCCGCCTGGCCCGCACCGAGGGCATCCCCGGCGGCATCTCCTCCGGCTCGGCGCTGGCGGCGACCCTGCGCCTGGCGGCACGGCCGGAGATGGCCGGCAAGCGGATCGTGACGATCATCCCGAGCTTTGCCGAACGCTACATCTCGACGGCGCTGTTCGAAGGCCTCTGAGCCGCACCGGTGCGCGACGAGGAGCGGCGCTTCGTGCTGCGCATGATCCCGTACGGCGTGCACGTTGTGACATCGCTCGGTGAACGCGGCGCGCCGGTGGCCGCCACCGCGCATTGGGTGACCCAGACCTCGTTCGAGCCGGCGCTGGTGATGGTGGCCCTGCCGTCGGACGGCCTGGCCTACGCGGCGATACGGGCCACCAACCGCTTCGCGCTGCACATGCTCGGCAAGGATGATGCCGGCGAGGCCTTCGCCTTCCAGACCCGGCCGGCGGTGCTGGAGGGACAGACCCTGTCCGGCTGGGGCTTCACCCCGTCGCGCCACACCGGGCTGCCGCTGCTGCACGACGCGGTCGGCGTGCTGGAATGCGGGGTGCGCGCGGTGATCGAGTACGGCGACCACCACCCGTTCATCGCAGAAGTGACCGACACCCACCTGCGGCTGCCGCAGCACGACCGGCCTGACCAGATGATCCTGCATCTGGCCGAGATGGGGCGGACGATCTTCTACGGCGGATGAGCGTCCGGCACCCGTCTGTGCCGGTCGCCGGGATCGCTGGCCGGCAACCCGACCTTGACCCCCCGCCCCCGATCGGCCATGCAGCCCGCCGCATGCGCGAGGCCCCGGCACCGCCGGCGAACCCGCTTGCCACTCCCACAGCCTCACGGATGCTCGAAAATGCGCGACAAGGGCGACTTCCTGTTCACGTCGGAATCGGTCTCCGAGGGCCATCCCGACAAGGTCGCCGACCGCATCAGCGACACCGTGCTGGACGCGTTCCTGGCCGCCGACCCGCAGGCGCGCGTGGCCTGCGAGACGCTGGTGACCACCAACCGCATCGTGCTGGCCGGCGAGACCCGCGGCCCCGCCAGCGTCACCCATGACACCCTGATCCACCTGGCGCGTGAAGCGGTGCGCGAGATCGGCTACGACCAGGAGGGGTTCTCCTGGCGCCACGCCCACGTCGAATGCCACCTGCACGCCCAGAGCCCCGACATCGCGGCCGGCGTGGACAGCGGCGGCAACAAGGACGAGGGCGCCGGCGACCAGGGCATCATGTTCGGCTACGCGACGCGCGAGACCGACAGCCTGATGCCGGCGCCGATCCACTACGCCCACCTGATCCTGCGCACCATCAACGAGCTGCGTCATGCGGGCGACGCACGGGTGGCCGGGCTGCTGCCGGACGCCAAGAGCCAGGTCACCCTGCGCTACGTGGACGGCAAGCCGATGGGGGCCACCAGCATCGTGCTCTCCACCCAGCACGAGGAGGGGATGGCGCAGGAGGCGATCCACGCAGCACTCAAGCCGCTGATCGCCGCGGCCCTGCCGGACGGCTGGATGTGCGCCGACGACGAGCTCTACATCAACCCGACCGGCAATTTCGTCATCGGCGGGCCGGACGGCGATTGCGGCCTGACCGGGCGCAAGATCATCGTCGACACCTATGGCGGCGC
>CAXTJP010000105.1:0-2634 GCA_964244615.1 uncultured Acetobacteraceae bacterium
GCCGGCCGGCCGATCCACACCTTGCGGCGATGAGCCGTTCCTCCCGTCATCGCGGCGCGCGCGCGGTCAGGCCGCTGCTGCTGGCCGGCGGCGCGCTGTGCATCGCCTGGGCCGAACGCCGACTGCCGCGGCGCCCGCGCACGCAACGCGAACCCGCGCGCACGCTGCGCAACCTGACCCTCGGCGTCGCCAGCATGGCGGTGGTGGCGCTGCTGGAAGCCCCGGTGGTGGCGCCGCTCGCCCAGCGCGCCGAACGGCGGCGTCGCGGCCTCGTGCAGCGCCTGCCGCTGCCGGACTGGACGCGCGACCTGCTGGGCGTGCTGCTGATGGACTACACCATCTACGTCTGGCATGTGCTGACCCATGAGGTGCCGGTCCTGTGGCGGCTGCACCTGGTGCATCACGTCGACCTCGATCTTGACGCCAGCACCGCGCTGCGGTTCCACGCCCTGGACATGCTGGTATCGATCCCGTGGCGCGCCGCCCAGGTCGCCCTGATCGGCATATCGCCGCGGGCGCTGCGGACCTGGCAGGGCTGCTTCTTCCTGTCGGTGCTGTTCCACCATTCCAACCTGCGCCTGCCGGCCGGCCTGGAGCGCGGGCTTTCGCGGTGGCTGACCACCCCGGGCATGCACGGCATTCACCATTCGGCCACACGCGGCGAGACCGGCAGCAACTGGTCGAGCGGGCTGAGCTTGTGGGACCATCTGCACGGCACCTTCGCGGGCGACGTGCCGCGTCCGGCTGGCCGCATCGGCGTCCCGGCCTATCGCGACGCGGCGGAAACCGGCCTCGGTGCGTCGCTGCGCCTGCCGTTCCGCCGCTCGCGCGACGCCTGGACGGAGAAATAGAATATGAAGCTGACCGACAACACGATCCTCATCACCGGTGGCGGCTCCGGCATCGGCCGTGGCCTCGCGGAGGCGTTCCACGCGCTGGGCAGCCAGTTGGTCATCGCCGGACGCCGCGGTGGGACCCTCGATGCGGTGACCGCCGCCCACCCGGGGATGCGGTCGTTGACCGTCGACATGGCGGACGCCGGCAGCATCGCCGCCTTCGCCAGCCGGCTGTCGGCGGACTATCCCGGGCTCGACGTGCTCATCGACAACGCCGGCATCATGGTGCCCGAGGAGCTGGCCGCGCACGGTGATGACGGTCTCGTCCGGCCTGGCCTTCGTCCCGATGGCGATGACGCCGACCTACTGCGCGACCAGGGCGGCGATCCACTCCTACAACCAGTCGCTGAGTTACCAGCTTCGGGAGACATCGGTGGAGGTACTGGAGCCGATCCCGCCCTACGTGGCGACCGGCCTGATGGGAGAGCACCAGGCCCGCGATCCCAGGGCGATGCCGCTGGAGGCGTTCATCGCGGAGGTGATGGAGATCCTGCGGACGCAGCCGGACGCGGCCGAGATCTGCGTCGGCAAGGTGCATCCGGTGCGCTTCGCCGCCAGCGAGGGTCAGGGCCGGTACGATCCGACGTTCGAGGACTTCAACCACATGCTGACCGCCGCCGTCGCGCAGCGAGAGTGACGCCCGCCGACGGTCCGCCTGCTCAGTAGCCGTTGCCGGCAGGCGGCGGCTGCAGGAACCCGGGCGATGGCGAGCGGACCGGTGCTGCGGGGTCCTGAGGGGCCGGAACGTTTCCGGGTGCTGCGACCGGTGCGCCGGGCGGCGGCGCCAGCGGCAGCGGGCCGCCTGTGCCGAGGCTGCCCGATCCGGGCGGTGTCGCGCCGAACGGCGTCGCACCGACTGGCGTGGTGCCGACCGGCACGCCACCGCTCGGGCTTGCGCCGCCGCCGGGGATCGCGCCGCCTGGGATGGCGCCGTTTGGGATCGTGGTGACCGGTGCGCCGCCGTCGGGCGGCGGCAGGGCCTGCTGGTCCACTCCGGCGGTGACCGGCGCGCCCGACGCATCCACCAGCCAATCCCGCAGCGAGCGCCGCACCTGGTATTCCAGCTCGACGTTCATGTCCTGCATCATCTGCTCGGTCAGCTGGTAGAGCTGCGCCCGGGTGCCGGCGTCGGAGGTGTCGGCGCCGGGCACGAACCGGCGCGAGACGTGCGCCTCGGCGTAGCCCGCGTGGCCGCCATTGCCGGTGGTGATGTCGAGATGCACCGCCAGGTGCCCGTCCAGTGCGCCGCCGCCGCCGCTGTCGATCGAGGCCTGGTCGATGGTGAACACCCCGGTGCCGGAGTTGCCCGCGGCGACGAGGCGGTCATGCGCCATCTGCTGCAGCGCCTGATCCGGCGGCAGCGGCGCGGTCGGGGCGAGATCCTCGGGACCGGTGGCGGCGTGGTCCTCGACGGTGATGGCGCCGACCAGCAGCCGCAGCTTGGGCAGGTAGCCGTAGTCGGCCGGGGCGAACACGGGCGCCGGCTTGTCGCCCCCGCCGCAGGCGACGAGCGGCAGGCAGGCGGTGACGGCGGCGAAGGCGAGGCGGGCGGAACGGCGCATCAGGGGCCCAGGCCGAACAGGCGTTTCCACCAGTTCGCCGGCCGGGTCTCGATGGCGCGCGTGGGCTCTGGCAACGGCTGGGCCGGACGCTCCGGCGGCGGGCTTGCGTCGTCGCTGTCATGCGCCGGTGTCGGTGGCGTCGGCTCCCCCGGTGCCTGGACCAGCGACGCCTCGAC
>CAXTJP010000105.1:2734-8860 GCA_964244615.1 uncultured Acetobacteraceae bacterium
GACCAGCGACGCCTCGACAGCCGGCGGCTCGACCGGCAGTGCCTCGACCGGCGCCGCATCGGGCGGCGCGGCCTGCACCACGCGCTCGGTGTGGCAGGCGTAGTGGCTCAGCAGCGCCGTCATCACCAGGGCGCCGGAGAGGCCGTCTCCGGTCGCGAACACGGTGTTCATGACCGGGATGTAGAGCGCGGGCGCGCCGTCCGGCTGGAACAGCAGGTAGAAGCTGAGCTGGCCGACCGGATCGCGGAAGCGGCAGGCCTGCGCCAGGATGCCGCCCTCCGGGACGAACCGCTCCTGCGCGAACAGCAGGGTGGCGTCGAACGGCGACGCCACCGAGAAGGCCCCGTGGCCCGGCTCGGGATCGACCGGTCCCGGCGCCGTCACGTCGAGGCTGTGTCGCAGCAGGGACGCCGACAGCCGCACGCCGTTGGCGGCGTAGTGCGCGCTGACGCTGTCGAGGTGCAGGGCCGCCACCACATCGGGCGGCGACAGTCCGGTCTCGACCACGAAGCCGATCAGCTCGCGCACGAATTGCGGGTTGATGCCGTCGAAGGTGTGGCTGGACGCGGCCACCGCCGGCGCAGGGGCGCACAGCGTCTGCTCGTAGATGTCGCGCAGCAGCGGCGACAGGTTGGACACCACCAGTGCTGTCTGCTCCGGCGTGAACTGCAGCGGCGAGTTGGCGACGTAGTCCAGTTCGTCGTTGAGATACCAGACTGCATCGGGATGATCGTCGTGTCGCAGCTCCAGCAGGTGGAACGGCTGCAGGCTGGTCTGCAGGCCGACCGGCTGCCAGCCGGCGTTGAAAGCCGTGAGCGGCTGGCGGCCCAACGTGATCGGATACAGGATCCCGTCACTGTCGGTGACTTGGTAGACTCCGTCCTGGTGCGAAACCGGCCAGCAAGGCAAACCACTTCTCCCTCTCGGCAGGCCAGAGGCTACAAATCCCGGGCCGTTCGCACAAGTTACGACCCCTGCACCTCGAACCCTGGCCGGCGGTTCAGCCGTTGCCCTCGATGGTCTCGCGCGGGAAGCGGAAATCGAGGTTGCAGAACTCGCAGGTCATGACGATGTCGCCGTCGACCACCATGTGGTCGAGGTCCTCCATCGGGAAGCCCTCCAGGATCCCCGCCAGCCGGGCACGCGAGCAGCGGCAGCCATAGGCCAGCGCGCGCGGCATGTCGGCGGCGACCCCCTCGGCGTGGAACAGCCGGTAGAGCAGCGCCTCGGCCGACAGCCGATCGTCGAGCAGCTCCTCGTCGCTGAGCGTGGTGGCCAGGATCACCGCGGTGCGCCAGCTCTCGGCGGCTTCCTCGCTGGCGCCGTGGCTCAGCTCGCGGTCCAGGTCGTCGCCCATAAAACCGCTTCCGTCGCCCCCGACGATACCGCCCTCGTGGGCGATGCGTTCCAGCACCAGCGCGGAGGCGCGCCAGCCCGCCTCGGTCTTGCGGCAGGCCAGGCGGACCGCGCAGTCATGCTGCTCGGAGGTCTCGAAATAATGCTGGGCCATCGCGGCCAGCGACTCGCCCTCGATGGAGACGATGCCCTGGTGGCGCTCCATCTCGCCGCCCTGGTCGACGCTGAAGGCGAGGTAGCCGCTTCCCAGCAGCGTCGCCGCGTTCGGCTGGCTGTCGCTGTCCTGCAGGCGGGCGATGCGGTCGGCGTCGGTGCGGACGTAGAAGCGCAGCGCCCCGGCCTCGGTGCAGTCGGCGAGCAGCATCGAGATCGGCCCGTCGCCCTTCGCCTGCAGGCTGAACGAGCCGCGGAACTTCAGCGCGGAGGCCAGGCCGGCGACCAGGGCCAGCGCTTCCCCGGCCAGGCGCGCGACCGGCTCGGGGTGGTCGTGGCGCGACAGCAGCGCGTCGGCCAGCGCCCCGAGCCGGACCAGGCGTCCGCGCACCGGCTGGTTCGGCAGGAAGAACGGCACGATGCCGCGCGGTACCACGATGTCGGGCACGTCGGGGCGGTTGGCGTCGAGGAAGGCAGGGGTATCAACCATGCCGCCCAAGATAGGCAGCGGAGCGCCCCATCGCCAGGGCCGGCGGCGCCACGGCAACCAGCCGGACGCCGCGCATGACCCGCTGGAGCAGGATGACCCTGGTCCGGATCGGCGGCTACGTGCCGTCCGCGCCGGCCGGACCGCTCGGGAAGCCGTTCCCGGCGCTACCAGTGAACAAGCAACGGCACCAGCAGCGCGGTGAGAAGGCCGTTCAAGCCGATGCCCAGCGCTGCGAAGGCCGCCGCGGTCTCGTGCAGCGGAGCCACCTGCGCGGCCGCGACACCGCTGCCGGCAACGCCGGCCGCCAATCCATGCGCGCGCCAGTCGCTGATCCGCATCCCTAGCAGCATCTGCTGCCCGACCGCCGCCGCCACGATGCCGCCGAATATGGCGAATGCGGCCGTCAGCGCCGGAATGCCGCCAACCTGCTGCGAGACGGCCATGGCGATCGGTGTCGTGACAGCCTTGGATGCCATCGACAGCGCCACCTGCCGCGAGCCGCCCAACGCCCAGACGATCGTGACCCCCGACACCATCGAGGTCAGGGAGCCGGCGAGCAGTGCCAGGCCGATGCCGTGCAGGTTCGCCCGGATCAGGGCCGCGTTCCTGGCCAGTGGAACCGCGAGGGCGATGGTCACCGGCCCAAGCAGGAAGTTGATGAACTGCGCCCCGGAGAAATAGTCCCGGTACGACGTGCCGCTTGCCTCCAGGAGCGTGCCGACGAGGAGCATGGCGATGAGAACGGGGTTGGCGATGGCCGAACCGCCGCAGCGCCGCTGCACCGCCTGCCCGATTACGTAGCTGCCGAGTGTCACGACGAGCCAAAGCAGCGGCGTCGAGGCGAGCGGCATCCACAGGTGGTTCAGACTCACGGTCGGCATGACGATGTTTCCCTGATGACCGGGGTCTCGCCGATGACCAAGACGGCCTCGCGTGCCCGCCGTTTCTCGGACCACCGCGCGGCCCGGTGCATGACGAGGCCGGTGACCCCCAGGCTCAACACGGTCGAGCCGATGACGGCGGCGGCGATCGGGAACCATTGCCGCCCCAGCAGCGGTGCCTCCGCGATGATGCCGACACCGGCCGGCACGAACAGCAGGCCCATGCAGGAAATCAAGGTTTCCGCCGTCGTCTCCAGCGGGGACGGGATGCGTGACTTTCCGCCGCGGCAGACGAGCACCGTCGCCAGGAGGAACATGCCGACCACCGGTCCCGGTACCGGCAGGTCGAGCGCGTCGCGCAAGCCCTGACCGATCAACTGGCATCCCATCAGAACGAGCACCGCGAGCAGCATCGACGTCTCCTGGGCGCTGGCCGAACGGTCATGAGCCTCATCCTGACTAGGCGACAGGCGCTTGCGGGCGGAATGCCGCCAGTGGCAAAACATTG
This sequence comes from uncultured Acetobacteraceae bacterium, assembly GCA_964244615.1. Taxonomy (GTDB): domain Bacteria; phylum Pseudomonadota; class Alphaproteobacteria; order Acetobacterales; family Acetobacteraceae; genus BOG-908. Next base: position 6,123 of record CAXTJP010000105.1, read on the forward strand.
TTGCACAGAAGGGCAAGGTGCCGGGCTCATGGACTATTTTGCGGCGATGCGATCCTTCGTGCGCGCGGTGGAGCTCGGCAGTTTCTCCAGGGCGGCTGAAGCGGCCGGCGTCAAGGTCTCCACCGTGTCCCGCTACGTGACCGGACTGGAAGCCGATCTCGGCGCCGCGATCCTGAACCGATCGACCCGCAGCCTGCGCCTGACGGAAGCGGGCCAGGCCTTCTACGAGCGGGCCGTGCGGGTGCTGCAGGATGTCGAGGAGGCACGGGAGGCGACCCGGTCGCTGAATGCCCGACCCCAGGGGCTGCTGCGCGTTGCGCTGCCGGGCGCATTCGGCCGACGCCATGTCATGCCGCACATGCGGATTTTCCTCGATGCCAACCCGGATCTCCGGCTCGACGTCCTGGTGGCGGACACGCCGGTCGATCTGATCGAGTTCGGGGTCGACGTCGCGGTGCGCATCGGCGTGATGGCGGACTCCGCGCTGATCGCAAGATGGCTGGCTTCCGAAACGTTCATCCTCGTCGGCAGCCCGGGCTACCTGGCCAACCATCCCGAGCCGCGGACACCGCTGGACCTCGCTGGACATAACTGCCTGCTGGGCGACCCGCACGCCAGCAGGGCCTGGCACCCCAGGGCCGTTGCGGAACCAGGCGGCCCGCGCGGGGAAATCGAGGTCGGCGGCAGGATGCGTACGAACGACCTGGAGGCCCTGCGCGAGGCCGTCATCGACGGGGACGGTATCGCACTGCTGCCCGCCTGGCTCTGCGGTTCCGAATTGCGGGATGGTCGGATGGCCGCCGTGCTGCCGCACTGGGACTGGCTGCCGTCGCCAGGATCGGAGCGCGCGATCTGGGGCCTCTATCCGCCGAAGAAGATCGTCTCGCCGAAGGTCAAGGCGTTCCTCGCGTTCCTGGCAGCCCGGCTTGGCCGTTCACCTGGCTGGGAGAGCAGTCCCCTGCCGGCCGGCCGGAGAGATCATCCGGCCGATAGAGCTGCTTTCACGCGTGCGCCGCGCCGTTAGGCCCTTTTCGGCAAATATGCTTTGCGGCCGGCCGCCTTAATGGGTGGACATGAGAAGGCTATTTCCTCGGCACGGCGGCTCACTCGATGCCGTAGTCACCAGGAGAGTTCCATGGACAGTCTCACTCTTATCCACTCGACCGACCACGACGCGGCGGACGCGCACACGGTCGCCCATGCCGACAACGCGCAGTTCTTCGAGTACAGCAAGGCAGCCAATCCGATCCGCGCGAGCCTGACGCCACGAATTCCGTTCCACTTCTTTCCGCCCAGCCTGTATGGCGACGGACCGAGCCGCGTCGTCCCGCTGGACCTGAGCGAGGGCCTGAAGTGCCCGTCGCCCGCAACCGGCCCCGATCTCTGCGCCAACTTCATTCGGATCATCGCCCGGGACAGCATCGCCCTCGATGTGAATGCCACATCGATGGTGTTCTATGTCATCCGCGGCGCCGGCACCGCCCAGATCGGATCGGATCGCCTGGAGTGGTCGGTCGGTGACTTCTTCACGGCGCCGGGCGGCACGCCGATGGCGCTGCACGCATCCGCCGACGCCGCGCTCTACTATGTCAACGATGCGCCGTTGCTGACCTATCTCGGTGCCCGGGTCGATCATCCGCGCTTCTCGCCGGTGATCTACAAGGCCGCTCGCGCGAACGAGGAACTGAGGAAAGTCGCGAGCGACGCCCAGGCCGCCAACCGCAGCCGGGTCAGCGTCCTGCTCGCAAACTCCGAGTTTCCGCTGACCAGGACGGTGACCCACGTATTATGGGCGATGTACGGCATGATCAGCCCCGGCACCGAGCAGAAGCCGCACCGGCACCAGTCGATCGCACTCGACCTGATCGTCGACTGCGACCCCGGCTGCTACAGCCTGCTCGGGACGGAGCTGGATGCCGGCGGCGGGATCGCTGATCCGGTCCGTGTCGATTGGGTATCCGGCTGCGCCTTCGTCACCCCGCCCGGCTACTGGCATGCCCACTTCAACAACTCCGGTCGCGAGGCGCGACTGATCCCGATCCAGGATGCCGGTCTGCAGACCTACCTGCGCACGCTCGACATCCGCTTCACGTGAGACAGCCGGGGCGGTAGGCATGGGGGAGGGCGGAAGGCATGGGGGCGGACGGTAACGGCTTCCCGGAGGCTGCCACTGATCGACAGCCCTTCCTTTCGTGCCGTGAACTCGACCTGAAGAAGCGATCGAGGCTGAACCCAACCCGCCCTAGATGCGCTCGCTGATCTCGGCTTCCAACGCTTCCAGCTTCTGCTCCAGCCGGCGCGCCAGCTCGGTCGAGACCGCCTCCTGGTCCACCAGGGCGGCCAGCAGAGCGCGCCGGCAGCGGTCATGCGTCTCGTCGATGTCGCCGCCGCGTCCGGCGGCGGCCAGGCAGTCCAGGTAGGCGTTGCGGTGGCCGCGCAGGCTGGGCCGGTTCGGCAGCCCTACGGCCGGATCGTTGAAGATCTCGTCGACGCCCTGCTCGACCCAGCCCGGCGCCGCCGGCACGTCCTCGGTGCTCGATGGGGTGGCGTTCGGAGGCTCGGTCACGGTGCGGCACCCCGGCGCGGGGAGGGCGCCGGCGGGCGGACGGCGTCGATGCCGGCGCGCGCGACCCAGTCCGCGCCGCCGAGCATCCAGGCCAGCAGGCCCTTCTGCGCGTGCAGGCGGTTCTCGGCCTCGTCGAACACCACCCACCAACGCCCGTCGATCACCTCGGCGG
>CAXTJP010000106.1:0-8837 GCA_964244615.1 uncultured Acetobacteraceae bacterium
GCCGCGGCGGCGACATCGTGTTCGAGGCCGTGCCCAACCTGAACACGCTGATCGATTTCCGCTACACCCAGCATTTTCGCGCCCGCAAGGGCGGCAACGGTGCCGGCTCCGACCGCACCGGCGCCGGCGCGGACGAGGTGCGCATACGCGTCCCGATCGGCACCCAGATCCTGGCCGACGACCAGGAAACCCTGCTCGCCGACCTGGACGCACCCGGCAAGCAGGTGGTGCTGTGCCGGGGCGGCGACGGCGGACACGGCAACACGCATTTCAAGACCAGCACCAACCGCGCCCCGCGCCGGGCCGACAAGGGCTGGCCCGGCGAGGAACGCTGGATCTGGCTGCGGCTGAAGCTGATCGCGGATGCCGGGCTCGTGGGCCTGCCGAACGCCGGCAAGTCCACCTTCCTCGCCGCCAGCAGCGCGGCCCGGCCCAAGATCGCCGACTACCCGTTCACCACGCTGCATCCGCAACTGGGCGTCATCCGGCTGTCCCACTCCGAGGAGTTCGTGCTGGCCGACATCCCCGGCCTGATCGAGGGCGCGCATGACGGCGCGGGTCTGGGCGACCGCTTCCTCGGCCACGTGGAGCGCTGCGCCGTGCTGCTGCACCTGGTCGACGGCGCGGCCGGCGACGTGGTGGCCGCCTGGCGCACCGTGCGTGGCGAGCTGTCGGCCTACGGCGCCGGGCTCGCGGACAAGCCCGAACTGATCGCGCTGAACAAGGCGGACGCGATGACACCGCGCGAGGCGAGTGCGCGGCGTTCGGCGCTGGCCCGCGCCGCGGGCCAGCCGGTCCACCTGATGTCCGGCGCCACCGGCCAGGGCGTGAAGGAGATGCTGCGCGCGTTGCAGGACGCCATCACCGCGCAGCGCGTCGGCGACTAGGCGATGGACCGGCCGGCACCGCAATCGGCGCGTCTGCTGGTGATCAAGCTCGGCAGCGCCCTGGTGGTCGATCCCGAGCGCGCCGCCCCGCGGTCGGCCTGGCTCGACGGCGTGGCCGCCGACATCTTGGCCGCTCAGGGGCGCGGAACCCAGGTGATCGTGGTCTCGTCCGGCGCCATCGCCCTCGCCCGCCGCACGCTGCCCTTGCCCCAGGCCAGGCTGCGGCTGGCGGAGAAGCAGGCGGCCGCTTCGGTGGGCCAGATCAGGCTGGTACAGGCCTGGAGCGAGGCCCTGGCCGGGCAGGGGCTGGTGGCGGCGCAACTGCTGCTGACGCTCGGCGACACCGAGGACAGGCGCCGCTACCTGAACGCACGCGCCACGCTGAGCACGCTGCTGTCGCTGGGCTGCGTGCCGGTGATCAACGAGAACGACAGCGTCGCCACCGCCGAAATCCGCTTCGGCGACAACGACCGGCTCGCCGCCCGGGTCGCCGAGATGGTCCAGGCGGACCAGCTCATCCTGTTCTCCGATATCGACGGCCTCTACACCGCCGACCCCAGGCTCGCGCCGGACGCCGTGCACGTGCCCCTCGTGGCGCAGCTCTCCGCCGAGATCGAGGCGATGGGCGGCGACCCGCCCCCGGGCACCTCGTCGGGCGGCATGCGCACCAAGCTGCTGGCGGCACGCATCGCCACCCAGGCCGGCACCGCCATGGCTATCGCACTCGGCCACCGTGACCGGCCGCTCTCGGCGCTGATCGGGGGCGCGCGCTGCACCTGGTTCCTGCCCGCCGCCGGGTCGCGCTCGGCGCGCAAGCGGTGGATCGCCGGCAGCCTGGTGCCGGCCGGCACCTACACCGTGGATGCGGGTGCCGCGCGGGCGCTGGCGGGCGGCGGCTCGCTGCTGCCCGCAGGCGTCAGGACCGTGGCCGGCGATTTCGCCCAGGGCGATGCCGTGCTGGTGCTGGGCCCAGCGGGCGAGCGTCTGGCCCAGGGCCTGTCGGCCTACGACGCCGCCGACGCGCGGCAACTGGCCGGCCACCGCTCGGACGAGATCGAGGGATTGCTCGGCTGGCGCGGTCGCGACGAGCTGATCCATCGCGACGACCTCGTTCTGCTCATGGCTTAGAAAGCAAGCAGTCCTTCTTTGAAAAGGACCAAAAAACTTTCGGCTATTGGTCGGGTGTTTGCAGGAACCTCCGCGACAGCACGAACAGAAGTTTTTTGCTTCTTTTCAAAAAAGAAGGCCCTTTTATCTCGGCCGGCTGAGCCGCGGTTCCGACCGCTCGCGCGCGGCCTCGCCCACGCGGGCCGCGGCGCGCAGCGTCGGGCTGACAGGCTCGCGGGCGGGTTCGACCTCCCAAGAGGCGGGCGGGATCGGCGGTTGCGGGCGCGGCGGGGGCTCGCGCATCGGGGCCGAGGCGCGCAGGACCGCCGGCTCGTCGTAAGGGCCGCGGTTGGGCTCCGGCAGGCGCAGCGACAGGCTGCGTATCTCGCCCTGTATCTCGTCCAGCCGCGCTTCCAGCCCCTCAAGCCTCGCCTTCACGCCGAACACGCTGAACGGCATGATGGCCAAGGCCAGGGCCAGCAACGCGCCGGCCACCACCACCAGCAGCTGCAACCAGGGCGGCATCCAGTCGGGCAGGGTGAACGGCAGGGTCATCACCCCCAAGGTGGCTGCGATCAGCCGGCGGCGGCAACCCCGTCGGCCACCAGTTCGCGCAGTTTGCCGTGCAGGTGTGCGTTGCCGGCCACCAAATCGTTGTCCGGCCCGTCGCTGACGGCGAACGCGGCGCCGGCCGGGTCGGTGACGGTGCCGCCGGCCTCGCGCACGATCAGCACGCCCGCGGCACAATCCCATGCCTTGATGCCGAGCTCCCAGTAGCCGTCGTAACGGCCGGCCGCGACCCAGGCGAGGTCGAGCGCCGCCGAGCCGAAACGGCGCACCCCGGCGGTGGCCGGCATCAGCGCGCCGAGCGTGCGGGCAAAGGCCAGGCGGTTGCGGGCGGTGACGGCGGCGAACGGGATGCCGGTCGCGAACACCGCATCCGACAGCTCGCGCCGGGCGGAGACGCGCAGCCGCCGCTCGTTGAGAAAAGCGCCGCCGCCGCGCTCGGCCCAGAACATCTCGTCGTTGGCCGGGCTATAGATCATCCCGGCCGCGAGCTCGATGGTGCCGTCGGGCAGGCGCCGCTGCAACGCCACGCTGATCGCCCAGTGCGGGATGCCATGCAGGAAGTTCGTGGTGCCGTCCAGCGGGTCCACCACCCAGCGCCACGTCCAGTTCTCCCCCCCGCTGGCGCCGCTCTCCTCCATCAGGAACGCGTAGCCGGGGCGGGCCTTTGCCAGTTCCTCACGCAAGGTGGCCTCGGCCCGCAGGTCGGCCTGGCTGACGAAGTCGGACGGCCCCTTGATGCTGACCTGCAGCTGCTCGACCTCGGCGAAGTCGCGCAGCAGCCGCTTGGACGCCTTTTGCGCGGCGTTCTGCATGACGGTCATGTGGGGGGAGAGGCGTTGGGCCATTGGCGTGAAATACTTTCAGTCGCCGGACTGGCCGGGCTCGTAGATGCGCGGCAACACAGCCGGGGCCGCCGCACCAGCGCCCGGCTGGCTACACCAGGCCTCGATTCGTCGCTGATCTGAGCGAGCGGCTCGGGACAAAATACCATGTCGCGGCAAACGTTAATCGAACATCCGCGGTTATGGCTTGGGCAATGGATGATCCGTATCAAGGCTATCCAGCCATGCGCTCATCATAAGCCCGCACCAGCCCCGCCGCTACCCTTTCGCCCGCTCCACGTACGATCCGTCCTCGGTCCGCACCACCACCCGCTCGCCCGCCTCCACGAACGGCGGCACCAGCGTCTTCACCCCGTTCGACAGTCGGGCCGGCTTGTAGGACGAGCTCGCCGTCTGCCCCTTCACCACCGGGTCGGCCTCGACGATCTCCAGCGTCACCTGCGGCGGCAGGTGCGCGCCCACCGGCTCGCCCTCCACCATGTCCACGTCGATGGTCATGTTGTCCTGCAGGAACGGCGCCTGGTCGCCCAGCAGGTTCAGCGGCACGGTCAGCTGCTCGTACGTCTCGGGGTCCATCAGCACGATGTTGTCCCCCTCGGTGTAGGAATACGTGAAATCCTTGTTGTCGGTCATCAGCCGCTCGACCGTGTCGGCGGTGCGCCAGCGCTCGTTGGTCTTGTTGCCGGTCTTGAGGTCGCGCATCTCCACCTGGATGAACGCGCCGCCCTTGCCCGGCGTGATGATCTGCTGCTTCAGCACCGTCCAGCGGCGCCCGTCATGGTCGAGCACCTGGCCGGCGCGGATCAGATTGGCCTGCTGCTTCATCGGGGAAAACTCTCTCTAGCGCTCTCTGGCCCGCTCCCTGATGCGCTCTTCGGCGCGTTCGGCGGGGTGGCGGTGTCTAACGGCTGGCGGGCGGGGCGGCAAGCACGTGCACCCCGCCCGCGGGGTCGCGCACCGTGCCGTCCTCCCCCAGGTAAGCGGGCCCGATCGGCACCTTGCCGTGACCGCCCGGTATGTCCAGCACATAGGTCGGCCAGGCCAGCCCGGTCACCCGCCCGCGCAGCCCCGCCAGCAGCGCCTGGCCCTCGGCGATCGGCACGGCAAACCGCGCAGTGCCCGGCGCCGGGTCCAGGTGGTGCAGGTAGTACGGTTTCACCCGCGACCGCAGCATGGCGCGGAACAGATCCTCCAGCGCCGCCGCGCTGTCGTTCACCCCGCGCAGCAGCACCGACTGCCCCAGCACCGGCACCCCCCGCCGCTGCACCCGCCCCAGCGCCGCGCGCGCCGCGTCGGAGAACTCGCGCGCGTGGTTGGCATGCAGCACCAGCCACAGCGGCGTCTCCGTCTCCAGCGCCCCCGCCAACGCGTCCGTCACCAGCCCCGGGCTCGCCACCGGCACCCGGCTGTGGATGCGCAGCGTCTCGACATGCGGGATCGCGTCCAGCGCCCCCAGCAGCCACGCCAGCCGACGCGGCGACAGCATCAGCGGGTCGCCGCCGGTCAGGATCACCTCGCGTATCGCCGGCCGCGCCCGCACGTAGTCCAGCGCCGCCTCCAGCTCCGCCGCGCCTAGCACCCCACCCCCCGGCCCCACCTGCTCGCGCCGAAAGCAGAACCGGCAGTAAAGCGGGCACACCAGCAGAGGCGTGATCAGCACCCGGTCCGCGTAGCGATGCACCACCCCCCGCACCGGCGAGTGCGCACGATCCCCCACCGGGTCCGCCCGCTCGTGGTCCGCCGTCTCCAGCTCGTCCAGATGCGGCAGCACCTGCCGCCCGATCGGGTCGTCGGCGTCCTCGATCAACGCCGCGAACGCCGCCGGCACCGCCACCGCGTAACGCGCCGCGACCCGCTCGGCCGCCGCGCGATCCGCCTCGGTGAGAAGTCCGGCGCCGATCAGGGCGTCGGCCGTACGCAGGGTGCCGTCCGGCATGGGTGAATGGTCCACCAATCGCAGCTACCGTAGGACGGACGCCAGTCCGCCACTCCACGTCGGTTGCAAGAAGCGGCCGCTCCTACCCCGCCAGACCCGATCATTCAACCGAGCCAGACATCTCATGGCCGCGGTTCCAACCGTGCAATTTTGCCTGCCACCCAGGCTCTGTTACAATCCCGCCGGGCCCGAATACCGCCGTAACCGCGTCCCTTCCGCCACCTACTTCTTCACCGTCAACTTGCGCGACAGGCGCTACTCTCATCTCGGGACCGAGATCGACACGCTACGAACGGCCGTGCGGGCGACACTCTCCACGCGCCCTTCCACATCGACGAGTGGGTCGTCCTGCCGGAGCACATGCACTGCATCTGGACGCTGCCACGGAACGACGCCGACTTTCCCAGTCGATGGCAGTCGATCAAGATCGCTCGCCCGAATACCGCCGCAATCGCGTTCCCGTGCACCTAACTTTTAGTCAAAATACGGGACAGGCGTAGTCTCAAAGTCAACCGCAAAGCTTGTGTAACGTATTGATTTTCTAAAACACAAGCCGGGGCTGCCTCATGCTCGTGTGACCACTGTTCCATATCTCTCAATATGAACCGACGGGACCTCTAAATTTTTGGTAAACTTGGATGCTGCCTCACCTAGACAAATCGGCAAAATTGCTATGCACTCACTAACTAAGTAGCATGTTTCGAGTGTAAGTAATGTGGCTGAAAAAGGTCGTCATCCAAAACTTTCGTGCTATCGAGAATGTAAAAATCGATTTCGACGAAAGAGCAAATGTAATCGTTGGTCCTAATGCGATGGGCAAAAACAACGATCCTAGAGGCAATAAGACTTGCAAAGGCCGTTTTAGCTCCGCGGACGGCGCAGGAGTCTCAGCAGGCCCTGATCTCGATAGGTGCAGTATCGCCTCACTTACCACAGCAGTTAAATCTTCCCGCTGTCGCCAGAGATGTTTCGAAACCTATTCGAGTTATGTGTGAGTATAAATTATCCCAACATGAGGTTGGTCGACTTCCTTCGCTCTCAGCGATTATCGCTAGAAACATGGTTCAAGCTTCTTTAGGGAGCGCCAGTGGAGGCCAAGCCAATCTGGTGAGCTTTTTATCCTCGTCAGAAGGCATGGAGAAGCTACGACTAGCAACAGAAGCTTCAATTAGAGGAGTAGCTGAGTTTGCGGCTACAGCAACATGTAAGCTGGAGCTTGTGATCGACGGACAAGCGCAAACAATTGCTGGAACTGATCAGATGTCTCAGCTTGTGGTCGGAGCCCTTGAGGGAGTGCTTGCACCACATCAGACGCTGTTCAGCTACTTCCCAGCTGATCGTGCTTTGCCGAGTGGTGAGGTTCAATTCAAATCGGCGGCCCTGACATAATTGCTCAACTTGAGTCTCATAACTCTCAGCCCCAAACCAAGTATGCTCGCCTAAAATCAACTACTGTAAATAATGTTTTGTTCCGCAATTTAGCTGATCGACCAATAGAGGAGGATTTCACAAGAATTTTCTCTGGACTTATGCGAGGCAAGCAACTGCTTGGCATCGAGTCTACGCCATTTGGGCTGGTGCACGTAAAGATCTCAGATGTAGAGTCTGGAGCCACCTTCGACATAGACGGAATGAGCAGTGGAGAAAAAGGTCTTCTGCTCACCTTCCTGATCATCGCTCGGAACATTGCACGTGGCGGTCTTATTCTTTTAGATGAACCCGAGTTGCACTTGAACCCCGCTGTATCAAAGCGATTGCTGTCGTTTTTGATTGACGAATATCTCGTACCGAATAAAATCCAGGCGATAATCTGTTCGCACTCGCCAGAGATACTGGGAACCGCTTTCGAACGCGATGATTGTACCCTTCACCACTTACAATCTTCGACAGTCGTCTCTCCCATCTACTCGCGGGATAAGAAAGAGGTTTTTGATGCGCTGAAAAGGCTTGGCTCGTCGACAAGCGACGTTCTGTTTTCGCGAGGCAGTTTGTTCGTTGAAGGAGAACACGACGCAGAAATCTTAAACGTCGGATTTGCAGACCTCATTTCGCGCTATCGCGTAAGCGCTTTAGGTGGCCGCTCAAACGTCGAGCGTGAGATCGACCTACTTCAGTTGGCAGAAAAGCGCGAAGAGATAGATACGTTAACCGGCTTCATCTTTGACTTAGACAAGCGCCCCACGGACCGCAAAAGCACCAAGCTCGTGAAGGTCGCTCAATGGAAGCGGCGTTGTATCGAGAACTACCTCATAGACGAAAAAGTTTTGTATGACATCCTTAAAGATTCAAATCTCGCAAGCGAGAGCATACAGCTTCGTGGAGAGGTTTACAATACTTTGCGCCAGTTGGCGTTTGATCAAATTCCTTTGATAGCAGCCGAGATTGCTTATGCAACCTTTGGTTTTGAGAACCCAGGTATTCGCCCCAAAGAGCTAGCCGGAAAGAATTTCTCTGAGATGGCTCAGGTTCTAGGCACGCGATTGCAGGTTATGCAGTCGCAGTTGTCCGAGCTACACACCCACATGGGCAGTTTCTTTTCAGGACCAGTGCGAGTTCGCTCGCGTCACAAAAACCAGCGAGTGGGAGAACGATTGGATATCATTGTGTGACGGTAAAAAGCTATTCGCAGACATACAGAGCCGCTACAAAGTTAGAGTTAGTCCGTTGCGGTTTAAGCTGGCTGTAATGGAAGCAATGAAGGCCAATCAGTCGGATGGCTGGACACTTATTCAAACACAGATTTCAAACATTCTGGCGTAAAAGCGTCCAACGAAGGTCAGCAATTTGGCTCGAGCTATCTCCAACTATTTTCGTTACAGGCCACGGCTTTAGTCCACCACCGTGACCGACAATTCCCAAAACTTACTTTGAACTCATTGATGTGAAATCCTGTTTGTTTTCGGAAAGCCACAAAAACTTGCCCACCGCCCACCAGCCGTGTTCCTACTCCGTTCCCGCCACCCCGAGCCATCCGGCCCCGCCCTGACCGCCAGCCAAACCCTCACCCAGGACCAGGCCCAGCGTCGCGCACGTCACCTGCGCCAATGCGAGCGTCTGGCCGAGCTCGGCATGGAGCTGGTCGAGATCGCCCACCGCGAAGCCGTCCACGATATGCGGCGGCACCCCGAACGCCGCCCGTCGCCGTTCCACGGCGTGCCCGACCTGCCGCCCGCGTTCACCCTGCGCGACTCCACCTACGGCCAGCTCTTCACCCAGCTCTCCCGCTGCGTCCGTCAGGCTATCCTGCTCGAAGCCCGCCTCGCCGCCGGCGCCTACGACCACCCGGACCCAGCACCCGACCGCGCCCCGCGCGCCGAACCCCCGCTGGCGTCGCCACAGCCCCACCGCGGCCCCGACGACCGTCCCCGCCTCCGCCCCGAGCCGCTCGAGGACGACCTCGCCGCCGACGCGGCCCGTCCCATCCCCGACATCCTCGCCGGCATCCGCGCCCAGCTCGGCGCCGCAACGCAGGCCCCCGCCCCCGACGCACCGACC
>CAXTJP010000107.1:0-8824 GCA_964244615.1 uncultured Acetobacteraceae bacterium
CGCTCGCCGCCGTCGGCCTGCCTGCGCCGCCGCCCGGGCTGCTGTTCACCGCCGGCGGCACCGCGGGCGCGGTCGGCGCCGCCTGTCACCGGAGGGGTTCCGTGGTGGTGCAGGTGCAGAACCCGCGAGTCGCCCTGCGACGCTTCGACCTGGTGGTCGCCAACCGGCATGACGGGTTGGAGGGCCGCAACGTCATCGTCACCCGCACCGCCCTGCACCGTGCCACCCCCGCACGCCTGGCCGAGGCGCGCGCGGTCTGGGGGCCGCGCCTGGCCCACCTGCCACGCCCGCTGGTGGCCGTGCTGGTCGGCGGCAGCAACGGCCGGTTCCGGCTGGAGGCGGAAGAGGGGGCGGCACTGGCGGCGGGGCTCGCCGGGCTGATGCGTCGCGACCGCCCCGGCGTGGCGCTGACGCCCTCGCGACGCACCGCGCCCGCCGTGCGGCGCGTGCTGGCCGAGACGCTGTCCCCACTCGGCGCCTGGGTGTGGGACATGCAGCGGGAGAACCCGTATTTCGGCCTGCTCGCGCTGGCCGACATCATCGTCGTGACGGTGGACAGCATCTCCATGGTGTCCGAGGCGGTGGCGACCGCGGCACCGGTGCTGCTGGCCGAGCTGCCGGGCCGCTCGGCCAGGATCGGCCGGTTCCGCGACCTGCTGGCGAACGAGGGCAGGGTGCGGCCGTTTGCCGGGCGGCTGGAACGCTGGCCCGTGCAGCCCCTTGACGACACGCCGCAGGCGGGGTGGGAAGTCCGCCACCGTCTCGGGCTCTAGACAACGACGAACCGGACAGCCAGCCAGGACAATGCTCGACATCCAGACCTTCGACGCGCGGCGCGGCGGCAACGTGCTCTACAAGGCGCTCGTCCACCCGCTCGCGGCCGAGGCCATCGCCGAACTCGCCGCCGACCTGCGCGCCGCCGGCCCGCTCGCCGTGTTCGACCCGGACGGCATGGCCGCCGCGCTGTACGCGCTGCATCCGGACATGCCCGCCCCGGCCGCCCTCTACGTGCAGGACGTGGGCGCGCTCGGGCAGACGCTCATGGGGGTCGCGGCCCGGCCGGTGAGCGAGCTCGGGGACGATTTCTGCGCCACCCTGCTGATCGCCGGCTTCGACACGGCGCGGACCGCGCAGCGGCTGGCCGCCCTCTGCCCATCCGGCCAGCGCGTGGTCTCGCTCGACCGTACCCGGCTGCCGGAGGGGATGCTGACCGTCGGGCGGACGTACCTCGACCGGCTGAACTTCGCCACGAACCACGCCTTCTTCCGCGACAAGGACGGCCTCTCCACCCGCCTGGTCAGCGCCAATTACTGGGCCGGCTACGGCGCGCGCGGGGTGCGGCTGTGGCTGCGGCTGTTCGGCGCCGACGGGGCGGTGCTGGCAACCTGGGAGCAGTCGCTGCCGGACCATGCCGGCGGCTTCACCATCGACAGCCGCGCCGTGCGCGCCCGCTTCGGCCTCGCACCCTTCACCGGCCAGCTCTTCGTCCACGCGATCGGGGTCGCCGGCCACGACGTGGTGAAATACGCCCTCGACCTCTACGGCACCGAGCCCGGCGCCGCGGCCGACCGCTTCCTCTCTGTCACCCACGACGCGAACGCCTGGCCGTCCGACCGCTATGCCGGGCTGCCGGCACCCGGTCCGGACGACCGGGTGCTGCTCTGGGTGCAGAACAGCCACGCCGCCCCGATCCCCGCCGGCGCCATTACGCTGGACCGCATGGGGCGCGAGGCGCCGGTGGCGCTGGACCAGGCGGTTCCGCCCTTCGCCAGCGTGGCGGTGGACGTGGGCGCGCTGCTGCCCGGCGTGCACTGGCCGGCGCAGCTCGAACTGCGCACCGGCCGCCACGTGGTCCGGCCGCGCTACGAGGTGCGTCGCGGCGGCCACGCGCACATGGCGCACGTGAACGTGGAGCGGGCCGACCTGCGGCCCGACCCCGGCATCCCGACGCTGCACCCCCTGCTCGGCCGCGGCTACCTGCTGCCGTTCCCGATCCTGCCGCCCGAACAGTTCCGCAGCATCGTGCAGCCCAACCCGATGGCCGAGCGGCAGGACAGCCTGCCGATACGCCTGGACGTCTTCGCCGAGGACGGGCGGCCTGTGGCGCAGCGCTTCCTGGGCAACCTGCCGCGCGACCACGACCTGGCGCTGGACCTGGCGGCGTTCGGCGCGCCCGCCGGCCATGCCGAGCTGGTCTACGATTTCCGCGAGGGCGGGCAGGCCGACGGCTGGCTGCACGCGCTGTTCCGCTACGAACACCGGCAGAGCGGGCACGTGGCCGACACCAGTTTCGGCTCGCACGTCTTCAACACGGCGATGACCTACCGGGACGAGCCGCAATCCTATTCCGGGCCGCCGCCCGGGCTGACCACGCGGCTGTTCCTCAAGCTCGGCGACGCGACGCGACGCAGCTACGCGGTGCTGATCTATCCCGCCTCGGCCGCGTGGCACGCTTACTCCACCACCGAGCTGCAGCTGCTGGACGGGACCGGCACGGTGATCGAGACGCGGCCGCTGCGGATCGCCTGCTCCGGCTCCGCCCTGGTGCGGCCGCACGCGGTGTTCGGCGAGGCGGCGCTGGCCCGTGCGGGGGAGGGCGGCTACGTGCTGGTGCGGGACACGACGTGCCGGCTGTTCGGCTATCACGGCCTGGCGGACGGGCGCGGCGGGTTCTCGCTCGACCATATGTTCGGGTTCTAGGGTTTCGACTGGGGGAGTTGTCCCTCTTTGCTGACGCATCGTGCTTGCGACGTCTGACATCAAAGAAGGAGGCGAGGTGGCCAACCGGCTGCATGGCGGCGAGTGGCCACCGGCAGACGACAGACGATCACGGATCGTGGCAGCCGGCTAAGCGTGTTCATGGGGCGCATCCGCGATCAGCCCGTACACGCGCATGAAACCCGCCACCATGTCCTCGCGCGAGGGTGGGGCGGGCAGGTTGGCGGAGAGGCGTTCCCATAGGCCGTCCTCGGTGCAGGCGCGCTGCATCGTCTCGGCCAGCGCGCGGTGGTCGCCCATCGCGAACAGCAGGGCGAACACCTCGTGCTGGTTCCGCTCGGCCATGCCGCCCACGTCGCTGCAGATCACCGGGCGGCCGAACATCCAAGCCTCCGAGATCACCAGCCCGAAGCTCTCCCACCACAGCGACGGCACGATGCACCAATCCACCCGCGCCATGCGGCTGGGCAACTGGCTGACCTCGTAGGACCCGCGATCGGTGACGATGCGCTGCTGCACCGGCAGCGCCGCCTCGTCCGCCAGGAAGGCTTCGACCTCCTCGCGCACCGCAGGGCTCGCGTAGCGGAGATTGTCGCCGTTCAGCTCGACGGCGAAGTTGGTGAACCCCTCGGCACGCAGCAGGGCCACCGCGCGCAGGATGACCTGCATGCCCTTCGCGTCCACGTACTGGCCGAAGAAGCCGAAGCGGTTACGCGTGCGGCTGGCCGCCGGCAGCCTCTGCCCGCCGGCATAGTCGCGCTGGCCGTTGGTGACGTGGCTGATCCTGTCGGGCGGGATGCCCCAGCGCACGTACTGGTCCACCATGAACCGGCCCGGGCAGGTGAACGCGTCCACCTGGTCGAAATGCCGCAGGAACCACAGGCGGCGCAGCAGGAACTGTTCCGGCGAGCGATCGGGGAAACACTGGTGGCAACGCACCTGGCTCGCATGGCTGCACAGCGAGCGGTCGGTGCGGCGCACCATGTGGCCGTCGGCGGCACAGATGCCCATGAACTCGTGGAAGGTGAACACCAGGCGGCAGCGCGGCAGCACGCGACGGATCAGCGTCAGCACGTCGATGCCGAGCGTCAGGAAATGGTGCACGTGCACGATGTCGGGTGCCACCTGCAGCAGGAACGTCTCGATCGCGTCGATGTTCTGCGGCGCGCCGGTCTTGTGCCAGAGATGGTCGTAGTCGCGCGAGAGGAAAACGTACTCGTCGGGGCGCCCGTCGAAACCGGTGATGCGCGCACCGGATTTGTAGAGTGCCGGGTATTTGTTGTCGATCGAGGCCAGGAAAGTGACGGTGCAGTCGCCCCGCGCGCGCAGCCCCTCGAACAGCTCGTAGGCCACCTGCTGCGCCCCGCCGCGTATCAGCTCGGGGTGGAACAGGCTGATCAGCAGGATCTTCGGCCGCGACGCGACCGTGACGGCGGCGTCGTTCACGGCCGGACACGCGCCGGATCGGGGCCGCCGAACCCGTCCTGCACGGCGGCGAGCCAGGTACGGGTGAAATGCCAGCGGTTGATCATCGATCCGCCGTCATGCGCCGCGCGTCGCACCGAGCCCTTGCCCTCCAGGTGCCAGAGCGGCAGGTCGTGTATCCACACCTGGCCGCCGGCGGCCCAGCTCTTGAGGCCGATATCCGCATCCTCGTAATGGCCGAACACGTACTCCTCGGAGAACCCGCCGATGCGCTCGAACCATGAACGATCAGCGGAGATGAACGCGCCGGTCACCGCCGTCACCGGGCGTGACTGCCGGTAGAACGCCAGGCCCGGCGGCGCGCCCTTGCCGTAATGTTCTACGCGCAGCAGCTCCTGGCGCAGGATGCCGTCCGGCCGGACCGACAGCCCGGTGTCGCTGGCGATGAACATGCCGCCATGCATCAGCGAGCCGTCGTCGTAGAACAGCGGCGCGCCGAACAGGCGCGTCTGCTCGGCGGGCAGCGTGTCCACGAGATGCGCGTGGCGTTCGGCCCAGCCATCGTCGCGCGGGAACACGTCGGGGTTGACGATCAGCACGCGGTCGCTGGCGGCGTGTGCCACCGCCGCGTTGTTTGCGGCGCCGAACCCCGCGTTGCCCGGCAGGAACACCATGGTGAACGACAGGCCGTAAAGCTTGGCCGCGATGCGCGCCTCGCGCTGCAACGTCTCGGTCAGCTCAGGGCTGTTGCAGACGTAGACGTACTCGTACTCGGCCGCGCCAGGCGCCGTCGAGAACGCGGCCGCCTGCAGGAACAGGTACTCCGCGCGCCCGTACAGGCACACCACGATGGAGCCGCGGAACCGCCGGTCGTGCGGCCCGTGCCGCTCCACGTAGGCGAGCGAGGCGATGTGCGACGAGATCGAGCGGTTGAGCGACAGCAGCCGCTCGCCGATCCCGCCATCGAGCTGCAGGAAGCTCTCGACGGCGTGGTTGCCGAAATAGCTGGCGGCGGCGAGGTACTCGAACACCCGGTCGCGCAGCATGTCGGCCGGCACGAGTTGCGGGCGCGCCGGATGGTCGACCGGATCGTCGCCGCAACGGAGCTGCACGATGCTGCCCGGCCCAGGCGGCGCCAACTGGTCCAGCTCGATCAGCGCGTAGAACCCGAGCAGCGTGCCGGGCGAGGAGCCGGTCAGCGCTTCCGCGTCGGACCGGCGGCAGCGCGCGATGCTGCCAGAGGAGATCGTCCGTCCGTCCGGCAGCTGAACCGACACGGTATCGAGGCTGCGGCCGCGGTCGTCGATCCAGCCGATCGCGAGGCAAAGCCCGCCTGGCGCCACCATCAGCATGTCCAGCTTGCTCGACGGGGACAGGCCGGGCGTGGCCCCGCCCTCGGTCGAGGCGATCGCCGGCGCCGCCATGCGCGCCAGGAGCTGCTGCTCGGCCAGCGCCTTGCGGTAGCGCGGCTGCTCCAGCCGTTTCTCCGCAGCGCCCTTGCGCAGGAAATGGTCGAGCCCTGATTTCAGCAGACCAGAGCGAATGTTCTCGGCCAGCTTCGGAAACGCCGCCAGGTATGCGGCCTCGTCGAAATCAGGGGGGATTTCCTCAAGCGCCTCGCTCATGCCCGGCAGCGCTCAATAACGAACAAAAGGTCTTTGCTTCTTTTTCCCAAGAAAGAAGGCCTTCTCTTCTTGCCCACCAAATCAAGTCCCTCCCGGCATCGTCAGCCTGGTGTGCGCGCGATCGGCTTCCGGCAGCACGTGGTCCGGGTCGAGGGTCACGTCGCGCACCCGCCGGTCCGTCGCCAGGTCGAAGCGGGCGGTGCCGCCCTTGAGGAACGCCTCCACCGGCAAGGTCATCCGCTGCGGCGCGCCCTCGGTGAAGCGTATCTCGATGGTCGCAGGCATCACCAGCCGGTCGGACGCGGTCACCTCCAGGTGCAGGCCGTTTCGGAAATCGCCGTCCACGTAGGCGGCTTTGGCAAGTGCCATGCGCATCGACGCGTTCTCGAAATACCAGCCGCGCCACCACCACGCGAGGTCCTCGCCCGCCTCGCTCGCCATGAAGCGGAAGAAGTCCGAGGGCGACGGGTGCTTGTAGGCCCAGGCGGCGATGTAGGCCCGGAACGCGGGATCGAAACGTTGCGGACCAAGTATCTGTTCGCGCAGCAGGACGAGGCCGAGCGCCGGCTTGAAGTAGCTGATCGGGTGACGGTACTTCTCGCTGATCTGGTCGGCGGGGGCGAGGATGGTCGGCGCGTCCCGGTCCGCCAGCACTGGCAGGATCTCGTCCACCGGGTTGCCGCCATGCTCGGCGTACTCGGAGTCGCGCTTCGGGGCGTATTCGCCGTGGTTGAAGGCGTCGGACGCGTAGACGTCGATGAAGGTGTTGAACCCCTCGTCCATCCAGGCGTCGCGTCGCTCGTTGCTGCCGACGATCATCGGGAACCAGCTATGCCCCACCTCGTGCGTGGTGATCCAGAACAGGTCGCGTCCCGCATCGGCGCGGTCGTCGAACACGATGCCGGGGTACTCCATGCCGGCGCCGTGGCCGCCGAGGTTCACCATCACCGGCCAGGGATAGGTGAACCAGCGGGCCGAGAAATGCTCGATGGCGAACTTCACGTACTCCGTCGAGCGGCCCCATTTCGGCGCGCCGGCCGATTCGGGCGGGTAGACCGACATCGCCAGCGCGTGGCCGCCCCCCGGCAGGTTGATCCGCGCCGCGTCCCAGACAAAGGCCGGCGAGGCGGTGAACGCCACGTCGCGCGTGTGCGCCATGTGGAAGCGCCAGGTCTGCTGGCCGTCATGGGTGGGCCGGCTGCCGGCGCTGCCCACCTCGTCCGGCCGGCGCACCATGACGGTGGCGTCGCTGGAGGCCGCCTGCGCCAGGCGTTCGCGCTGGGCCGCCGTCAGCACCGCCTCGGGGTTCTGCAACGCGCCCGATCCGGCCACGATGTAATCCCACGGCACCGTCACCGCGTAGTCGACGTCGCCGTATTCGAGGTAGAACTCCGAGCCGAGATAGGGGGCGGTATCCCAGCCGCGCAGGTCGTCGTAGACCGCCATGCGCGGGAACCACTGCGCGATCTCGTAGATGTCGCCGTGCGGCGTGGCGGTCACCGCGGTGCGTCCGCCCCAGGCGCCGGGCACCGTGTAGCTGTAGGCGATGCGCACGCGCAGCAGGCCGCCATGGCCGGCCAGCGGGGTTGCGAGGCGCAGCTGGAGCCGCGTGTCGCTCACCAAGCTCGCCGGGGTGTAGCTGCTCG
Source organism: uncultured Acetobacteraceae bacterium (assembly GCA_964244615.1). Classification (GTDB taxonomy): domain Bacteria; phylum Pseudomonadota; class Alphaproteobacteria; order Acetobacterales; family Acetobacteraceae; genus BOG-908. The sequence goes on from CAXTJP010000107.1 coordinate 7,415, forward strand.
TTCCGGCCTGCACGGTGATGGCGCCCAGCCGGTAGCCGTCGGTCGCGTCGCCGGGCTGGCTCCGCTCGTAGCGCGGCGTGGCCGCGGCCCTGGACTGCCGGCGGTAGATGTTTTGGTCCAGCTGCATCCACAGCACGTCCAGGGGATCGGGGCTGTTGTTGGTGTAGGTGATGGTCTCGGTGGCCGTCAGCGTGTGCGAGGCGGTTTCGATCCGCGCGTCGATCGCGTAATCGGCCCGGTTCTGCCAGTAGGCCGGCCCCGGCCTGCCGCCAGACGAGCGAGTGACGCCGGGCGGCGACGGCAAGGTGAGCGGCGCGAACACCGCCAGCGGCTCGAACGGGGCCGCCTCGACCTGGCCCAGGGTTGCAAGGATCGCCAGCAACACCGCGGCCCCCGATGCGAGCCATGCCAGTCTGGGGGAAGTCTTCAGCTTGAACGTCACGTGCCTGCGTCGCCTTCTGGTGTGCGGCCAGGTTAGGCGCATCGGTCAGGGCACGGAAGCGACGCGCGTCCTGCGGGCGGGCCACCCCCCCGGCTGCAGGGTGGCCGCTTCCGTTCCGGCCTGCACCACCTGGCTCGGCGCCACCCCGTCATGGGCAAGCTCGACGGCCACGCTGCGCCAGCGGGCGCGGGCCAGTGCCGCGTCGTAGCTTGGCCCCGTGCCGGCCTGCTCGGCACCCAGCAGGGCCAGGCGGGCGATACGGCCGTCGGCTAGAACCCGGCTCGCCTGGGCCAGCGTCGTATGGGCATGCGGGCTCAGCGCCGCCTGGTCCCAGTCGAAGAACACGGCGTAGGCATCGACCGCCGTCGGGCGGGGCGGGGCGGGCGGCCCGGCCAGAGCGAGTGCCACGACCGCATCCACCACGAACGGCAAGGTAACAAGGAGGAGCACGCGACGCATTGCAACGGTTCCCGTTCTGATCCGCAGCCGAATTGCTGCCAAACCGCAATAGCGTGGCGAGGGTTAACAAATCCTGAGCGCCGGCCGGCGGTTGTTGCACCACCCGGCCGCGTGCTACCCGCCGGGCGTGTCCCGTCGCCACCCGCCATGCTCGCCCGCCTGCTGAACAGCGGCGCGGCGCGGCGCATGGGCGCGGGCGCGCTCGGCCTCTATCTCGACCTGGTCCTGCGCAGCACGCGCTGGACGATCGAGGGGGATGCGCACCTGGCCCCGTTTTTGGCCGGAGGCGCGGTGGTCGTCGCGGTCTGGCACGATCGCCTGTCGCTGTTGCCGGCGCTTTGGGCCCGGGCCCGACGGGCCAACCCGCACCGTCAGGTGGCAGCCCTGGCCAGTCGCCACCGCGACGGACGGCTGATCGCCGCCGTGCTGGCGCGGTTCGGCGTGCGCGCCGTGCACGGCTCCACCGGCCGCGTGCGTCCGGGATCGGGGGCGGCACGGGACCGTGGCGG
>CAXTJP010000108.1:0-8692 GCA_964244615.1 uncultured Acetobacteraceae bacterium
TCGCCGATCTGCCGGCGGCGTTCGGGGTGGTCCGCCAGTCCGGCCAGTGCCAGCGACGCCGCGCCGGTATCCGGCTCGGCCCAGCGCGCGCCGGGTGCCTCGAACACGTGGCGGGGGTCGCGCGCCGCAACCAGCCGGTAGCCGATCGGCACCCCGCAGCCCGCGTCGAGGAAATCCGTCGTGCCCGAGTAGTCCGTGGCGATGACGGGCCGGCCCAGCAGCATCGCCTCGGCCGGCACCAGGCCGAAACCCTCGCTGCGGTGCAGGCTGAGCACGATGTCGGCGCAGCGCGTCAAAGCGTGGCTGTCGGCGGCCGGCAACAGCCGTGTTTCCAGCCGTATGTTGGCGGCGCCGGCAATGGCGGCCTGCAGGCGCATAAGGTCGGTGGGCGCGTGCCCGGCATGGACGACCTTGAGCACCAGGATGCGGTCAGCGCGGTCGCCGAACGCGTCGCGGAACGCGGCGATGGCGCCGAGCGGGTTCTTGCGTTCGAAGCTTGAGGCCAGGCTGAACGAGACCAGCACCACGACCGCCCGCTCGGGCAGCCCGAAATCCGCCCGCGTCAGGCCGGACGGGACCGGCGGACTGGCCGCCACCGGGTGCGGCACGACGCGGACCCGCCCGGGCACCAGCGGCTCCAGCGCCGCGGCGCTGAACCGGGAAGGTGTCCAGATCTCGTGCACGAAGCCTGCGCCCACCCGCCAGGACGGCGCCGCCACCTCCAGCTCCCAGGCCCAGTAGCCGATCACGAGGCGCCCCCCGAGCAGGCCGCGCGGCAGGCGCCACAGGGCGGCCGGCAGCAAGGGCGCGTTCACGTGCAGCACCAGCGGCGCACCGGGCGGCAATGCGGGCAGCGGCACCGCGTCCGGCGCCTCGCCCGGCACCGGCAGCCCGGCGTCGATCGACCAGTTCGGCACGCCGAGCTGTTTCAGGGCGGCCGCCATCAGCCGTGCACCCTCGCCCAGTCCGGATGCCCGGCCGATCTCCCCGCCGACCACGAGACCGGTCCGCGCCACCGGCGGCGGCTGGTCTGAGCGGGGCGACAGCAGGGCCGCGGTGCGGGAGAGGACGCCGCGTCTGGCCCCGGTGGGCAGCAGTCGCCAGGCGCGATGTAGGGGATGCAGGGCGCGCATTTTCCGCGCACCCTGCCGCCGAAGGGCGAATAAGGCCAGGGGTGTCCTGGCCGCCTTGCGTCCTGGCCGGGTCAGGCCCGGCCAGGACGCGTCAGCCGTGAGCCAGCCGGCCGGCTGGCTTCAGGACACGCCCGCCAGCTGGTTCTGCACCAGCTCGGCGAAGCGGCCGCCTTCGCGGATCAGACCGTCAAACGTGCCGCGTTCGGCGATCCGGCCCGCATCGAACACCAGGATCTCGTCCGCGTCGCGCACGGTGGACAGGCGGTGCGCGATGACGAAGGTGGTGCGGCCCTTCATCAGGTTGGCCATCGCCCGGGACACCCGCGCCTCGGTGGCCGCGTCGAGTGCCGAGGTCGCCTCGTCGAGGATCAGGATCGGCGCGTCCTTGAGCAGGGCGCGGGCGATCGCCAGGCGCTGGCGCTGGCCGCCGGAGAGCGTGGTGCCGCGCTCGCCCACCAGCGTGTCGTAGCCTTGCGGCTGGCGTATGATGAAATCGTGCGCCTCGGCCATGCGGCAGGCACGCTCGATCTCGGCGTCGGTGGCGCCGGGGCGGCCCACCAGCAGGTTCTCGCGTATCGTGCGGTTGAACAGCAGGCTCTCCTGGAACACCACGCCGATCGACTGGCGCAGGCTGTGCAGCGACACGTCGCGCAGATCCTGGCCGTCGATCAGGATGCCGCCGGTCTGCGGATCCCACAGGCGCTGCAGCATGTGCATGGCCGTGGACTTGCCGGCGCCGGTGGCGCCGACCAGGGCGGTGACCGTGCCGGGAGGGGCGACGAAGCTGACGTCGGACAGGATGGCCGGGCCGCCCGGATAGGCGAAGCTGACCTGTTCGAACGCGACCTCGCCATGCGTCACTTCCAGCTCGTGCGCGTCGGCGCGGTCCGGCACGGAGCTGTTCATGTCGATCAGCGAGAAATACTCGGCGATGCCGGGGGCGCGCATGAACAGGCTGGAGGCAAAGTTCACCGCCGCCTCGAGCCGCCCGATCAGCAGGGTCGAGAAGCCCATGAACGAGACGATGTCCGACACGCTGGCGCGGCCATGCAGGTGCAGCAGCGCGCCGGCGACGACGATGGTGATCACCGCGAGCGTGCTGGACGCGCGGGTCAGCACGGTGACGAGCGCCCACCAGTTCAGCACCGGAAACTGATGGCGGATGACGTTCTCGATGATCTCGGCAAAGGCGTGCGCCTCGGCCTGCAGCCGGCCGAAGGACTGGACCGCGACCACGTTGCTCAACGCGTCCTGGGCGCGCCCGGCGAGGGCCGAGTGCGCCCTTTCGGCGCTGCGCTGGCCCGCCTGGGTGCGACGGATCACCAGCGTGGTGACGGTGGCGAACACGCAGACCAGCGCCACCAGCACCAGCGACAGGCGCCAGTTCAGGAAGGCCGAAAGCGGCAGCAGCACCAGCACCGCCACGTAGGTGGCCAGGTTCTCCTTGAAGAAGGTGAGGCTGAGCGCGAACAGCGAGTCGGACCCCGAGACCATCGCCTTCATCACGCTGCCGGACTGCACGGTGGCGTGGAACGAGTTGGGCAGGGTAAGCACATGGTTGAAGCAGCGGCTGATGGCACCGAGGCGCAGGCGGTGGGCCAGGCGCTCGGCCCCCATGGCGACGGCGATGTTCACGCCGATGCCGCAGGCGCCGATGGCGACCCAGACGGCCACAAGCCGGCCGCCCTCGGCGAACAGCTGGTCGTGCGGCAGGGTGTCGGTTCGGGCCAGCAGGCCGATCACGTGCCCGAACAGCAGCGGATCGAGGAATTGCAGGGCGGCGACGCCCAAATTGCCTGCCACCAGCATCGCCAGCATGCGCCGGTTCTGCGACAGCAGCCCCAGGGCCCGTCCGTAAATCTTCATCAGCGACATCGTTTTCGTCCCGGCCAGAGTGCCGGACCTGTCTGGTCCGACGCCCTCAAGCTGCTGCTGCAACGCGGCAGGATTGGGGCGGTGCGGTTGCCCAACTGTGACGAAGCGGTTTCCTGAGGCGGCTCAGCAAAGAGTGATCGTACGCCGGTCAGGCAGCGCAGGGCCGGTCCGTGTTGGGCCTCCACGATGCGCCAGGCCAGGTCAGATGACCGGCCTAGTCGCGTTCCGGGGCCGAACGCCAGGCGGCTTCCAGTGGCCATCCTGTCGGGGGCGAGGGGGGGATGTTCTCGGCCAGACGACGCGGCAGGTCGGGGTTGGAGATGAACGGACGGCCGAACGCGATCGCGTCGGCGACGCCCGACTGCATCGCCGCCGACGCGCAGGAGCCGATATAGTCCGAGTTCGACACCCGCGGGCCGGGGAACGTGGCGCGCATGGCGGGTGCCACCGGGGGGCGTCCGGCGCGACCGACGGTGCCCTGGGGCTTGGGCTCGCGCAGTCCGAGGACGCGACCCCGATCGAGGACAGCGCCGCCGCGGCGGCCGGGAACAGCGTCTCCGGGTCGCTGTCGTTCACGCCCTGCGTGCCGCCGCTGGGCGAGAGGCGCACGCCGACACGGTCGGCGCCAACCGTGTCGGCCACGGCCTGCGTCAGCTCGCGCAGCAGGCCGACGCGGCGGGAGGTGGGGCCGCCGTGTTCATCGGTGCGAAAAACGATAGGTGGTCCGAAGCCGTCCAAGCCAAGTCTTTGGTGAGCCGACGGTCGTTACGGTAGCCCTGCGTCCTTGGCCAGCTCCAGGAGTTGCCGGTTCATCGACGCGCGCAGGCATTTGTCATCTGCGGCGCATCTGTTCCTGGCACGCAGCCAAGCCGTCTGCCCGGCTTTCAGCTTCAAGATGTCGGCGGTTTCTCCGTCCGCGTACCGCACGGCGTCGGCGTACGACGCGGCGATGCTGCGGTCCAGGCTGGCCAGGTCTTGCGAGCCGCAGATGGCCTTCTCCGTCGCGGTAGCGGCCTTGGCGCAGTCGAAGGATGCCACAGGCTTCGCGTCGGGGGTGGCTGGAGCCAACACGAGTATGGAGGTGTCGAAGTAGCCCATCGCCAGCCTGTGGTTGGGCAGGTTCACGAACCAGCTGTCGTATCCGCCATCAAAACCTTTCCCGACCGACCCGCTTCCGCATTTGAGCAACGTGGCCGTCATGGGTTCAATTGTTGAAAGAGGCAGCCCGTAGTCGCTCCGCTGAAATGCCTTCGAGGTCGCTCCGAAGCTGCCTGTCATCATCTCGGAAAGCGTCAGCTTGGCTTCGGAGTAGTGAGGCGCCCGGCAAACAGAGCTGCCATCGACATCTCCGAACAGGATGCGGTCGGGGGAAAAGTCCATGTATCGGCCGACGGAACGCGGGTCGTCATAGGCGATGGACACTCTGCGCCCGGAGTTCCGGTCTATCTCTACGTGCTCAACCCGCCACTGCCCGGCGGGCCCCGCGACCGCCCCGGCCCCCAACACAGGCTGAGGCATGCTGGACAGCGCGGCTGCGGCGACCGCGAGGATTTTTCGAAAAGTGCCCAAGCTCAGCCTTTCTCGTATCTGCCGTAGAGATACATCGCTACTTCTCCATTCCGGCGTGACACCAGGCCCGGCAGGACCAAGCCATTGGAGTGTACGCGTGACTTGATCGAGGCCATCGCCTCGGCAACCTCGCCCGCGTTGATGAGGTCGGATATGGGAGTGAAGCTGCCGCCCGGGTTGTACGCCACGCTTACAAGGGCGTCGAACTCGTGCTGCACGAGGTCGACCGTGATGTTGTCGCGGACGATTTTCTCGTACTTAGGAGCACCAGTTTCAGAAGAGCTGTCTCCTGGTCCATCGTCAGCGATACTGCCGAGCTGTTTTTCACGATAAAGTCCGAAGCGTCGGATTTCACCTTGCCTGCCCCTTTCGAGGCCGCCTCGGCCGACGCTGGCGCTACCCCGATAGCGATTAGGTCCGTTTTTATGGTGACGGCGCTCCTCGCTTTCATGTCGTAGCCTGCACCCAAGGTCACACCACTGTCGCCTTTCGGCCAGTAGAGCTGATTGCTCACGCCCGCTTCAGACTCCCGCCAGATCAACAACTCCCTGCCCGCCGCCGACATCGACATCCCTGCGACCGGATGCGAGACCATCATGTAGGCCAGGTCGTGCAGCGCGGCCGTCGCCCAGGGGATGATTTCGGGTCCGATCTTGATCGCCAGTGCCGCCAGCGCCATCCCGACGCGTCCGAAGGAGGGCGCCTGCGATGGCGGTGGTCCGGTCCGCGGTCCCGAGACGGCGGCCTGCCTCGGCGGCACGGCGGCCAGGGCAGCCAAAGTTACAGGTCCGGCGATGCCGTCTGGCAGGAGGGCGTGCCTACGCTGGAACGAACGGACAGCAATCTCGGTGGACTGGCCGAAGAGGCCGTCCGGCACCACGCGCGCGTCGGAGGCCAAGAGTACCTGCTGTAGCTGACGCACTTCCGGGCCAGAGGACCTCAACCGAAGGCTTATTGCCATGTACGGGCCCATCCTATGCTTCGGAGTGCACGCTAGATCGTCCATGGAAGCGGTTCCACTCGCAGGAACGCCCCCGGTGGCCGGGTCTTCGTGTCGCGCTCGCTGTCGGTGGACAGGGCGCAGATCACCGTGGCGACCTGCGCGCGGCCGGCTGCCGACCTGATCGACCGGTCTCACTCACCGCGCGTCAAGCGGTGCGATCTCACGTCCGTTTCAGTGACCGTGAGCCGTTGATCAGGACGCGCCGCTACACTCAGGCCGCGCGCACGCCGGCGACAAAGCTGTTCACTTCGGCGGTCAGTGCCTCGGCTTGCTGCGCGAGGCCGCCGGCCGCCCGCAGCACCTGATCGGCGGCAGCGCCGGTGTCGTTGGCGGCCTGGCTGACGCCGGTGATGTTGACGGTGACGTCCTGAGTGCTCTGTGCCGTCTGTTGCACGTTGCGGGCGATCTCCGCCGTTGCGGCGCCCTGTTCCTCGACCGCAGCGGCGATGTTCGAGGCGATCACGTTGACGTCGTCGATCGTGGTGGCGATCCCATTGATGGCGTTCACCGCGTCTCCGGTCGCACCCTGGATCTGCTTGATCTGGGCGGCGATCTCTTCCGTCGCCTTCGCAGTCTGCGTCGCCAGGCTTTTCACTTCGCTCGCCACCACGGCAAACCCTTTGCCTGCGTCACCGGCCCGCGCGGCCTCGATGGTCGCGTTCAGTGCCAGTAGGTTGGTCTGCGCCGCTATCCCGCTGATCAGCTGAACCACATCACCGATCTTCTGTGCGCCTTCAGCCAGGGCGCGGACGATGATGTCGGTGCGGCGTGCGTCCTCGACCGCTTTCGCAGTGGCCTTTGCCGACTGGGACATCTGCCGGCTGATTTCGCGGATGGAAGCTGTCAGCTCCTCGGCCGCTGCAGCCACAGTCTGCACACCGGCGCTCGCTTCTTCCGCGGCTGCGGTCACGGTGGATGCCTGCTGGTTCGTTTGCGTGGCGGTAGAGGACATGGATCGAGCGGTCACCTCCATCTCGGTCGAACCGGCCGAGAGCATGTCCACGAGACTGGCCACTCGTGCCTCGAAGTCGCGCACCAATACCTCCAAGCGCCCGGAGCGCTGCGTTTTTACGACGCGGTCAGCCTCCTGTTCGGCGGCCAGACGATCAGCGGTGATCATGCTGTCCTTGAACACTTGCACGGCCGCCGCCATGGCGCCGACCTCATCACGGCGTCCGAGACCCGGGACCACAATCGCCATGTCGCGTGCTGCGAGATCGCGCATGGCGGCTGCCATGAGCTGGATCGGGCGCGAGATGCCGCGCACCATCGACAAGCCGATCATGAAGCAAAGAGCGGTTGCCACCCCGACCGTCACCAGAACCCAAAGACGGGCGGCAGAGCCGAGTTCATCATTGGCCGTGGCCAGTTGCGTGCCCCTCAGGCGTTGGAAATCACGATCGGCCTGTAGGGCTGCTCGCAAGCTGTTCATTGTCGCAAGCGAGTCGGTCATCAGGATTGTACGCGCGTGCTTCTTGTCACCGGCTTTGAAGGTCTCGATCAACTTGGTCGAGAAGCCCTGATAGATCTGCCATGCAGCGGTAACATCCGCCGCGAGCCGGGCTTCCTCGCCGGGGCTCACCAAAGGCTGGTAAGCCGCCAGCGCGGCAATCAGGGCGTCCTTGCTCGCGGCGATGTGGGTAAGCTGCTTCTCCACCCCGTCGTGGTCTGTGAGCAACAACTGCCCCTCTCGCGATCGAAGCTGCTCAGAGCGCCAGGCGACATCGCCCAGCATCTGCGCGGCCGGCAGAGCGTGATTGGCTATCTTGGCCGATCCCGCATTTATTCTGGTCAGTCGCTCGATCGAAAAAACGCCAAGGCCGAGCGTGCAAGACAGCACAACCGCAAAGCCAAGAATAACCTTAGCTCGAATAGTCAGGTTCGCAAAAATCCTGGACATGAAGACCTATCTCCGAAGGGGGCTCCAGGCAACGGCTATTCTGACCACTCATGAGCCTGCGTTGTAATCACCTGGGCGTTCCAGGATATAAGCGATTTTGAATTGACAAGTGGTTTAGGGTCATCGCGAAGTTTGGAAACCCTGCCGAGCCGCTGATGTCCAGGCTGCCGCCGATCGCGGCGGCCGACCTGGCGCGCGGCCGATCGTCCTGCGCGGCTCGGCCGGCGAGCCATCCTTCCCGGCCGCGCAAGGTGCAAGGCGCCTCCAACTCAGCACAGGCTACGCGCCGTGCTGGATGCGCGGGACAGCCGGGGGACGGCGGACAGGAGGGCGGCGGTGTAGGGGTGCGCCGGGCGGGCGAACACCTCGGCCGTGCGGCCGGTTTCCACGATGGCGCCGCGGTACATGACGGCCACGCGCGTCGCAACTTGGCGCACCACGGCGAGGTCGTGGGCGATGAACAGGTAGGTCAGGCCCAGGCGATCCTGCAGGTCCATCATCAGGTTGACGATTTGGGCCTGCACGCTGACGTCGAGGGCGGAGACGGGTTCGTCGGCGATGATGAGGTCGGGTTCGAGGGCCAGGGCGCGGGCGATGCCGATGCGCTGGCGTTGGCCGCCGGAGAATTCGTGGGGGTAGTGGCGCATCTGGGGCTGGGTGAGGCCGACGAGGTGCGCGAGTTCGGCAACGCGGGCGGTGATTTCGGCCGGGGTGCGGTGTCGGCCGGCTGGGGCGCGGTGGATGCGCAAAGGTTCGGCGATCAGGTCGCCCACGGGGCGGCGCGGGTTGAGCGAGCCGTACGGGTCCTGAAACACCATCTGCATGCGTGGGCGCAGCTTGCGTAGGGCGCGCAAGGAGAGGGTGGTGATGTCCTGGCCGTCGAAGCGGATGGTGCCGGTGGTGGGCGTCTGCAGGCGGAGCAGGCAACGGCCGAGGGTGGACTTGCCGCAGCCGGATTCGCCGACAAGGCCCAAGGTCTCGCCGCGCATGACGCGCAGGCAGACGCGGTCCACGGCCTGCAGGGTCCGGCCGCCGGCTGTGTAGGTCTTGGTCAGGCCGATGGCCTCCAGCAGCGGCTCGGTCATGCGTGGGGCTCCGCCAGGAAGCAGGCCACGTCCTGCGTGGCGCCGGTGAACAACGGCGGCAGCGCGTCGCAGGGGTCGAAGCGGGCGGGGCAGCGTGGGGCGAAGGCGCAGCCGGCGGCGGTGCCGA
>CAXTJP010000109.1:0-8679 GCA_964244615.1 uncultured Acetobacteraceae bacterium
CTGTTCGCCGAGACCGCGCACCCGGACATGGCGGCGTTCAACCACGATCTGTATCGGGGCGTCGGCCGTGGCCGGTTCTGGATCATGGAGCAGCAGCCCGGCCCGGTGAACTGGGCGCCGTGGAACCCGGTGCCGAAGCCGGGGATGGTGCGGCTATGGACCTGGGAGGCGTTCGCGCACGGCGCCGAGGTGGTGAGCTACTTCCGCTGGCGGCAGTGCCCGTTCGGGCAGGAGCAGATGCATGCCGGGCTGCACCGGCCGGACCGCTCGCGCTCGGCGGGCGGCACCGAGGCGCTGCGGGTCGCGGACGAGCTGCGCGCGCTGGGCGACCTCCCCGCCAGCGCCCCGGCGCCGGTGGCGCTGGTGTTCGACTACGAGGCGGCCTGGTCGATCGGCATCCAGCCGCAGGGCGACGACTTCCATTACAGCGAACTCTGCGTCCGCTGGTACGAGGTGGCGCGCCGGCTCGGGCAGGATGTCGACATCGTCGCACCGGGCGCGTCGCTGTCCGGCTACCGCGTCGTGCTGGTGCCGACGCTGCCACACGTGTCGGACGCGGCGCTGGCGGCGTTGCGCGACACCGAGGCGACGCTGCTGGTCGGGCCGCGCACCGGCTCCAGGACCGCCGAGTTCGTCATTCCCGACACGTTGCCGCCTGGTCCGCTGCAGGCGCTGCTGCCGGCGCGCGTCACCGACGTCGCCTCGCTGCGACCCGGCCTGTCGCATGCCGTGCAGGGCAAGCTCGCCGGCCGCGCGATCCGCTGGCGGGAGTGGGTCGAGACCGACGCCACCCTGCTCGGACAGTTCGACGACGGCATGCCGGCGGCGTTCGAGGCCGGCCGCTGCACCTACCTCGCCTGCTGGCCGGACCCGGCGCTGCTCGACGCCGCCATGCGGCACGTGCTGGCCGGCGGCGGCGTCGAGACGATCGACCTGCCGCCCGGCGTGCGGCTGCGTCGTCGCGGCGGGATGCGGTTCGCGTTCAACTACGGTCCGGTGCCCTGGACGCTGCCGGAGCGGGCGGAACGCAGCTTCGTCATCGGCAGTGCCACGCTGGCGCCGCAGGACCTCGCCTGCTGGCGGGAGTAGGATCAGGCCGGCTTCTGTATCCACAGGTTGAGCATGCCGGCAAAGCATCGCGGATGCTCCGCCTCGAACAGGTCCCAGCGCGCGAGGTCGCGCAGTCGGTCATCGCCGGGTCCGCGCCAGGCCTCGAATGCGCGCCTGGTGGAGGCCGGCACCTCGATGCCGAGCAGTTCGAGCCCCGCGCCCGCGAGAAACCCGGCGACGTCCGGCAGCGTCACCGCCTGCTCCTGCACGTGGAACAGCAGGTCGCGACAGCCGCTGATCGAGGCGAAGTCCGGGCTCGCCGACAGCCGCATCGCCCAATCGTCCGGCAGGGCCATCAGCGCCTGGCGGCACGCCCGCATGCCCTGGGTCGTGGCGGCGTAACCCTGTTCGGCGATCCAGTCGCGCGCGCGCCCGACATCGTCGCGGCCGCGCACGGTGTACAGCAGGACGTTCATCACGCCGCCCGGGCGCAGCAGCCCGAGCAGGGTCCGCCAACCGGCCCAGGGGTTGGCGAGATGGTGCAGGACGCCACCGACGCCGATCATGTCGAAGGTGCGACCGAGCTGCGCCGCCTGCAGCAGGTCGGCCTGGGCGTACTCGATCCCGGCCGCACCGAGTGCCGCCGTCATGCGCGCGGCGTAGGCCAGGCTGGCCAGGCTCAGGTCGATCGCGAGCAGCCTGACATCGGCCAGGCTGCGGACGGTATCCAGCGCCTGCTGGCCGGTTCCGCAGCCGGCCACCAGAACGTCCAGGACTTCACCCGGCAGCGGTGCCACGGGCGCCTCCGAGAACCGCGCCGCCAGCCAGTCGCCGAGCCGGACCTTCTGCGTGGCCCCGGCCATCGCCACCCAGCGCGGATAGGGGTTCGCCTCGTACTGGTCGCGGACCGCGCGCGAGACGTCGTCCTCGATCGAGGTCGCGCGCGGGATCAGGCCGCGAAGCCGGCGCTCCTCGGCCGGCTCGGCGATCTGCTGGGCGAGCACGGCGGCGACGGCCGGTGACCAGGCGTGGGACAGCAACCGTTCGGCACCGTCCAGCGACGCGAGCGGCCGGTACATCGCGACGGCGATGACGGCCGGGTCCGGCGGGACGAGACCGCGATCGAGATCGTTGCCGATCTGGGCTTGAAGGCGGTCGACGAGGTCCTGTTCCGCCGGCAGGCAGTGCCACGCATATTCATTGATGAAGCATTGCCGTGCCAGCCCGCACGTGGCGTCGAGTGCCGCCGGATCGGGCGCGGTGCCGGCGGCGATCCGTTGCAGCAGCGTCCGGCGCTGGTCGGTGAGCGCCTGCTCGACCTGCCGGTGACGGATCGGAGCCAGTTCCAGCAGGGTGCGCAGCAGCGTGTCGGAAGCGTCGAACGGCGGCCGTTGGGCGACGATGTCGCAGACCGCGCGCGCCAGGTCCTGCGGGCGCGTCCAGCATTCGGCCAGGGCGCGCTGCATCGCCTCCCGCAGGCCCGGCATTTCGGCGACCGGCGGCGCGTCGATCACGGCGTCGACGAACTGCACGCGCAGCATCGGCGCATCGACATGCAGCAAGGCCCGGCAGGCAGCCTGCAGCGCCGCTTCCCGGTCATCGGCCATGAGGCAGGCATCGACCAGGCCCTCGTGGGCGAGCGCGAAATCCGGGCGCAGGGCGATGGCGCGGGCGAACGCATCCGCCGCCTGCCTCCGGCCCAGCGCGGCCCAGGCCGTGCCGAGGCCGTAATGGATCTGCGGCAGCTGGGCGTCGAAGCGCAGGGCGGACTGGTAGACGGCGGCGGCATCGGCCGGACGTTGCAGCTCGAGCAGGGCGTTGCCGAGATTGAGCAGCGTCACGCCGCCCGGCTGCAGTTCGGCCACCCGCCGGTAATGGCGCTCGGCATCGACCGGCCGCGCGAGGGTCCGGTATGCTTCCGCAAGGCCGTCATGGATCGCGGCTTCCGCCGGCGCGGTCGCGAGCGCCTGGCTGAAATGCGCAACGGCCTCCGCGGGCCGGTTCTGCTGGCGGGCGATCACGCCGCGCAGGTGCAGCGCCCGGGCGTGACCCGGCTGCGTCGCGAGGAAGCGGGCGCAGAGCGCATCGGCCTCGTCCAGGCGTCCGTTGCGGTGGCAGGTCTGGGCCAGGGCCAGCAACGGGGCGGTACCGGCGGCGTTCTTGTCCGACTTCGCGGCGGTACGGCGCTCTTTACGGTTCATCTGTCAGTTCCAGGCAGCCTCGAAGGCTGAGAGCTTGCTCCCGACCTGCGCAACCGTGAAATCCGGAGCATGGCCCGGCTCCCATTTACGCGCCGCATCCCGCCCGGCGTCACCTGCCTGCGAAGGCCAGCGCACGAGAACGACGGTGCTTTGGTAGGTCTGGACGTGTGGGCGAAGTTGTCCCGGAACGCCGCGATCGAGCTTGCTGAGGCGGAGATAGTGTCCCATGCCAATACTTCGCTGAGATACACTCCAATAAGGCTATGACCGCTTGCCGCGAACCCTGGAAAGACGCTTTTTAGGGAACCAGCGATTTAAGAGGACTTGAAATGACTGTCGGCTATGGCTAGCAGGCTCGCGACGGCTGCGATCGTTGCTTCCACATCAGCGGCTGAAGTCCGCCAGTTGATAACGCTGATCCGCATGGCACGCCGTCCCTTCCAGACGGTGCCGCTGAAGAACGCCGTACCTTCCAAGTTGATGGCTGCGATCACGCCATTGGTCCATGCGTCATGATCTTCCTCTGTGGCGTTGGATCTGGGTGAGCGGAAGCGGACAAGCGCCTGATTCAGGGTTGGGGACACAATCAGCTCGGCACCATCCAGTGAAGCAATTCCGGCGGCGAGCGTCGCAGCGTGGGCGCAGCTCTGGTCGATGAGGTCAGCAACACCGGCACGGCCAAGCTCGCGTAGGGCCGCATAAACCGCAAAACCGCGTGCGCGTCGTGTCCAATCGGGCGTCCAGTCGATCTGATCGCGCGTGTCGGCATCGTGGGTCAGATAGTCGGCGCTGATCGCCATGGCCACGCGATGGGCGGCCGTGTCCGATACCACGGCTATTCCTATGTCTTTTGGCGTGTTTAACCACTTATGCGCGTCCGTTGCCCATGAGTGCGCCAGATGGACCCCCGCCAGCCTGTGCCGATGCCGCCCGCTTGCCCGCGCCCATAGCCCGAAGGCGCCGTCGATATGCACCCATGCGCCCGCCTTCCGTGCAATCGGGATCAGTTCGGCAAAAGGATCGACCGCGCCCACGTTCAGGTCGGCTGCGTCGAGGACGACGATCGTAGGGGCGTCGGACGTTGGCAATGCGGTGATCAGGGCGTCGACGGTGATACGCGCATCCGCATCGGTCGCAAGCGGGACCAGAGCGGCTGTGCCAATCCCCAGAAACCGTAGCGCCCGTTCGATGCTGCCGTGGCGATGTTCCGTGGCAAGCACGCGGATGGCTGGGGCGCCGGTCAACCCATCGCGCTCCACATTCCAGCCCCGATCGCGCAGCAGGGCGTGGCGGGCAGCAGCGAGGCAGGTGAAGTGCGCCATCTGGCACCCGGTCGTGAAGGCAAACGAGGCATCACGCGGCAGGTCGAGCACGTCCTTGATCCAGACGCCGGCTACCTCCTCCACTACAGATGCGGCGGGTCCGCAGGCGTAAAGCGCGGCATTGTTATCCCAGGTGGAAGTAAGCCAATCGGCGGCTAGCGCGGAAGGTAATGCGCCACCGACCACCCAGGCGAAGAACCGTCCACCAGCGGAGCCCAAATGCCCGCCCTCGGTGGCCGCCACTAGGTCATCGATCACCTGCTCAGCAGGAATGCCAGAATTGCCCAGTGCTGCCCCCAGCCGCTGCCGCAACGTCGCGGCGTCTACTGTCGCGGCAACGGATCGTGCGTTCAGTCCTTCAAGAAAATTGGCAGCATGGGCCTGGGTGCGTTCGAGAAGCGAGCGGATCGGCGGCATGATGCGTCCTGTAGAAATCGTGACGACCACTGAGCCGAACGTTGTGGCAGCTGCACTCCGCATCTTGCTCTCGTATCGACCGCCTCATGCTGACCGCGATGATACCGAGGCGAGGTAGCATCGCGCCCCAGGCAGGCCGAGCGTGCCAGCAGAGGTCGTGGAGCGCAGGCCGCGTAAGCTCACGACCATGGCTTTGGCCAATAAAATGGCTCGAATCGTGTGGGCGAAGCTGGCGAGTGGGGAAGCGTATCGGAGGAGCAGGAGGGTCGCCACGCCAGCGGCCGCCACTGCCGCGATCGCCTGACTGGTTCGCCAGCGCCAGGGTATGGGGAACCCTCTGGGCGAGTGGTTATCGCCGCGTCAAAGGCCGGACGGAGGATCGCCGTCGCACCGCTTCTCAGTTCCGACAGAATTTCTCTTGCATTTCGCCGGCCGTCCGGACCTGCGCGCCGCTATGGCTGTGGGCGATGATCCGCCGCGAGGCCTATCGACAGGCCGTTCAGGAACAGCGACACGCTGGATCGGCACCAGGCCTCGCGGGCCGGCGCATCCAGCGGGTGCCCGAGGCCGATGGAGCGTCGCTGCGGGACCGACACGATCAGACTCTGGAACTGCTCGGCCGCGAACGCCGCCTGCCCCGCCGTGAGACGCGGCACGTGCGTCAGCAGCAACGTGGCGATCCTGCTGCGGCCGACGTCGGCCCCACCCTCGCGCAGCGCCTCGGCCAGCTCGGGAAACCGCATCGCTTCCGCGGTCACCAGGACATGCAGCGAGAGGGCATCCGGGGTGAGTGCCACATCCAGCATCTGACGGGATGCCGTCAGCAGGGCATCTTCCAGGGTATCCGCGTCTTCCAGGGCGGCATCGAAGCCGCTCAGCCAGGTGCGGATCAGGACGCGCACCACGGCGAGGAACACCGCACCCTTGTTGTCGAAACGGGCGTAGAACGTGCGCTTCGACACCGCGGCAGCGGCGGCGATAGCCTCGACGCTGGTCACCGCGTAGCCGTCGCGCAGGAACAGGGTCGAGGCCGACGCCACGATGCGGTCCGCGAGCAGGGCAGCGTCGGCGGCCCGAGGCCGCCCGCCGCTGCCCCGCACGCGGCTAGTAGTAGCCGTAATGATAGGGGTGATAGTAATGCGGCCCATAGGGAACGACGATGCATCCGGAAAGCGCGATGCTGATGCCGATGGCGCTCAACACCCGCAGCAGCGTCCGATGCTGACGCCTAGCCTTGATCCTGTCCATGCCACGACCTCCTGCTGTCGATACTCCAGATATGCTTCCGCCGACAATATTGCAACGCACCCGTTGCGTATCAAACTGTAAGACGGCGTTACGGCTGGTTCCACCCTGGACAAGCCGCAACCGGGACCGTGGCAAGGCGATGAGTGGGGATGATGACGGGCGAGCCGATGGAACTGACGGATGCGCAATTCGCGTCGATCGCCCGCGCCCTGGCGGAACCGCGGCGCTACCAGATCCTGAAGCAGATCGGCAGCGTTGCCGAGCCATTGCCTTGCAGCTGCCTGGAGCAGGCGCACCAGGTCAGCGCGGCCACGGTGTCGCACCATCTCAAGGAGCTGGAAGCGGCGGGGCTGATCCGCATCACCCGCGAGGGCCGGTTCGCCCACCTCGCGCTGCAGCGCGAGGTGCTGCGCGCCTACCTCGACCAGCTCTCGCGGATCTAGCCGCCGCTTGTAACGGTTAGACAGTCATCTAAATGAAACACCGATACAGTCTTTTCGGAGGTTCGGATGAGCAGTCTATCAGGCAAGGTCGCGGTGGTGACGGGGGCATCCAAGGGGATCGGCGCGGGGATCGCCACGGCGCTGGCGGCGGCGGGAGCGGCGGTCGTTGTGAACTATGCCTCCAGCAAGGAGGGTGCGGATCGCGTGGTCGCCGAGATCGTCGCGGCCGGCGGCCAGGCAATCGCGGTGCAGGGAGACGTGTCGAAACAGGCCGACGTGCAGCGCCTGTTCGCCGAGACCAGGCAGCGGTTCGGATCGCTCGACGTGCTGGTGAACAATGCCGGGATCTTCCGGTTCGGCCCGATCGAGGCGTTCACCGAGGAGGAGTTCCACCGGCAGTTCGATACCAACGTGCTCGGGCTCCTGCTGGCGACCCAGGAAGCGGCCAAGCATTTCGGCGCCGAGGGCGGCAGCGTGATCAATATCGGCTCCGTCGTAAGCCGGATCACGCCGCCAGGTTCGGTGATCTATACCGCCACCAAGGGCGCGGTGTCGGCGATCACCCAGGTGCTGGCGAAGGAACTCGGGCCGCGGAAGATCCGGGTGAACTCGATCAACCCGGGCGGCGTGGAGACCGAGGGCAGCCGCAGCATGGGCCTGATCGGCAGCGACATGGAAAAGCAGATGGTGGCGCAGACGCCGCTGGGACGGTTGGGGCAGCCCGACGACATCGCCCCGATCGCGGTGTTCCTGGCCTCGGCCGACTCCGGCTGGCTGACCGGCGAGGAACTCCTGGCCTCCGGCGGCTACCGGTAACGTCGGCCACCCCGTCCGGCATTCCGGATGGGGAACGGCGGCTCGCGCCGCATTTTTGTAGGAACGGCCCGGCTGTGGCAGGTTTCCCATCCCGTCTCGTGGCTGTCGTCCCGATCGACGTCGGGAGATCCCGGGCGGGTCGATATGGGAGTAAGCCAGCGTGATCCACGTCATTGCCGTCATCACCGCCAAGCCGGGTCAACGGGATGCGATCCTCGCCGCGTTCCGCGCCAACGTCCCCGCCGTGCACGCCGAACCGGGCTGCATCGAGTACACGCCGGTCATCGACCTGGCCGACGGGGGTGCGATGCAGACCAGGCTGGGCGAGGACAGCTTCATGGTGGTCGAGAAGTGGGAAAGTGCCGCGGCGCTGCAGGCGCACGCCGCCTCGCCGCACATGGCGGCCTACGGCGCCAGGACGAAGGAAATGATCGCCAGCCGCGCCATCCACATCCTGACGCCGGCCTGATCCTCAGGATCGATCCCAGTCCCGGTAACGGGCGGCGGGATGGTCTGCCGGGAGCAGTCGTCCCTGACCGAACAGCTTCTCTCGGCAGGTGCCCGGTGCGTAGGCCGTCTTGTAGACCCCGCGTTCCTGCAGCACCGGCACCACCAGGTCGATGAAGCCGCGCAGGCACTCCGGCATCACCGTCCGCGACAGGTTGAAGCCATCGATATCGGCGTCCGTCACCCAGGCCTGCAAGGCGTCGGCCACCTGCGCCGGGTCGCCGACGATCGGCGGCTGCCGGCTGCCCAGCACCGACTGCTGCAACAGCTTGCGCTTGGTCCAGGCTGGCCCCGCGACGCGCGCCATCGCCTCGACGTTGGACTGGATCGCCTGCGTCGGACCGGTTGCGATCGGCTCGTCCATCGCGTAGCGGGAAAAGTCGATCCCCAGGGACGAGGAGGCCTGCACCAGGGCGGCCTCGGCGCTGGCGTGCGAGGCATAGTCGGCCAGCAGGTCGCGCGCCTCGCGTTCGGTGCGGCCGACGACCACCGTTGCTCCGACGAAGACGCGCACCGGACGGGGTGCGGCCCGCGCGCGCAGGTCGGCGACCAGGCCGGCGACCGCGGACGGCGTGGTCGCGTTGACGAACACGCATTCCGCGTGACGCCCGGCGAAGCGACGGCCGCGCTCGCTGGCGCCGGCCTGATACAGCACCGGCGTGCGCTGCGGCGACG
>CAXTJP010000110.1:0-8626 GCA_964244615.1 uncultured Acetobacteraceae bacterium
GGAGCGGGCACGCGCCGCCGCCGCCGCGTTTGACGCCGACGCCTTCGGGCGAAGGGTCGAGGCGGCCTGCCTCGAAACGCTGCTGGCGCCGCCGCGCCGGCCGATGCGCCTCTGCGTCGTCTCCAGCTGGGGCGTCCGGTGCGGTGTCGCCGAGTACGCCGCCGCCCTGGTCGAGGCGATGGTGTACGCCGATGCAGGGTTGGAGGTCGTGGTGCTGGCCGACATGCGCGCGACCGGGGCGAGCCAGACGGGTCACCTGCGGGTTCGGCCGGCCTGGACGCTCGGCACGCCGGACGTCGAGGCCCTGCACCGTGCGATCGCGGCCGAGGACGCGGACGCCGTCCATATCCAGCACCAGCCCGCGCTGATCGCGTGGTCCAGGCTCGGCCGGCTGCTGACGGCGCTAGCCCGGACCGTGCGCGTGGTCGCGGTGACGCTGCACAACACCGCCGACCTGCTCGACATCGCCGCCGGGGAGCGGGACGCGGCCATCGCCGGGCTGCGCGCCGCCTCGCGCGTGATCGTGCACAGCCTGGCCGACATCGAGCGGCTGCGCGGACTCGGCCTGGTGGACGTCGTGCTGGTGCCGCAGGGCGCGCCGGAGCCGCTCTACCCGAAGGCCGAGCGCACGCTGGTCGGCAACGACGTGGTCACCATCGGCAGCTGCGGTTTCCTGCTGCCCGGCAAGGGGATTCCCACGCTGGTCGAAGCCGTGGGCCGGCTGCGCGCCGATTGGCCCAGGGCAAGGCTGCGGCTGATGACCGCCGATTACGGCAGCGAGGCCTCCGGGGCCGAGGCGGCCCGGGTGATGGAGGCCGCCCGCGCCGCCAACCTCGAAAGCTCCGTGCAGTTGGAGCGCGACTTCCTGCCGCTGCACGAAACCCGCTGGCGGCTCGGCGCGTGCGACCTGATCGTGCTGCCCTACCAGCCGTCCAAGGAAGGGTCGAGTGCCGCGCTGCGCATGGCGCTCGGCGCCGGGCCGTGCGTGGCGGTCACCCCGATCGGCCTATTCGACGAGGCCGGGGACGCCGTATGGCGCCTGCCCGGAACCGGCGCCGCGGCGATGGCGGAGGGTCTGAACCAGATCCTGTCCGACCAGGACGCGCGAGCGAACACGCGTCGCCTGGCGCAGCGCTGGCTCGCCGATCGCAGCTGGCAGGCGGTCGGCCTGCGGACGCTCGGCATGCTGCGCGGCCTGGCGGCGTCGTCGTCCGCAGACCCGGACGCCTAGGCGCCGTCACGCGGCGGCGGCGCACGCCTCCGAGGCCCGCATCACCCGGAGGAAGTTGCCGCCCCAGAGTGCCGCGATTTCCGAGCGGCCGTAGCCGCGTCGCGCCAGCTCCTCGGTGACGTTGAGGCTCTCGCTCGCGTCGCGCCAGCCGGTGATGGCGCCGCCGCCGTCGAAATCCGAGCTGATGCCGCAATGCGCCAGCCCGATGCGGCGCACCACGTAATCCACATGGTCGCAGAAATCGGCCACCGTCACGTCCTCCCTCCGGCCGCGCGGCTTGAGGAAGGGCGGCATGGCGGTGATCTGCACCAGGCCCTCGGCGTCGCGCAGCGCGTCCAGCTGCATGTCGTCGAGGTTGCGCGGGTGGTCGCACAGCGCGGCCACGCAGGAATGGGTGGCCACCACCGGCGCGCGGGACAGGCCGGTCGCCTGCAGCATGGATTGGCGCGAGAGGTGGGAGACGTCGACCATCATCCCGAGCCGGTTCATCTCGGCCACCGCCTCGCGGCCGAGCGGCGACAGGCCGCCATGCAGCGTCTCGGCATCGCCGAGGTCCCGGCGCGGGTTGGCGCTGTCGGCCAGCAGGTTGTGGCCGTTATGGGTCAGCGTGATGTAGGTGGCGCCCGCCTGCCGGAAACGGGCCAGGGCGCCCAGATCTTCGCCCATGACATGTCCGTTCTCGATGGCCGGCACCACCGCCAGCGCGCCGCCCGCGTGCGCCGCCTCGATCTCGTCCGCCGTGCTGCACACCCGCGCGGTGATGCCGAGCCTTGTGGCGCCCATGCCGCGTATCGTCTCCAGCATGGCCATCGCGCGCTGCCCGGCCTCCGCGGTGCCGGACGGCGTGCGCGGCCCCTGCGGCACGAAGGCCACGAAACAGCCGGCATCCAGCCCGCCCGCCTTCATCTTGGGCAGATCGACGTGACGGGCGGTGGGACCGAACGGATCGGGCGAACTGGGCCACGGAATGTCGATGTGGCTGTCCAGGGTCAGTATGGCGCGATGCAGCGCCGCGGCGTCGATCATTCGGGGCCTTCATGCGGTCGGTGGTGCCACAGATGGGATCGCGGGGCGGCGTTGCACGGGCGAGGGTCGGGCGAACCGGCCCGTTCGCCTCCCCGGCCACGAACGGTGCTGACGCGCGTCGCGTCCTGGGCTAGAACTGCGCCCGCGTCTCCGTAGCTCAGCAGGATAGAGCACAGGATTCCTAATCCTGGGGCCGTGGGTTCGAATCCCGCCGGGGACATGCCTTCCGGGGCCGGTCGTTCCGCGCCACGGCGACTCGACGCTGGGCGTGTCGTCGGCCTGCTGAAGGGCCGGTTCAAGGCAAGACCGCGGCGCGCGCAGCTTGCGCGGCCGAGGGCTTCGTTCGATGGTCCGCGGCCACCCTGGCGGAGCGATGACATGGCGATCGTAAGCGTGATGTACCCCAGCAAGCCGGGGTCCAAGTTCGACATGGAGTACTACCTCCGCCGCCACATGAAGCTGGTGGCCGAGACCTGGTCGCCGGTGGGGCTGCGTGGCTACACCGTGCTGAAGGGCGTGGGCGCGGCGGGCGGCGGCGAGCCGGCCTATCAGGTGGTGGTGAACCTCGATTTCACCTCGGCCGAGGCCTTCGGAGCGGCGGTGGCTGCCACCGGCGAGACGATCATGGGTGATGTGCCAAACTTCACCGATACGCAGCCGACCATCCAGATCAGCGATGTGGCGGACAGCTACGTCAGCCGGGGCTGACCGCGCCGTTCGACCCCGGCGCGAGCCTGGCGGCTCACTCGTGCTCGGGCTTCTTGCGCATCGCCTTGGCGCCTGACCGCACGGCCTTGGACTCGAGCCTTCGTTTCTGCGAGCCGAGCGTGGGCCGTGTGGCCCGGCGGCGCTTGGGCGGCAGCTCGGCCTCGCGTATCATGTCGAACAGCCGCGCCAACGCGTCCTCGCGGTTGCGCGGCTGCGTGCGGAAGCGCTGCGCGTCGATGACGAGCACGCCGTCCTGCGTCATCCGGCTGCCGGCGATTTGGACCAGCCGCTGTTTCATCCCGTCGGACAGGGAGGGTGACCGGCGCACGTCGAAGCGCAGTTCCACCGCGGTCGAGACCTTGTTCACGTTCTGCCCGCCCGGTCCCGACGCCAGCACGAAACGCTCGGTCAGTTCGGCCTCGTCGATCGACAGGCCCGGGCTGACCTGCAGGCGGGCCAAGGGCGGCTACCGCGCTGGCTTGCGGAACCGCAGGATGAAATTGTCCGCTTCCCCGATGGCCGCGTATTTCGCATGGTCCACGGCGCCCAGCGCGAAGCTGGGCGGCAGGGTCCAGACGCCCTGCGGCCAGTTCTTCGTGTCCTTCGGGTTGGCGTCCAGCTCCGACGTGCCGTCCAGCACGAAGCCGGCCTTCTTCGCCAACGCCACCGTGTAGTCCTGCCGCACGTAGCCGCTCTCGGCCTTTGGGTCCTGCGGCGTGTTTTCCGACCCGCGATGCTCCTCCACCCCCAGCACGCCGCCCGGCTTGAGGGCCGCGTAGAAGGCGGCGAAGGCGGCGTCGGCGAAGCCGGCGTTCATCCAGTTGTGCACGTTGCGGAACGTCAGCACGAAATCGGCCGAGCCGGGCGGCCCCAGATCGATATGGCCCGGGCTCATCGTCGCCTGATGCAGGGCGGCGTAGCCCGGCTTGCCCACGAACCTGGCACGGAAGCGCACGCCATCGCCCGCCTCCTCGCCGCGATCCGGCAACGCCACGGTGTACTGGCCGGAACGCGCGAGGTAGGGGGCCAGGATCTCGGTCCAGTAGCCGCCGCCCGGCCAGATCTCCACCACGTGCGCGTCGGGCCGCAGGCCGAAGAACGCAAGCTCCTCGGCCGGGTGGCGCACCGGGTCGCGGGCGGCCAGCTTGGGGGTGCGGGCCGGACCCTGGACGGCGGCGAGCAGGGCCGCATCGGGCTGTGTCGCCGCCTGCGCGGCGGTGGCGCCGGACAGCGCGGTCGCCAGCAGGGCGGTCGCCAGCAGGATAGTGCGCAAGGTCATGGTGGAACGTCTCCTGGTCACCCGGCATGGTGCCGCCGGCCCGACGCATCTGCGCCACGAAAGCGCCACAGGCCACGGCCATCCTCGTTGGGTCAAGGAGGGCTTTTCCCATGCGCAAACATCTTCGGTCCGGTCTGCGGTTGACGGTGCTGGCGGCGGCGGCCGGCAGCTTCCTGCTGCTGTCCCCGGCGCAGGCGCAGGGGCGCGGCCCCGAGGGCCACGGCACCCTGCCGGGCCAGTACCACAACGGGCACAACGGCTTCACCTACGGCGGCGGCTATCACGGCGGCTACGACCGTGGTGGGTATGGCCGTGGCGGCTACGGGTATCACGGCGGTTACGGCTATCGCGGCGGCTGGGGCCCGGGCGCGGTGGTCGGCGGCGCCCTGCTGGGCTTCGGCCTCGGCGCCGTCGTCGCCGGCGCCTACGCGCCCCCGCCGGTCTACTACGCACCCCCGCCGGTCTACGTGGCACCCCCCGGCTACTACGCGCCATACGCGCCCTACTGAGCCGTCGCCAGGGGGCGGGCGCACCTTCCTGCCCCCTAGCCGGCATGCTAATCGGCCGCGCATGACCGCCCCGTTCCGCGAAGCCGCACTGGCGCCCGAAATCCTTGCTCCGCTCGTCCTGGCGCTGCCGAAAGGCCGCATCCTCGCCGAGTGCGGCCCGCTGCTGGGCCGCGCCGGCATCCGCCCCGCCGGCGACTACACCGACGAGGGAAGCCGGCGCCTGCGCTTTCCGACCGACGACCCGATGCTGGACGTGGTGCGGGTGCGGCCGTTCGACGTCGCCACCTTCGTCGCCTACGGCGCCGCGGCCATCGGCATCTGCGGCGCCGACGTGCTGATGGAGTTCGACAGCCCGGAGGTCTATGCCCCGCTCGACCTCGGCATCGGCGCCTGCCGCGTTTCGGTCGCCGTGCCGGTGGACGATCCGCCCGACGACCCGGCGACCTGGTCGATCGTTCGGGTCGCCACGAAATACCCCAACATCGCCCGCCGCCACTACGCCGCCCGCGGCATCCACGCGGAGATCGTGCACCTCAACGGCGCCATGGAACTGGCGCCCGGCCTCGGCCTGTGCCGGCTGATCGTGGACCTGGTGCAGACCGGCTCCACCCTGCGCGCCAACGGCCTGCGCGAGACCGAGGTGATCGCCGAGGTGACCAGCCGGCTGATCGTCAACCGCACCGCGCTGAAGACTCGCCCGGAGGAGGTCGGCGCCTGGATCGCGCGCTTCCGGTCCGCCATCGCCGCATGAGGCGGCTGCGCACCGACGACGAGGGCTTCGCCGCCGCCTTCGACGCGCTGCTGGACGAGGCGCGCGAGACCACCGCCAGCGTGGAGGCGGCTGTCGCCGGCATCGTGGCCGAGACGCGCGCCGACGGCGACCGCGCGCTGTGCCGGCTGACCGAGCGCTTCGACCGCCTGGCCCTGACCCCGGACCGGCTGCGCATCACCGACGGCGAGGTCGAGGCCGCGCTCGACCGGGTGGCGCCCGCGCTGCTGGCCGCCCTGGACCTGGCGGCCGCCCGGATCGAGGCGTTCCATCGCGCCCAGATGCCGGTCGACCTGCAGATGCACGACGATGCCGGCCTGACCATGGGGATGCGCTGGACGCCGCTCGACAGCGTCGGGATCTACGTGCCGGGGGGCCGCGCCGCCTACCCGTCTTCCGTGCTGATGAACGCGATCCCGGCCCGCGTGGCCGGCGTCGCCCGGGTTGCCATGTGCGTGCCGACCCCGGACGGCGTGCTGAACCCGCTGGTGCTGGCCGCAGCGCGGCGCGCCGGTGTCGGCGAGATCTTTCGCGTGGGCGGGGCGCAGGCGGTGGCGGCCCTGGCCTACGGGACGGCAAGCATCGCTCCGGTCGATCGCATCGTGGGCCCCGGCAACGCCTACGTGGCGGAAGCCAAGCGGCAGGTGTTCGGCCGCGTCGGCATCGACGGGGTGGCCGGCCCGTCCGAGGTGCTGATCCTGGCCGATGCCGACAACGACCCGCGGCACGTGGCAATCGACCTGCTCGCCCAGGCCGAGCACGACGAAAGCGCGCAATCCATCCTGATCACCGATAGCGCCGCCTTCGCCGACGCCGTGGCCGGCGCGGTATCGGCCGAGCTGCCGAGCCTGCCGCGCGCCGCCATCGCCGGCGCGAGCTGGACGACGCATGGCGCGATCATCGTGGTGCGCGACTGGGCCGAGGCGGCGGCGCTGGCGAACCGGCTGGCGGCGGAGCACCTGCAGCTCATGGTCGCCGACCCGCACACCCTGTTCGCCGCCATCCGCCACGCCGGCAGCGCGTTCCTCGGTCGTTTCGCGCCCGAGGCGCTGGGCGACTACATCGCCGGGCCGAACCACGTGCTGCCCACGGGACGCACCGCCCGTTTCGCCTCCGGACTGTCCACCTACGACTTCCTCAAGCGGACCACCTGGATCGACGCGGATGCGGCGGCGCTCGGCGCGGTGGGACCGCAGGCGGCTCTGCTGGCCGAGGCCGAAGGGTTGCAGGCGCATGCGCGAAGCCTGACGGCAAGACTACCGCACTGAGGCGAACGGCGCGGGCTCGATCGGCAGTGCTTAGATCGGGGACCGCCGTCATGACTTGGGCTGTGGCTTGACCGCGGAAGCGCGCGTCAGCACAACCCCCGCTCCCACAACGTTCTAGAGGCCTGATGTCCAAAGAAGACATGATCGAGTTCAGCGGTATCGTCACGGAACTGCTGCCAAACGCGATGTTTCGCGTGAAGCTGGACACCAACGAACATTCCATCCTGGCCCAGGTGAGCGGCAAGATGCGCAAGAACCGCATACGCGTGCTGGCCGGCGACCGCGTCAATGTCGAGATGACGCCTTACGATTTGAGCAAGGGCCGAATCACGTTCCGCTTCAAGTAGAGCCGCATCGCGCGGCGCCGGCCGGCTCGCCCCCCAAGCTGCCCGTCCTGATCCTCGCTTCCGCCAGCCCGCGCCGTCTGGCGTTTCTGGCACAGATCGGGGTCACCCCCGACCGCATCGCCCCCCAGGACATCGACGAGACGCCGCGGCGCGACGAGACGCCGCGCCGCTACGCCGTGCGCCTGGCCCTGGAAAAGGCCTGCGCCGCGGCGACACCCGGGGCGTTCGTGCTGGCCGCCGATACCGTGGTGGCCGTCGGCCGACGAATCCTGCCCAAGGCCGAAACCCCCGCAGAGGCGCGCGCCTGCCTGGACCTGCTCTCCGGCCGGCGCCACCACGTGCTGACCGCGTTGACCCTGGTGGCGCCCGACGGCGCCCGGTCGTCACGCCTGTCGGAAAGCAGCGTCGTCTTCGCCCGGCTGACCGAGGCGCAGAAATCCGCCTACATCGATGGCGGCGAGTGGGAGGGCAAGGCCGGCGGCTACGCCATCCAGGGTGCCGCCGCCGGCTTCATACGCGCGCTCCAGGGTAGCTACTCCGGCGTGGTCGGGTTGCCGCTGTTCGAGACCGCCCAGCTGCTGCGAGGCCGCGGCTACCTGGTGCCGTGATGCGCATCCTCGCCGCCTGCAGCCCCGGCGAGGTGCGCGTGGCCGTGCTGGAGCGCGACACGCTGGCAGAGTACGCCCTCTGGCGCCCCGGCCTGCCGGACGGGCTGGACGACATCCATGCCGGGCGCATCACGGCGCGGGTGCCTGCCATGACGGGAGCCTTCGCCGCCATCGGCGGCGCCACCGGCTTCCTGCCGGACAGCGAAGGCGCGGCCGGCCTGACCGAGGGCGCCGGCCTGACCCTGCGCATCGCCCGCACGGCGCAGGGCGGCAAGGGTCCGCGTCTCTCCGCCCTGCCCGAAGCGGCACCACCCGGCCCGCCCAGGTTGCTGCGACGCGGCCCGGGGGCGCTGCGCCGCCTGGCGGACCGGCATCCGGCGGCCGAGATAGAGCTGGACGACCCGGCCCTGTTCGCCACGCTGCGGCCAAGCCTGGGCAATCGCCTGCGCCTCGTCGCCCGGGCCTTCGACGATACCGTGGAGGCCGAGGTGGACGCGCTGGCCGGCCAGTCGGTCGCGCTGCCGCACGGCATGCGTGCCAGCATCGTGCCGACGCCGGCGCTGACCGCGATCGACATCGACGGCGGCGCCACCACCGCGGCGCGCGGCCCGAAAGCCGCGACCCAGATGGAGGCCAACCGCGCGGCCGTGCCGGCGCTGATGCGTCAGGTGGCGCTGCGAAACCTCTCGGGTGCCATCCTGATCGACTTCGCCGGCCTGCCGGCCCGGCGCCGCGCAGCACTCGGGCCGGCGCTGCAGGCGGCCCTGGCGATCGACCCTGCCGGCCCGCGGCTGCTCGGCTTCAGCCACCTGGGCCTGGCCGAGATACTGCGCCCGCGCAGCACCGCGGAGGTCGCGGCCATCCTGGAGGTCTGCAACCGT
>CAXTJP010000111.1:0-8504 GCA_964244615.1 uncultured Acetobacteraceae bacterium
GTTCGGCGGCGTCCGGGTTGCGCTTCTGCGGCATGATCGAGCTGCCGGTGGTGAACGCGTCCGACAGGCGCAGGAACCCGTAGGGCGTGCTGCACCAGAGCACGATCTCCTCCGCCAGGCGCGAGAGGTGCATGGCGCAGATGGCGGCGGCGGCCAGGTATTCGAGCGCGAAGTCGCGGTCCGACACCGCGTCCAGCGAGTTGGCGGTGGGCCCGTCGAAGCCGAGTGCGGCCGCCGTCATGTCGCGGTCGATCGGGAAGCTGGTGCCGGCCAGCGCCGCCGAGCCGAGCGGGCACGCGTTGAGCCGCACGCGGCAGTCGGCGAGGCGGCCGCGGTCGCGCGCGAACATCTCCACGTAGGCGAGCAGATGGTGACCGAAGGTGACCGGCTGGGCGGTCTGCAGGTGGGTGAAGCCCGGCATGACCGTGCCGGCGTGTTCGGCGGCGCGGGTGGCCAGCGCCAGCATCAGGTCGGTGAGCTGCCCGTGCAGCCCGTCGATCGCGTCACGTACCCAGAGGCGGAAGGCGGTCGCCACCTGGTCGTTGCGGCTGCGCGCGGTGTGCAGGCGCCGTCCGGCATCGCCCACGCGCTCTGCCAGCCGCGCCTCGATGTTCATGTGTACGTCTTCGAGCGCCTCGGAGAAGTCGAACCGCCCGGCCTCGATCTCGGCGGCGATGTCCGCGAGCCCCGCATCGATGGCCGCCTGGTCGGCGCCGGAGATGATGCCGACATGCGCCAGCATGGCGGCATGAGCGCGCGACCCGGCGATGTCCTGGCGCCACAGGCGATGGTCGAAGCCGATCGAGGCGTTGATGCGTTGCATGATGTCGGCCGACGCCCGCGCGAACCGCCCGCCCCATTGCGGGTTGGCGGTGTCGGGCGCCGGGCTGTCGGACGGTCGGGCTTCGGAGGACATGGGAATGACGATGGCTCTGCTGACGCGCCGCAACCTGCTGGCGGCGGGCGGGACCGTACTCGGCGCGGCGTACCGGAGCAAACCGGCCGGCGCGCAAGAGAAGGTGGAGATGCGGCCGTTCAGCGCCATCTTGCCCGCGCGGCCACCCGCCACACTGCCGCCGGTCGGCTTCACCACGCTGGACGGCAAGCCAGCCCCCCTCGCCGCCTATGCCTGCCGGCCGGTGGTGCTGAATTTCTGGGCGACCTGGTGCGTGCCCTGCGTGGCCGAGTTGCCGGAGCTCGACCGGCTCGCCGCGACGGGCGCCTTCAGCGTGCTGGTCGTTTCGGCTGACCGCATGGGCGCCTCGGTCGTGCGGCCCTTCGTGGCCGCGCACGGGATCACCCACGCGACGGTTCTGCTGGATGCCGGCAGCGTGGCCGTGCACCTGTTGGGTGTCGCGGGCTTCCCGACCACGCTGCTGATCGGGGCCGACGGGAAGCTGCGCGGCACGCTTGAGGGACCGGCGGCTTGGGGCGGCGGTGGGGCGGCGATTTCGAAACTTCTTGTTGGTTGAGGGAAGGAAAGCAAGGCCTTCTTTCTTGAAAGAAAGAAGCAAAGAACTTCTGTTCATGCTGTCGCGGAGAGTTCTGTGGAGCGCGCCTGAAGTGGAGTGTCAGACGGCCGGCATCGTAGGGTTCTGACTGACCTCGCCGGCCCATTCTCGCCATAGGAGGATGAGCGCCGCCATGGTGGCGGGGCCGAGGAACAGGCCGATCAGGCCGAACGCCTCCACGCCGCCCAGTATGCCTAGCAGGACCCAGATGAAGGGCAGCTTGGTCGCGCCGCCGATCAGCACCGGGCGGACGAAATGGTCGGCGACGAAGGTGACGGCCATGCCCAGGCAGAACACGCCGATGCCCCAGGCGACCGACCCGGTGGCCGCCAACAGCAGCGACGCCAGCCCGAACACCACAGGTGCGGCGAACGGGATCATCGCCGCCAGCGCGGTCAGCGCGCCGAACACGGTCGGGTGCGGCACGCCGGCCACCGCGTAGACGATCCCGAGCAACACGCCCTCTCCCAACCCCACCAGCACCAGCCCGCTGACCGTGCCGTGCACCGAGGCGATGATCTGCATCCCGACCCGCTGCCCGCCGGGACCGAAGGCGCGGGCGGCGGCGCGGCGCAGTTGCTGGGTCAGGGTGTGACCCTCCCTGAACAGGAAGAACAGCGTCAGCAGGGTGAACACGAACAGGGTGGAGCGGCGCGCCACCTGGGCGGCGATCATCCGGCTGGTGCCCTGCACGCGTCCCTGCGTGGTGCGCTCCAGCAGCGCACGGGCGGCGCCGGGGGTCGCCAGGTTCTGCTGCCACCAGGCATCGAGCTGCGCCTGCCCGACAGGCACGTGGTGCAGCGCCTCGGGCTCCGGGATGCCGTGCTCCTGCGCCTGGCGCGCCCAATCGGCCCCCTGGTGCGCCTCGCGCGCCAGTTGCAGGCCGACCAGGCCGAGCGGGACGATGAACACCAGGGCCACCGCAGCGGTGAACAGTGCCGGCCACAGCACGCCGCGCCCCTCGCCGAAGCGCCTGAGGGTGCGTCGGTAAAGCGGCCATAACGCTATGGCGAAGATGCCGGCCCAGGCGAGCGCGCTGAGGAAGCCCGCCAGCGTGTAGAGGCCGAGCAGCACCAGCAGCAAAGCGAGGATGCCGAACGCCGTGTGCTGGCCACGCGTGCCGCCGTCGTTAGCAAGCGGGCTGGTCGTCATCCGGCACTCCTCGCGCAACGGTCCAACAACGCGCGCGGTCCGGCGCTGTTTCCGGGTTACGCGTCGAAGCGGACCAGCCTGCCTTGCGGCTCGCCCAACACCTCGCCGTCTCGCATCACCACCCGGCCCCGGACGATCGTGGCGACGGGCCAGCCCTGCACCGGCATGCCGGCGAACGGCGTCCAGCCCGCCGGGGTGGCGATCCAGTCGTTCTCGATGGTGCGGCGCGCGCCCATGTCGACCAGGGTGAAATCGGCGTCGAAGCCGGCGGCGATCCGGCCCTTGGCGACGGCGCCGTAGACGCGCGCCGGGCCGGCGGCCATCAGGTCGACCAGTCGGCCGAGGCTGAGCCGACCGGCATTGACGTGGTCCAGCATGATGGGCAGCGCAGTCTGCACGCCGGTCAGCCCGGCGGCGGTGTCGGGCCAGGGTCGCTGTTTGGCGGCGTGGCTGTGCGGCGCATGGTCCGATCCGATCGTGTCCACCAGGCCGTTGCGGACCGCCTGCCAGGCCGCCTCGAAATGCCTGCGATCCCGGATCGGCGGGTTCATCACCGCGTAGCCGCCGAGGCGCTCGTAACAGTCCGGCCCGATCTGGGTCAGGTGGTTCACCAGCACCTCGGCGGTCGCGACGTCGCGGCAGCCGCGCAGCCAGTCGAACTCCTCCTCCGTCGAGACGTGGACGACATGCGCAGGCCGGCCTGTCCGGCGGGCCAGCGCCACGATGCGGCGAGTGCCCAGGAAGGCGCATTCGGGGTCGCGCCACGCCATGTGGCAGATCGCGGGGTCGCCGGCGTGGAACAGCGCCCGGCGTGCCTGCAACCGGTACTCGTCCTCGGCGTGGAAGGCGATGCGGCGCCGTCCGGCGCGCATCACCGCCTCGATTCCGGCATCGTCCTCGATCATCAGGTCGCCGGTCGAGCTGCCGGCGAACAGCTTGATCGCGCACACCCCCTCCTGGCGCTCCAGTGCCGCGAGGTCCGGCGTGTTGCGGCGTGTCGCGCCGACATAGATGCCGAAATCGCAGTGGCTGTGGTGCGGCACGTAGCCCTGCTTCCAGGCGAGCGTGTCCGCGTCGGTGATGGCGGGGCTGGTGTTGGGCATGTCGAACACGGTGGCGATGCCGCCCAGCACGGCCGCGCGCGTGCCGGTGGGAATGCTCTCCACGCTGGCGTCGCCCGGGTCGCGCAAATGCACGTGCGGGTCGATCAGGCCGGGCAGCACGTGCAGGCCGGCG
This sequence comes from uncultured Acetobacteraceae bacterium, assembly GCA_964244615.1. GTDB lineage: Bacteria > Pseudomonadota > Alphaproteobacteria > Acetobacterales > Acetobacteraceae > BOG-908. Next base: position 3,900 of record CAXTJP010000111.1, read on the forward strand.
GCATCCACCACATCGTCGGCGGTGTCGGTCGCGGCGCCGCCGATGGCCGCGATGCGACCGTGCCGGACGCCGATATCGGCCTCTGCCTGTCCCCACGGCAACACGCAGACGCCGCCGCGAATAACCATATCGTAATGATCTGGCATCAGAATAGCCTGTGTGGGTGCATGGAAACTTCCGCACGGCCGGCACGCTGCCAGAACAGGCTTGGACCAATGTCCAGCAAAATTATCTTGCCGCGTCGGAGATGTTCATGTTGCACTGCACCATTACCCCCGAAACCAGCCGCAGTTTCTAGAATGGAAGGACCCCGCCGATGATTCAGCTCGTTCTTGTCTATTGCCTGATGGCCGACACGAAATCTTGCGTCGAGAAGCGCCCGGTCCCCGAATTTCCGCTGACGGCCATGGGCTGCATGGTCAGCGCCGAGCCGATGGCGGTAAACTATTTGCGAGAGCACCCCGCCTACCAGCTTGCCTCGTTCCGGTGCGAGATCAACAAGCCGGTCGAGAAACAGGCCTAGTTCCGCCGTATCGCCCAGGCGCCGAACACGCCGAGGAGAGAGGCGGCCAGGCCGAACCAGGTGAAGGCGTATTGCAGGTGGTTGTTGACCGGGCGCGGCAGTTCCGTTGCCGGCTCGGGCAAGCCGGACAGGCCGGTCCGGCTTGCCGCCGACGGCCCGAGCGCCACCAGCGTGAACGGCGCCGGGTCCGCGGCCCCCAGGGCGGCACCGATGGTCGTGGGGTTCAGCGTGTAGAAATGCCGGCCTGCCAGGTCGTCGGCCGCCGATAGCCAGCCTGTCTGCTCCGGCAGGCGGATGTAGCCCGTGATCTTGAGTGCACCCCGCAGCATCGTCGGGCGGCCGGCATCGGTGCGCACCCAGCCGAGCATGACCAGCAGGGGCTCCATCCCTGGTCGGTCGAGACGCTGTATGGCCTGCGCGCCCATGTGCATGCCGCGCACCTCCGCCCCGTAAAGCGCCAAGTTGTCGGCAGACAAGGTGCCTTGCACTTCGACCTTGGCGAAGAGCGGGGGCGTCGCCGATGAGAGGGGAACCGGCGGCCGGCTTTCAGCCGCCTCGATCTGCGCGATCAGGTCGGTCTTCCAGCGCAGCCGTTGCAGCTGCCAGACTCCGAGCGCGATCAGGATGGCCAGGCAGATCCCGGTCGCGACCGCAGCGCCGAGCAGCGGCGTCCCGGGCTGCCTGACCCGAAGCGTCGTCAAGCCTGCATCTCGTCGCGACGCGTGCGGTACTGCTGCGCCGCCAGGAAGCTCTTGATGTAGCGCGTCATCACCACGACCAGGACCCCCGTCACCGGCGGCCGGATCAGGGCATGGATCCAGAGCGCCGGCGCGAACCGGCTGTCGACCCAGAACGCCGCGCCGACGACGATGGCGCCCAGGACGATCAGGATCGGCACGGCGAACCCGTCGCCCGTGTCGACCCCGCCGAGATCGAGGCCACAGACCGGGCAGAGAGGACGGATTGCGAGCAGACCGTCGAACAGGCGCCCCTGCCCGCAACGCGGACACCGACACGTCAGCGCCGCGCGCGTAACCGTCGGCGCCGGGCCTTGCCAGTCGTCAAGCATGCCGGGCCACAGCCTGGCCCCGGTTCATTCAGCGACAGGCACGCCCGCGCCGATGACGTAGACGAACATGAACAGGAACAGCCACACCACGTCCACGAAATGCCAGTACCAGGCGGCGGCCTCGAAGCCGAAATGCTGGGTCGGCGTGAAACCGCCAGCCTTTGCGCGCAGCCAGCAAATCCCGAGAAAGGTGGTGCCGACGATCACGTGAAAGCCGTGAAAACCGGTCGCCAGGAAGAACACCGAGGCGTAGATCCCGCCGCCCGAGAAATGGAACGGCGCCTCGGAATACTCCACCGCCTGCAGCGTGCTGAAGCTGAGGCCCAGCAAGATCGAGATGCCGAGGCCGATCAGCATGCCACGTCGGTCGTTCTCGATCAGCGCGTGGTGCGCCCAGGTGACGGTGCAGCCGGACAGCAGCAGGATCATGGTGTTCAGCAGGGGAATGCGGAACGCGTCGAACGTGTGGATGCCAGCCGGCGGCCACATCGGCGTGGCGGTGCCCAGCACGTGCTCGGGATAGAGGAAGAAGTGGAAGAAGGCCCAGAAAAAGCCGACGAAGAACATCACCTCGGAGGCGATGAACAGCGTCATGCCGTAGCGTAGGCCCAGTCGCACGACCGGCGAGTGCAGGCCGGGCGTGCTGCTCTCCCGCAGAACGTCGCGCCACCACATGACCATGGTCAGCGCGACCAGCGCAAAGCCGGCGGCCACCATCCAGTAGTTGTCGTAATGCGCCGCCAGCACCACGCCGGCCAGCAACAGGCCGCCGCCCAGGGCGCCGACGATCGGCCAGGGGCTCGGATCGACCAGGTGGTAGGGCTGCTTCATGCCGGACCCGAGCGCCGGGTGCGCGGCCAGGCTGCCTTCATGGGTGACTGTGTCCATGGTCCGATCGGTCTTTCGTGCTAGGCGAAGTGACTGAAGCATTATCGCGTCAAGCAGCTTCAGCCCAGCGGGAAAATGATGCGTTGCTCGGGGACACGACCGTGGTCGGTCCAAAGAGCCGGTGTCAACCTGGCCGGCTCTGCCTCTAGCCGAAATGCCCCAGCTTCACGAGCGTGATTGCGAAGAACAGCAAGGCCACGGCGGCGAGCACGACGATCAGGGCGACGTTGCGGCCGCGCTGGCGCCTGACCAGCTCGACCGCCTGGGCGCGTGTCGGCCGTGGCGGAAACTCGTCGCTCACAGGATGCGGACGATCTTGTCCGCCGCCACGGCCAGGAAGATGCACGCCAGGTAGGCCAGGGAGTAGCGGAAGTTCAGCCTGGCCGGCCGGTCCGCGGTCAGGCTGGTCCCATCCTCGTTCTGCCGGTCGCGCAGGACACGCCAGGACAGGGCAACGAACCCCAGGCTCAGCACGGCGGCGGGAACGCCATAGACGAGACCGGTGTAGCCGAGCAGCCAGGGCAGCACCGCGACCACGGCGAGCACCATGGCGTAGCCAAAGATCTGCCGTCGCGTCTCGCGGGCCCCAGCCACCACCGGCAGCATCGGCACGCCGGCGCGGCCGTAATCCTCGCAGGCGTAAAGCGACAGCGACCAGAAATGCGGCGGTGTCCAGAAGAACACGATTCCGAACAGCAGCAGCGGCAGCACGTCGACACTCCCGGTCACCGCGGCCCAGCCGATCAGCGGCGGGAACGCCCCGGCGGCGCCGCCGATGACGATGTTCTGCGGCGTGCGGCGCTTCAGCCAGATCGTGTAGACCAGGACGTAGAAGCCGATGGACAGCGCGAGCACGGTGGCGGCGCACAAATTGGTCGCCAGCCACATCAGAACGACCGAGGACACCGACAAGGTGACGCCAAAGGCGAGGGCAGCGCCGGGCTCGATCCGCCCGGCGGGGATCGGGCGCCTGCGGGTGCGGTGCATACGCGCGTCCAGGTCGCGCTCGTACCACATGTTCAGCGCGCCCGCAGCCCCCGCCGCCACCGCGATGCAGAGGATGGCGGTCAAGGCGAGGACAGGGTTCAGGTGGCCGGGCGCCAGGAACAGCCCGATCCAGCCGGTGAACACCACCAGGCTGACCACGCGCGGCTTGAGCAGCATCAGCCAGTCGCGCCATTCGGCGTTGGCGCTACCGTTTGCGGAAAGAAGGGGGGATCGCTCCCCCCCTGCCAAGGCCAGGTCCGACTTCATCAGCGGAACCGTGGCAGCTCTTCGAAGGTGTGGAACGGCGGCGGGGAGCTGACCGTCCACTCCAGCGTCGTCGCACCCTCGCCCCAGTAGTTGTCGGCGACGGCCACCTTCGAGGTGAAGGTGCGGAACACGACGTAGAGGAAGATCAGCACCGACAGCGCGCCCACATAGGAGCCGATGGAGGCGACGTAGTTCCAGCCGGCAAAGGCGTCGGGGTAGTCAGGATAGCGGCGCGGCATGCCGGCAGCACCCAGGAAGTGCATCGGGAAGAACGTGATGTTCACGCCGATGAACGTCACCCAGAAATGCACCTTGCCCCAGAACTCCGGGTACTGGTGGCCGCTCATCTTGCCGATCCAGTAATACCAGCCGGCGAAGATCGAGAACACCGCGCCGAGCGACAGCACGTAGTGGAAATGGGCGACCACGTAGTAGGTGTTGTGCAGGATCTGGTCGAGACCGGCATTGGACAGCACCACGCCGGTGACGCCGCCGACGGTGAACAGGAAGATGAAGCCGATGGCCCAGAGCATGGGCGTCTTCATCTCGATCGAGCCGCCCCACATGGTCGCGATCCACGAGAAGATCTTGATGCCCGTGGGCACCGCGATGATCATGGTGGCCGCCATGAAATAGGCGCGCGTGTCGACCGACATGCCGGAGACGAACATGTGGTGCGCCCAGACCACGAAGCCGACCACGCCGATGGCGACCATGGCGTAGGCCATGCCGAGATAGCCGAACACCGGCTTGCGGCTGAACGTGCTGACCACGTGGCTGATGATGCCGAAGCCGGGCAGGATCATGATGTAGACTTCGGGGTGGCCGAAGAACCAGAACAGGTGCTGCCACAGCACCGGGTCGCCGCCGC
>CAXTJP010000112.1:0-8313 GCA_964244615.1 uncultured Acetobacteraceae bacterium
TGGTGGGCGAGTGGCGCCGGCCGGACGGCGGCGGCCGCACGATCGCGGTCGAGCCGCGCGACCATATCTGGTTCCGCGTGCGCGGCGCCGACGCGGTGGTGGTGCGCGAGGCCTGGGAGATCGACCCGCCGCTCTACCGGCGGTCCCGCGTTGCGTTCCGGTCCCTGCTGGCCAAGACCGCGGGCCTGGCCTGGCGGATGCGCGCCCTGCCCGGCATCGTGGAGGCCTGGCGCAAAGCCCATGCCGAGTTCACCAGCGAGGCCGCCTGGCACCGCTACCTCGGCACCGGCAGCCACGCGCCGGCGCCGCTCGCTTCCTCGCTCCCCGCGCTGCTCGACATCCTGGATCAGCAGGAACGCCAGGTGGTGCTGGAGCGGTAGCGCCGCGAGCCGGTGCAGCCGTCAGTCGAACACGCGCCACCACGGGACGGGCAGCGGATGCACCCGCACCGGAACGTCGCCCAGGCCCGCGGGCCGGTCGGGCAGCAGCGCCGGATCGGCGAAGCACGTCGCGGTTCCCAGCGTTCGGGTGCAGAACGGCATCGCCGGCTCCGGCCGCGATACCGCCAGACGCAGCGGGGCCGGGCCGCAGCCCGCCACCGCCACCGCCAGCAGGACCGTCGCGCGCCAAACCATGCCGCATCCTGACCCGCCGGCATGAACAAAACGCTGCCACCGCGGGCCGGCAGCACGAAGGGCGGCAGCCGGCCGAGGGGTTTCCCCCACCAGCACCCGCCGCTATGGTCCGCCGCCAAGCGATGGGACCAGCCGGCGTTGCCCGATATTTTCGACGAGGTGGAGGAAGATCTCCGGGCCGAACGGGCGCGCGCGCTCGGGCGTCGCTATTGGGGGATCCTGGCCGCCGCCCTGCTGCTCGTCCTTGTCGGCACAGGCTCGTACGTCGCCTGGCAGCAGCACCGGACCCAGACCGCCGACCGCGCCGCCGGCCGCTTCATCGACGCCGCACGGCAGGCCGACCGCCTCGCGGCGAGCCCGGTGCCGCCTTCGGCGCAGGCCAAGCCCGATCCCGAGACGGCGCGCGCCGAACGCACCCTGGCCGATCTCGGCGCCACCGGTCCCGCCGGCTACCGCGTGCTGGCCCGGCTTCGCCTGGCCGCGTTGCAGTGGCAGACCGGCGGGCACGCCGACGCCATCGCGACCTGGCAATCCGTGTCGGACGACACCGCCGCGCCGGCGCTGCTGCGCGACCTCGCGACCCTGACCAGCGCGCAGCACCAGGTGGACGGCGCCGACCCCGTGCTGCTGAAGCAGCGGCTGGAAACCCTCACCGCGCCGGACAATCGCTGGCGCCCGATGGCCGAACAGGTGATCGCGGTGCTGGACCTGCGCACCGGGCACACGAGCGAGGCGGCTGGCATCATGCGCCGCCTGTCCGTCGAACCGGACGTGCCCGAGGGCATACGCGGCATGGCCGCCGACCTGCTGAGCACCCTGCCGCCGGACCAGGCCGCCCCGAAACCCGCATCCGGCTCGGTTATCAAAGTCCCCGCCTCCGGCTCGACCACGAAACCCGCCTCCGGCTCGGGCAAACCGGCCTCGGCCGTCGTCGCCACGCCGCCGCATGGATGACCCAAGAGTGACCCTGTCGAACCCGCCAGCCGAAGACCCCGCGCGCTTGCGCCTGCCGCGCCGCTCCGCCCTGCTGCTGCCGCTGCTGCTGCCCGCCCTGTCGGCGTGCAGCTGGTTCGACTTCCTGACCGACGAGGCCAAGAAGCCCGTCCCGGGCAACCGCGAACCGGTGCTGGCCAGCCTGCGCGGCCTGCAGATCGACACTGTGGACCCCGTGACCCTGCCGCCTGCCGTCACCAACGCCGACTGGCTGCAATACGGCGGCGTGCCCAGCCACGTGGGCGGCAACCTGACCGGCGGCCTGACCAGGCTGTGGACCACGAGCATCGGCGCCGGCGGCGCCTACCGCGCCCGCATCACCGCCCAGCCCATCGTGTCGGGCTCGCAGGTGTTCACCATGGACACCGACGGCGTGGTCGCCGCCTTCGACGTCGCCACCGGCCGGCCGGGCTGGCGCACCGTCACCAAGCCGAAAAAGGCGCGCAACAGCACTTTGGGCGGCGGCATCGCCATCGAGGGCGACCGGCTCTACGCCGTGACCGGTCGGGCGGAGGTGCTGTGCCTGAACCTCGCCGACGGTCACGTGCTCTGGCGGCAGAACCTCGCCTCGCCCGCCCGCAGCGCGCCCACCCTCGCCGAGGGCAAGCTGTTCGCCGTGACCATGGACCAGCAGCTGCAGGCCTTTTCGCTGAGCGACGGGCATTTCCTCTGGTCGCACCAGGCCACCCAGGCCAACACCGGCACCATCGGCCAGGCAGCCCCCGCCTATGCCGGCGGCGTCCTGGTGGCGGGCTTCGAATCGGGCGACCTGGCCGCGCTGCGCACCGATAGCGGCACGCTCGCCTGGACCGACAACATGGGCGGCATCAAGGGCCAGGCCTCGCTGTCGGATTTCGGCTCGGTGCGCGCCGGCCCGGTGATCGACAACGGCCTCGCCTTCGCCATCGGCCTGGGCGGGCTGATGGCGGCGATCGACATACGTTCCGGCCGGCGGGTGTGGCAGCGCGACGTGGCCGGCGCCAGCACGCCCTGGATCGCCGGCGACTTCATGTACGTGGTCAGCACCGAGCAGAAGCTGGCCGCGATCGGCCGCGACGACGGCGCGGTGCACTGGGTCACCGACCTGCCGCGCTTCATCACCCCGAAGAAGAGCAAGGGGCTGATTACCTGGACCGGGCCGGTGCTGGTCGGCGGCAAGCTGATCCTGGTCAGCGACCATGCCAAGATGGCGGTGGTCGATTCCATCAGCGGGGCGCTGGTCACGAGCATGGACCTCAGCGACACCGCCTCCACCCCGCCGACCGTGGCGCAGGGGATTGTTTTCGTGCTCACTGACGACGCGAAGCTGACCGCCTACAAGTAGGCGCGCCTCGCAGGCCGGCGTGCGGCCCAGACCCCATCGCAGGGACCAGAATGCTTCCCGTGGTCGTCATCGCCGGCCGTCCCAACGTCGGCAAGTCCACCCTGTTCAACCGCCTGACCGGGCGGCGCGCCGCCATCGTCTCCGACACGCCGGGCGTCACGCGCGACCGCAAGGACGGCGAGGCCATGCTGCGCGGCCGCAACGTGCGCCTGGTGGACACCGCCGGGCTGGAGGAGAGCGACCCCGAAGCCATCTACGGCCGCATGCGCGCCAGCAGCGAAGCCGCGGTCGGCCAGGCCGACCTGATCGTCTTCGTCATCGACGCGCGCATCGGCATCACCCCGGCCGACGAGCATTTCGCCAACTGGCTCCGGCGCCAGAACCGCCCCGTCCTGCTGGTCGCCAACAAGGCCGAGGGCCGAATGGGCGTCGCCAACGCCCTCGAGGCCTACTCGCTGGGCCTCGGCGACCCGCTCGCCGTCTCGGCCGAGCACAACGAGGGCATCGCCGACCTGATGCGCGAGATCGCCGAGGCGCTGCCGCCGGAAGCCTCGGACGAGGCGCCGGAGGGCACGCGACCGCTCAAGCTCGCCATCGTCGGCCGCCCCAACGCCGGCAAGTCCACCCTGCTCAACCGGCTGGTCGGCGAGGAGCGCATGATCACCGGCCCAGAGCCGGGCCTGACGCGCGATGCGGTCAGCACCATCCTGCACGACCCCGATGGCGACATCGAGCTGGTGGACACCGCGGGCTTGCGCAAACGCGCCCGCATTGAGGCGGCGCTGGAGAAGATGTCGGTCAGCGCCAGCATCGAGGCGCTGAAGATGGCCGAGATCGTGGCCCTGACGGTGGACGCCCCGCTCGGGCTGCACGAACAGGACCTGCAGATCGCGCGGCTGGTGGAGCGCGAGGGCCGCGCCTGCATCCTGGTGCTCAACAAGTGGGATGCGGTGCAGGACCGCGACCGCACGCGCAAGGCGATCAGCGACCGGCTGGAGTTCAGCATGACGCAGATGCGCGGCATCCCGGTCGTCACCCTGTCGGCCGCCACCGGCAGCGGGGTGGCCAAGTTCCTGCCCGCCGTGCGCGCCGCCGCGGTCGTCTGGAACACACGCATCGCCACCGGCGCGCTGAACCGCTGGTTCGAAACCGCCCTTGAGCGCCACCCGCCGCCGCTGGTCGAGGGGCGCCGGCTGAAACTGCGCTACATCACCCAGGCCAAGGCCCGCCCCCCCACCTTCCTGGTATTCGGCACCCGCGCCGAACAGATGCCCGAGGACTACCACCGCTATTTGGTCAACAGCCTGCGCGAGACGTTCAAGCTGCCGGGCACGCCGATCCGCGTCCAGGGGCGCGGCACCACCAACCCCTACGTGGATCAGGACTGATCCTGACTGGCGGATGCCAGTCGCACAATCGTCTGGCGCAGCCAGACATGCGCCGGGTCGTGGTCGTAGGAGGTGTGCCACAGCAGCGAGATCGGCAGGTCCGGCAGCGCCACCGGCGGCACGCTGAGGCACAGGCCGAGCGTGTGGCTGAACAGTCGGGCCAGCTGCGCGTGCATGGTGGTGATCACCGGGGCGCCACGCACCAGGAACGGCACCGCCAGGAAGCGCGGCGTGGTCAGCGCGATCGTGCGTTTCAGGCCGAGCTTCTCCAGCGCGTCGTCCACCACGCCGCGTTCGCCCTGCCGCACGCTGGTCAGCACGTGCGGCAGCCGCACGTACTCCTCCAGCGTGATCGGCGAGGACACGCGCACGTGCTCGCCACTGTACATGCACAGGAAGGTGGCCGTCATCAGCCGGCGCAGCTTGTGGTGAGTGCGCCCCTCGCGGATCGTGCCGATGCCGATGGCGACGTCGATCCGGTCCGCGTCCAGGTCCTCGAAGATGTGCGACGGATCCTCCACGGTCTGGAAACGCAGCCTGAGGCCGGGCGCCGACACGCTCAGATAGGCGAGCAGCGCCGGCATCAACAGCACCTCCATGCTGTCCGGCAGACCGATCCTGAACAGCCGGTCCGAGGTCTGCGGGTCGAACGCCGCCTGGCGGGAGACCAGGGCCTGGATCTGCGAGAGCGCCTGGCGCACCGGCTCGGCCAGGGCCACCGCCCTCGGCGTCGGCCGCATGCCGTCCGGTGCCCGGGTCAGCAGCTCGTCGTCGAACAGCGTGCGCAGCCGTGCCAGGTTGTGGCTCATGGCCGACTGCCCAAGGCCCACGCGCCCGGCCGCGCGGGTCACGCTGCGTTCGGCCAGCAGCGCATCGAGGGCCACCAGCAGGTTCAGGTCGAGGTCGGCCAAAGCGATGTGATCGATAGCCATCATCGATCCAATCTGTTGGACTAATGGTGCACTGCACACCAGCTTCGGTGTCCGAGGCGCCGACCATCCCCGATCCAGCGCCCAATCGCAGGAGCCACCATGAACCAGTTTCGCATCGCCGTCGCCGCTCTCGCCATCGCCGCGGGTCTTGCAACCACGGCCGGCGCGCAGTCGGTCAAGCCGGTCCAGAGCCAGACGATCGACCTCGGCGGCATCAACGGCGACGTCTACTACACCGTCCAGCCGAACGGCTTCCACGTGGTGGCCACCTTCGCCGAGCGTGGCCAGGCGAGCCTGCCGGTGCGGTTCGAGACCGTCCTGGCGCCGGGCCAGAGCGTGACCGTCTCCACCCCGCGCGGCGTGGACGTGCCGGCCGAGGCCGTCAGCATCAGCCGCCAGGCCGACCGCGTGCTGGTGCGGCGCGCCGCCCTGGTCGACTGAGACGGTCTCCGTATTTCGGCCTGCCTATCAAGGCGATGGTCTTTCGTCCGGCCATCGCGGTTCAAGGCCAAGCCGCCTTGCGGCGGTCGCTTCGCGAGCCTTGAGCCGCGAAGGCCGGACGAAAGCGGGGCTGACATGAGGCAAAGGGCGCAATGTGCAGGCCTGTTTCCTTCTTTGCAGCAGACCGCTGAACGCATCATCGGCGGCAAAGAGGCACGGCGTGTTCAGAGGGCCAGCCTCGTGCTCTACCGTGCGCGAATGCCGATCACCACACGCATCCTGGCCACCGACACGCTGGACTTCGCCATCGACGAGGCCGGTACCGGCCCGGACATCGCACTCTGCCTGCACGGATTCCCGGAAGGCCGCTACTCCTGGCGCCACCAGCTGCCCTTCCTGGCCGAACGCGGCTGGCATGCCGTGGCTCCCGACCTGCGCGGCTACGGCGAGACCACGCGCCCGACCGACCGCCGCGCGTACCGGATGGAGCGCCTGGTCGAGGACGTGGCCGCCCTGTTCGACGCGCTGGGCGCCCGCCGACGGCTGCTGATCGCCCATGACTGGGGCGCGCTGATCGCCTGGCAGGTCGCGATCGAACGCACCCGCGCGCTGGACGGGCTGGTGGTGATGAACGTGCCCCACCCGGCGGTGTTCCGCCACGTGCTGCGTCGCTCGCCGCGCCAACTGGCACGGTCCTGGTACGTGTTCTTCTTCCAGCTGCCTTTCCTGCCGGAGGCGCTGCTGCGCGCCCGCGGCGCCCGCGCGATCGGCGAGGCGTTCCGTGGCATGGCGGTGGACAAGGCGGCCTTCCCGGACGCGGTGCTGGACCATTACCGCGCCCGCGCCCTGCGCCCTGGCGCCATGACGGCCATGGTGAACTACTACCGCGCCAACTTCACCAGCCTGGCCCAGGCGTCGGACACCACGCCGGTCACCACGCCCACGCTGATGGTCTGGGGCGAGCAGGACACCGCCCTCGGCCTGGAGCTGACGGAAGGCTACGGCCCCTACGTCACCGATTTCACGCTGGAGCGCCTGCCCGGCGTGTCGCACTGGGTGCAGCAGGAGGCGCCGTTGCGGGTCAACGCGGTGCTGGCCGACTGGCTGGACAAGCGCCAGATCGTGCCCGATAGGATATGACGCTTATGGTACGAGGAGGGCGCGCATGCTCCTGCTGATCCTGATCATCGTCGCCGTCCTCGCGTTCGGTCACGGCGGCTACCGTCGCGGCTATTACGGGCGGGATCCATACTACGCGCCCCCGCCCTCGGCCGGTTTCGGCGGCGGCTTCCTGGGCGTGCTGGTGGTGATCGTGGTCCTCTGGCTGCTGTTCGGCCATCACCACGGCTACTACCGCTACTACTGAGTGCCGTTCGAGCCGGGCGTCTATAGGTCTAGGCTGGCCTGCCGCCCTTCGGTCAGCACGCCCACCTCGCCGTCGGCGAAGCGCAGACGCAGGCGAGTCGCGGGCGAAACCGACGCGGCACGGGTGACCGCGTGGCCGGCACGGTCGCGCACCAGGACGAAGCCGCGCGCCAGGACGCGCTCATAGGAGGCGCCCTCGAGCCGTGCGCCCAGGACCTCCGACCGGCCGCGCTGATCCCGCAGCCGTTGCGCGATGCCCGCGACCGTCAGTCGCGGCAGCACGCGCGCGGCGGCGTCGCGATGGCCTTGCACCCCGGCACGCAGCGCGCCGAGCAGCCGCAGCCCGGTCAGGTCCAGCGCCGCGCGACGCGACGCGATCAGCGCGTGCGGGTCCGGGATGTGCCGCTCCGCCCTGGCCAGCGCCGCCGCCCGCGCGGCAAGCAGATTGGGCAGCGCCAGGTCCAGCCGCTGCGCCCGGTCGTCCAGCCGCATGCGGGCCTGGGCCAGGATGCCCGGCAGGTCGGGCAGGCTGGCCCCGGCGGCGGCCAGCCGCGTCCGGCCGCCGTGCAATGCGCGGTCCAGCCCGGTGGCCAGCCGGGCGGAGGTCTGCGCCAGGTCGGCCAGCAGCTCGGTGCGCGACGGCACCGCCATCTCGGCCGCGGCGGTCGGGGTGGGTGCACGCCGGTCGCTGACGAAGTCGATCAGCGTGGTGTCGGTCTCGTGCCCGACCGCGCTGATCAGCGGCAGGCGGCAGGCGCTTGCCGCGCGCAGCACCGCCTCGTCGTTGAACGCCATCAGGTCTTCCAGCGACCCGCCGCCGCGCGCCACGATCAGCACGTCGGGCCGGGCGATGCCGTCGGCTGGCAGCCGGTCCATGCCGGCGATGGCGGCGGCGATCTGCTCGGCGGCGCCCAGCCCCTGCACCGGCACCGGCCATAACAGGATCGGGCGCGGGAAGCGCCGGGCGATGGTGGTGATGATGTCGTGCAGCACGGCGCCGCCGGCCGAGGTGACGACGCCGATCGTGGCGGGCAGCCGGGGGATCGCCTGCTTGCGGTCCGCATCGAACAGCCCCTCGGCCGCCAGGCGCTGGCGCAGCAATTCGATCCGCGCCAGCAGCGCCCCGGCCCCGGCATAGTCCAGACGGTCGATGACGAGCTGGTACTCGGAGCGGTCGCCATAGGCGGAGATCTTGCCGGTGGCGATCACCTCCACCCCGTTCTCCGGGCGCAGGC
>CAXTJP010000113.1:0-8257 GCA_964244615.1 uncultured Acetobacteraceae bacterium
GGCGTGCTGGCCGCCGAGACCGTGGCGCGGCAGGCGGGCGACGCGGCCCAGGCGGCAGCGCTGTCGAGCGCGCTGTCCGGCGTACAGACGGTCGCCAACGCGGCGCTGCCCGCGGCCAAGGTTGGGGTGGCGAACGGGGTGGCGCCGCTGGACGCCAACGCGCTGGTGCCGGCGGCCCGGCTGCCGGCACTGGGGTCCCTGGGTTGGAGCGACGTTGCCGGCACCGCCGCCATCTTCCATCGCGGGCCGGTGCCCGCCCCTTCCGGCGCACGGGCGGGAATGCTGCTGGGCGATCGTTTCAAGCTGGCCGGCACCTTCAACTTCGCCGAGGTCTGGGACACGCAGGCCACGTACGACGCGTGGCCGGCGCTGCAGAATTACCTGCTCTACTGCCAGATGATGGCGCTGGCGATGAAGACCAGCGGCATCGACAACATCACCGAGCGGAACTGCGTGCGTGCCGTGTTGCCGCGCGGCGCCTACCTGATCAGCCAGCCCCTGGTGGTGCCGGAGTTCGTGGAGCTCGACTGCCGCGGCACGCTGTATCGCGCGGCCTACACCGGCAACCAGAGCAACGACGGCGTGGTCTCGGTGCCCGGCATCTTCGCCAGCAACCCGTTCCTGCCGATGGTGGTGGTCGTGCCACGCGCCCATGCGAAAGCGCTCAACCTCTACGTGAACACGGACGGCAACATCGCCCATCGCGGCAGCGGCGTGTGCATCGGCAAGACCTGGGCGGCGCAGGTCGGCCAGCCCTGCACGATCGGCAATGCCGGAACCGGCTACGCCGTGAACGATTTCCTGTACATGACCCAGCCGAGCGTCGGGCCGTACTTCAACTGGGCCGCGCAGGTGACGGCGATCGCCGGCGGCAGCAGCACCGGCCCGATCGCGGCTGCCACGGTCTACGCCGCCGGTGCCTACGCCTTGCCGCCCACGACGTATAATGGCGGCCCGTCGTTGCAGCAGCAGCAATGGACGGCCGCCAACGGGTTTGCCGGCGTGCTGGACCCGGCCAATCCCGGCTGTTTCACCGTCCATTCCGCCTACGCCGGCACGGCTGGCACGCCGTCCGCGCCGTCCCAGGCGGCATCGGCCGGCATCGGCGCGACACTTGCGCCCACCTGGCAGGCGGACTTCGTTGCGGGCACCGCGGCCTACAACATCGGTTCGGCCATCACCAACGGCAGCCAGGTCGGCAAGATACAGATCACCGGCGGCATCCCGGTGCAGATCGATGCGGCACACGGCCCGACCTTCGGCGTGATGGTGACGGGGCTGGAAACGGTGATCGGCGAAATCCAGCTGCTGGGCGGCAATGCCGGGGTGTACGGCTACTTCGCGCAGGACGTGCGCATCGGCATCCTCAACGTCGTCGAGGCGGGGGTGGGGGTTGAGCTGTACGGCTGCGGCTCGTGGCACTGTCCGACCATCGTGCTGGACACCTGCGGTGCGGCTTTCCTGATCAACGAAACGCAGGGCGTGCGCTTCGGCTTTCGGGCGTTCTTCGAGCAGAACAACATCAGGATCCCGAACGCCTACCCGAACAGCCTGGGCAACGCGGTCATCATCGGCAACGCCAGCAGCGCCACCTACCCGTGCGCGGACATCCACCTGGACGGCACGCTGGTGAACATGGGCGGGCTGCCGAAATCCACCATCGCCGCCTATCCCGGCACCGCGGTGGGGGGGCAGACGGCGCGCCCCATGTCAGCGAGCCTCAGCCTGGCCTGGCTGTTCAGCAGCGTGATCCGGGTGAAGGTGAGCAACATCGGCGAGCAGGGCGGCCTGCCGACGCTGCTGCCGACCAGCGGCTTCTGCGTGCTGGGCCAAGGCATCGACGCGGGCAACGTGATCGAGGGCGCCATCGACACGATCCCGGTCATCGACGGCGCGGCGGCCCCCGCCCAGGCGGTGACGCTGACGGCCGGGCACGGCTTTCCCGCCTGTGCGCTGAGGGTCTGGGATGGCCTGCACGGCTGCTGGGTGGGGCCGTACGGCGTGGTGGATCTGTTCGGCGCTGCGGCACCGGTGAACGGCGCGAGTGGTACCGGGGCGGGGTACGCCGTGCCGGGTTCGAGCTACGTGAACACGGCCAGCGGTGCGGGGCGCCGCTACGTGAACACCGGGACGCAAGCTGCGCCGGCTTGGGCGTAGGGACGCCTACACCGGCGAGTTCGGGGTTGGCCGCCAGCACCGACCAGCCGTCCATGCCGGGCCTGGTCACGTCGAGCACGATCAACGAGCCAAGTCATGCAACTTGAGGTTGACCGGCCGGCCGACCCGACCCTTATTGAGCCGACGCCCCCAGACCGGGCCGCCTGTCGAACGGAGAACCGCGATGGCCATGAACCGCGTCGTAGCCCTCGCCGCCATCGCGTGGACGCCGGTGATGAGCCCACTCGCCACGGCCCGGGCGAGTGCCATGCAGGCTGGCGTGAACCTTTCCTGCATGGAGTTCGGCAGCGTGCCGGGCACGTTCGGCACCGACTACACCGTGCCGACCGCGGCGGAGTTCGCCTACTATCACGGCAAGGGCGTCAACCTCGTGCGCCTTCCGGTGCTCTGGGAGCGCATACAACCAGGCCTGTTCGCTTCGCCGCCGAGCGCCGCGTTCAGCAGCGCCTACGTCAAGCTCATCAAGACGGCGCTCAGGCAGGCGCACCGGAACCACATGACGGTCGTCGTCGACGTACACGATTACGGCGGCTATGGCGGCCACAAGCTCGGCGACGGCACGCTGACAAATGCGATGTACGCCAGCTTCTGGAAGCGGCTCGCCAGCGATCTCAAACCGGTGCCGGGGCTCGGCGGTTACGACATCATGAACGAGCCGAACGGTATGCCGAACGCGGCCGCGTGGCCGCAGGCCGCCCAAGCCGCCGTCGACGCTATCCGCACGGTGGACACCGCCACGAAGCTTTACGTGGAAGGCGATTTCTACGCCTCCGCCGGCGCCTGGACGACCTACAACCAGAACCTGTCCATCGCCGACAGCGCCGGCAACCTGGTCTACGAGGCGCATGTCTATGGCGACCGGGACAGCAGCGGATCGCATTTCGACTGGAACACCGAGGCCTCCTACGGCGTGACGGTCAACACCATCGCGCAACGGGTCGGCGTGTTCACCGGCTGGTGCGCGTCGAAGGGCGTCGCCTGCATGATCGGGGAAGTCGGCGTCGGCAACGACGACCCGAACTGGAACACCGAACTCGCCAACGGCCTGAGCGCCATGCAGTCGGCCGGGATCGAGGCGTTCACCTACTGGGCGGGCGGCCCGTGGTGGGGCAGCTACCCGATGTCGATCGAGCCCGCCCACGGCGTGGACGCGACGCAGATGGCGGTGGTCTCGCAATACGGCGCCGCACCCTGATCCACGCAAGCGAGGTGCCCGACGCGCCGCCCGGCTGCGCCGACTCAAGGACAACGCATCCCGCTCAAGCGACGGATCCGCCAGGCGCCACAGCCGCCCGCGCACGACGGTGCGGCCGTCCGGCGTGCGTGGATGGGTCTCGGGCACGGCTCGGGATCACCTGAGCCGCCTGATCGCCTCGGCCAGCGGCCGTTCGGCGTCGCAATACCCCGCCCACGCCTTGGTCCTGGCCAGCAGCCCCGGCACGCTGCGCAGCGTGTAGCGTTGCGGGTCCAGCCCGGCCTTCACCTGTGCCCAGGTGACCGGCATCGAGACGGTGGCGCCGGGCCGCGCGCGCGGCGACAGCGGTGCGACCGCGGTCGCCAGCCTGTCGTTGCGCAAGTAGTCGAGGTAGATGCGGCCGGTCCGCAGCTTCTTGGCCATGTTGACGACGTAGCGGTCGGGCGCGTCCTTCGCCATCGCCTGGCAGACCTGGTGGGCGAAGGTCTTGGCCGCTGCCCAGTCCGGGTTCGCCTTCGACGTGGCCAGCGGCGTGACCACGTGCAGGCCGCGGCCGCCGGTGGTCTTGCAGAAGCTTTCCAGGCCGAGTTGCGACAGCCGCTCGCGTGCTTCGTGGGCCGCCTTGATGACGGCGTCGAACGCGACGTCGGGGCCGGGATCGAGGTCGAACACCAGGCGGCCCGGCACGTCCGGGTGGAACGGCTGGCAGTTCCACGGGTGCAGTTCCAGGGCGGCCACCTGCGCCACGGCGGCGAGCCCCTCCACGCGGTCGATCTCGAGGTAGGGCTTCCGGTCGCCCGAGAGGGTGACGAGGGCCAGCAGGCTGGACGATCCCGTCATCGCGTGTCGCTGGAAGAACGTCTCGCCCTGGAACCCGTCCGGCGCGCGTATGATGGAGCAGGGGCGGCCCTTGAGGTGCGCCAGCATCCAGGGCCCCACCGCCTCGTAGTAGCGGGCGAGGTCCAGCTTGGTCACCGGGGTGCCGTCGCCGCCCGCCTCCGGCCACATCACCTTGTCGGGCCGCGAGATCGGCACGCCCATGACGGCGCCGGGCCTGGCCGTGGCGCTCGCCGCCCGTCTGGACGGTGCGGGGGTGGCGAGCTTGGTGCCGGCCGCCGGCGCGGGAACCTCCGCCTCCACCTCGGCCGCCGGCTTGTCCTCGCGCAGGCCCTTGAACGCGCCCTGCCGGACCATGCCACCCTCGGTCCACCCGGCGAACTCCACCTCCGCCACCAGGTCCGGCTTCAGCCAATGGATGTCGCGCGCCGGGCGGGGCGCGCCCGGGCCGGCGAACGGGCTGCGGTCGGCGGCGGCCGCCAGCAGGCGCGGCATCAGGCGGTCCACCTTGTCGCGGCCGAAACCGGTGCCCACGCGGCCCACATGCACCAGCCTGCCATCGCGGTGCACGCCGACGATCAGCGAGCGGAACCGGCCGCCCGTCTCGGTCCAGGCGCCCACCACCATCTCGTGCCCGGCCCTGCATTTGGCCTTGGTCCAGGTCTCGCTGCGGCCGGACACGTAGGGCGCGTCCGCACGCTTGGAGACGATGCCCTCGAGCGAGAGGCGGCAGGCCGACAGCAGCACCGCGTCGCCGCCGGTGTCGAAATGGTCCACGTAGCGCAGCAGCGGGCCGGGCTTCACCCTGTCCAGGAACGCCTGCAGCCGCTGCTTGCGGGCCGACAGGGGCAGCGCGCGCAGGTCCTCGCCGCCCGCGTAGAGCAGGTCGAAGGCGAAGAACACCAGCTGGTCGCTGCGGCCGTCGGACAGCGCCGCCTGCAGGGCCGCGAAGTCGGGCGCCCCGTCCTCGCCCAGCGCCACGACCTCGCCGTCCACGATGCCGTCCGGCAGCTTGCGGCAGGCATCGGCGATTGCCTGGAAGCGCTCCGTCCAGTCCAGCCCACGGCGGGTGCGCACCACCGCCGTGCCGCCCTCGATGCGCGCCTGGACGCGGTAGCCGTCGAACTTGATCTCGTGCACCCAGCCTTTCTCGCCGGACGGGCGCTCGACCGAGCGGCAGAGCTGCGGCTCGATGAAGTCCGGCATCGCGGCAGGCTTCGGTCTGGCCGTCCTGGGCGCGCGGCGTCTGGCGCGCTCGGTCGGCGCCAGCCCATGCGTGCTGTCCCACACCGCGTCGGGCGCCACCTTCATGGCGGCGGCCATCGCCATGAACGGTTTGGGCGCCGGACCGCGCCCGGCCGCGATGTCGGCCATCGTGCGGCCGGAGGCGACCGATCTGTCGCCGGCGAGGAGCGCGTCGGCGTCGCCCTCGCTCGCGTGCTCGTCGCGGTGCTTGATCAGCAGCCAGTTCACCCGCTTGCCGGACCACGCCTTCATCCGCACCAGCACCCAGCTGCCGTGCAGGTGCTCGCCCTCCAGCGTGAATTTCAGGTCGCCCTTGGCCAGCCCCTCCTCGGCCGTCATGCCCTGCGGCGACCAGATGCCCCGGTCCCAGAGCTGGACCGTGCCGCCGCCGTACTGGCCCTTCGGGATGGTGCCCTCGAAATCGCCGTAGTCGAGCGGGTGGTCCTCCACCTCCACGGCCAGCCGCTTGTCGTGCGGGTCGAGGGAGGGGCCGCGCGCGACGGCCCAGGACTTGAACACCCCGTCGAGTTCGAGGCGCAGATCGTAGTGCAGCCGGGTCGCGTCGTGCTTCTGGATGACGAAGCGCAGCCGTTCCGATGTCGGCGCGGCGGTGGCGCCACGCGGCTCCGCCGTCTTCGTGAAGTCGCGCTTGCCCTGGTAGGTCGAGAGCTTGTCCACGGCCGTTCCTCCGTTGGCGGGTCCACGTTTCCCGGCCACTATGTCGACATCGACATCCGCAGGCCATGCTGCAGGACGAAGCGGATGCCGCCCGTACGCTGCCTGGCACGCGCCGCAAGCGGCAGGGAATCCGATCGTGAACGGGACAGCCTGGCGAGGGCGGCCACAACACCCATACAATGGCCGCGTCGAGTCCTCGCCCGCATCCGGGAGCCAAGCAATGTCGACCACCACCAAGCAGACGAACGTTGCCCTGTGGCACTACCAGTGCCCGGAATGCGGCGTGGGCGATAGCGAGATGGGGCACCATGCCCAGACGCACGCGATCTACTGCGAGGTCTGCCTCGAGGACGACCGGCAGGTGCGGCTGAAACGCTGGCAGGCCGAAGACGCGTCAGGCCCGCTTGCGGGTTGAGGGCTTGGCCGGGGCCGGCGGCGCCTTGGCCGCCGCCTTTGCCTTCGGCGCCGGGGCGGCCTTCGCCGGCGGTTTGGCCTTTGCCGCAGCGGCCTTCGGTGCGGGTTTGGCGTCCGTCGTCTGGCCCAGGCTCTTCTTCAGCGCCGCCATCAGATCCACGACGTTGCTGCGGTCCGGCTCCTCCTCGTCCTCCGGCTCGATGCCCTCGCCCTTCAGCTTGGCCTCGATCACGGCGCGCAGCCGCGTCTCGTAACGGTCCTCCACGTCGGCCGGGTCGTATTTGCCGGTCTGCCGGTCGATCAGCTGGGTGGCGAGCTGGATCATGTCCGGGTCGGGCTTGGCGTCGGGCAGCGCGTCGAACAGGCTGCCGTAGTCGTTCAGGTCGCGCTCCTCGTGCAGCGTGTGCGCCACCAGGCCGGGGCCCATGGGCATGATGGCGATCGGGTGCTCCCGCCTGGCGATGACGCAGCGCGCCAGGGCGACCTTGCCGGTGGCGGCGATCGCGTCGCGCAGCACGAGGTAGACGTCCTGCCCGGCGTCGCCGTCCGGGCCGACATAGTAGCTGGCGTCGTAGTAGATCGGGTCGATGGATTGGGCGTCCACGAACTTCTCGATCTTGACGGTGGTGGAGCTCTCGATGCGTGCGCTCTCGAAATCCTCGTCGTCGAGAATCAGGTAGCTGCTCTTCTTGTACTCGTAGCCCTTGACCAGCTCGCCGCGCGACAGCGTGTCGCCCGTCTCCGCGTCCTGGGTGATCATCTTGATCCGGTTGCCGGTCTTCGGGTTGATCAGGTTGAAGTGGAGCGACCCGCGATCGTGGTTGGCGCTGTAGAGCGCGATCGGGCAGGAGACGAGCGCCAGCCTGAGGTGTCCACGCCAGATCGGACGCTGGGCCATTCTGCTTCTCCTGCCACAACCGGCCATCCCGGCCAGGAACCTCGGTCAGCCTCCGGTGGCGGCCAGTCTAACGCTCTCCCGGCTCTGCGCCAGGGTGCGGGCGCCGGGGTCGTCCGCGGGCCGGTTCGGGGCTATAGGCGGTCTCCCCCCGTTCCATCCATGATCGCATGAAGACCGTCCTCCTGTTCCTGTTCGCGTTGTGGCGCCGCCAGGCCATCCTGGCGAGCCTGGTGCTGTCCGGCATGATCGTCGCAACCCTCGCCGACGTCGCGACGCCGGTCTTCGCCGGACGCCTCGTCGACGCGGTCGGCGCGGGCCAGGCTTCGGCCGCGATACGCGCGGTGGCCTGGGTGGCGGCGCTCGGCGTGTTCATGCTGGGCATACGGCAGGTGGCGCTGTGGGGCATCGTGCGCCTGACGCTGCGCATGATGCGCGACGTGAAGGCGGAGGCGTTCGCCCGCGTCCAGCGCTTCTCCGCCTCGTGGCACGCCGAGAGCTTCTCGGGGGCGGTGGTGCGCCAGGTGCTGCGCGGCGCGGGCGCGGTCGATTCGCTCAACGACGTGATCGTCTTCTCCGTCGTGCCGAACGTCACCGTGCTCGTCGGCGCCTCGCTGCTGCTCGGCGCGCATTGGCCGGCGATGGGTCTCGCCATCGCCGCGGGCAGCGCGGCCTACCTGGTGCTGACCGTATGGCTGTCGGTCGCCTGGGTGGCGCCGGCGGCGCAGCTGTCCAACGCCTGGGACACCCGTGTATCCGGCGCGCTGGCCGACGCCATCACCTGCAACGCGTCGGTCAAGGCGTTCGGCGCCGAG
>CAXTJP010000114.1:0-8148 GCA_964244615.1 uncultured Acetobacteraceae bacterium
GGGTGCGCGCAGCGCCGAACGCCAGGTGTTCGGCCGCCAGCCCGCCGCGGTTCCGGCGCGGGACGGAACCCGGCTGAGCGTCGTCATCCCGGTCTATCGCGGCGTCGCGCTGACCCGGGCGTGCATCGATTCGGTGCTGGCCGCACGCGCGCCCGGGGACCGTGTCGTCGTCGTCGACGACTGCTCGCCGGAGGTGGAGATGGCGCCCATGCTCCGGCGCTACGCCCGCGTGCCGGACCTGCAACTGCTGACGAACCAGGCGAACATGGGCTTCGTGCGCTCGGTCAACCGCGCGCTCTCGGTCTGCGACGAAGGCGACGTCGTCCTGCTCAACGCCGACACCGAACTCTTCGCCGGCGGGCTGGACGAGCTCTGGCGTGTGGCGCATGCCGCCGCCGACATCGGCACCGTGACCGCGCTGTCCAACAACGCCACGATCTTCACCTACCCGCACGTGACGCTTCGGGCAGAGTCGCTGGGCGACATCGGCTGGTCCGAACTGGCGGCGCTGGCGCTGCAGTGCAACGCCGGCCTGGCCCTGGACGTGCCGACCGGCCACGGCTTCTGCATGCTGATCCGCCGGGACGTGCTGCTGCAGGTGGGCAGGCTGGACGAGGCGTTCGGCCGCGGCTACGGCGAGGAGAACGATTTCTGCAACCGGGCCGCCGATCTCGGCTACCGCAGCGTCGCCGCCGCGGGCGTGCTGGTGCTGCATCACGAGAGCATCTCGTTTTCGGGCGAGAAGGCGGGGTTGCTGGCCACCAACCTCAAGCTGCTGGAGCATCGGTTTCCAGAGTACACGCCGGTCGTCATGGAGGCGGAGCGGCAGGACGCCCTGCGCAGGGGGCGCTGGGGGCTGGACCAGGCCAGGCTGCGGCGCGTCTCCGCCGGCGGGCAGCGCTACGTGCTGGTCATCCGGCACAGCCTGGGCGGCGGCACCGCACGCGC
Organism: uncultured Acetobacteraceae bacterium; assembly: GCA_964244615.1. Lineage (GTDB taxonomy): Bacteria > Pseudomonadota > Alphaproteobacteria > Acetobacterales > Acetobacteraceae > BOG-908. Next base: position 949 of record CAXTJP010000114.1, read on the forward strand.
GATCGCCGACATCGAGGCGACGGTGGGGTATGGCGGCGCCGAGAAGCTCGACCTGACCTGCCGCGAGGACGGGTTCATGGTGCTCGCCGCCTCACACCCGTCGCTGCAGGCCGTGTTCGCGCCGGACGAGGTGGACGCGCTGCTCGCGATGCTGTCCGCGGCCGACCCGGTGCTGGTGGTGGTGCACCAGGTCCTGGGCTATCCGGAGGCGTTCCTCGAGGCGCTGGCCGGGCTGATCGCCGGGCGTCGCTCGGTGTTCTACGCCCATGATTTCTATGCGCTCTGTCCCAGGGTGACGATGATCAACGCGGTCGGCCAGTTCTGCCGCCTGGCGCCTACGGCGGTGTGCGGCCGCTGCGTGGCGGTCGGCGGCTCGCATGAGCTGTCGCGGCTGACGGCGCTCGCCCCGGCCAGGCACCGGGCACTGTTCGCCGGCCTGCTGGGCCGCTTCACCCAGGTAGTTGCGCCCTCGCTCGACACGGCATCCACCCTGCGCCGGGGTCTGCCGGGACTGGCGGTGCAAGCCGTGCCGCATCCCTCGCCCGGCACCCGGCATCCGGTCGCCACCCGGGGCGGAAGCGATGGCGAGGTGGTGCTGTTCGGTGCGCTCGGCCTCCACAAGGGATCGCGCAAGCTGCTGGAGATGGCGCGGCTGGCGGTGCTCGAGCATCCGGACCTGCGGTTCCGCGTCATCGGCCACAGCGACATCGACGACGCGCTGCTGGCCGTCGGCAACGTCACGATCACCGGCCCTTACCGGCCGGCCGAGCTGCCGGGCCTGGTGGCGTCGGCCACGGGAAGGCTGGCGCTGTTCCTGTCGGAATGGCCGGAGACGTTCTCCTACACCTTGTCCGAGGCGGTGGATTGGGGCTTCTTCCCGCTGGTGCCCGATATCGGCGCGCCGGCCGAGCGGGTGCGGGAGATCGGGTTCGGCGAGGTGTTCCCGTTCCCGATCGTGGCAGCCGACGTGCTGCGGCTGGTGCGTGACCGCCTCGGCGAGGCACCCGCCGTGCAAGACCCGGCAGCGACGCCGGGTCAGGCTTCGCGCGAGCCGGCCCTGGAAGCGACACGGCGCGTGCTGGGCCTGGACTGAACGCCGGGCACCGAGGATCGGGGGGACAATGCGGGAGTTGATCAGCCTGGGCCAGCGTTGCGACGTGGCCTTCCAGCTGCGTTGCCACAGCGGCAACAACGTCGCCCATTTCTTCGACTGGCTGGTCTCTCCGCTCGACAGCGTCATCGGCGCGTTCGAGCGGGATTTCGAGGTGTTCAGCCCGGATCATCTCGAGACCCGGTTCGGCGACGGGCACCGCTACGTGCACGACAGGGTCTCGGGCTTCACCTTCCACCACCAGTTCCCGACCGTCGGGCCGCACGTCACCGACGACTACCTGCTGTTCTATCCGGGGTTCGCCGCCAAATTCCGGCACCTGGCGGAACGCTTCCGCGCCTTTGCCACGGCACGCCCGGTCACCCTGGTGCGGCGCGACGTGGACAGGCCGGGTGCCGAACGCCTGGAACGGGCGTTCTTCTCACGCTTTCCGGGCGCCGACGCACGGTTCGTCTACGTCGCGCATGCGGGCGCGCCGTTCGAGACGGACCATGGCCGCTCGGTGGTGCTTGACCGCCCGAAGGCCGGGCTTGGCGACGTCGTGGCCTGGGCCGAGATGCTCGTGGCGCAGGGCCTGGTCGAGACTCCGTTCCGGCTGAGCGCGGAGGAGGTGCTGGGGCGCGACCAGGACGACCACGCGCTGATCGGGGTGGAGCGTTTCGGCGTGGAGCAGTTGCGGGCCGCGGTCCTGGCCAACCCGGGCAACACCGCCTGGCGCCTGGACCTCGCACGGTGCTGCGGGCGGCGCGGGTTGTGGGACGAGGCGGTGGACGTGCTGTGCGCCGCTACCGACCGGTCGTCCACGCCCGGGCTGGCGCAGGACCTGACGATCCAGACCGCGTTCGCACGATGGAAAGCCGGACAGGCTTCCATCGAGGCGGCCATGGCGGAGCTGGGCCCGGACGTGCAGGCCGGGTCCGCTTCGCTGGGTGCCGCGATCGACTGCATCGACCTGCTGATGGCCGGCCTCGACCACGAGGCGGCCCTGCGTGTCTGCGGCGAGCGGCTGGAGGCCAGCGCCGTGGTGCACGGGCTGTACGTCCGCCGGGCGAACTGCCTGGCCAGGCTGGGGCGACCGGACCAGGCCCTGCCGGCCATCGACGCCGCGATCCGGCTGTCGCCTTCTATCCCGAGCTACCACCAGATCAAGGCAGGCATCCTGGCCGAGCTGAAGCGGGTTGCGGAGGCGGTTGCGGTGCAGGAGGAGGCGGTCAGGCTGGGCGGCGGCTACGGCGCCTGCCAGGCGCTTGGGAACCTGCTGTTCCGGGCAGGGCGCAAGCCGGAGGCGCTGCAAGCCTATCGGGAGGCGCTGCGGGTGCGCCCCGAGGGGCATCCGTTCCTCATCGAACGCGTGCGACAGCTGGAGGAAGAACTATCCTGAACGCCGAGCCTGTCTTGACGCGCTTCACCGCCGGGCCGACGCCACTTGCAGCGACGTGCCCCTTTGGAGCGACTGCCTGATGCGAAAGCTGTTCTTTCCGGTTCTGGAACAAAATCCGCACCTGAAGAAGGTCGAGGCGCATTTCGGCAAGATCAGAGGTCCGGCAGCGGAATTGCCGGACGAGACATCGTTCGTGTTCGTCTGCTTCACCAACCGGTGCGGGTCGAACTACCTGGCCGAGCTGATGGCGTCCGGTGGCGACTACAACGTGGCGGGAGAGGATCTGAACTGGGACACGGTGATCAACCACTCGAACCGGCTGAACCTCGAGTCGTTCCAGGCTTATTTCTCGTTCCTGGCCAGGCATCTTCGCCGGTCGGAAAGGGTCTTCATCAAGGCAGCGACGTCGCAGATCGAGCTTCTCGGCCGGGCGGGCATCCTCGATCAGGTCATCGCGCGGTCGAAGTTCATCCTGATCGAGCGCAACGACAAGCTGGGGCAGGCGATCAGCCATGCGATCGCCTTTGCCACCGGCCGTTTCACCTCGCACACCGAGGGGATCAAGACGGCCGAGGAGGTGGAGTACTCCCGCAAGCAGATCGAGCAGATCATCGGCGGCATTGCCGAGCAATATCGCCAGTTCGACGTGTTCTTCGGGCGCAACGGGCTGACGCCGCTCTGCATCGCCTACGAACAGCTGATCACCGATCCGCAGGCCCACCTCGCCGTCATCGCCAGGCACCTGGGCGTCGAGGCGCTTGTGATGAACCCGGAACGGCTACGTCTGGAACGCCAGACCGGGCCGGTGAACGCGGCCTGGCGCGAGCGCTACCTGACAGAAGACTGACAAGCCGATCGTCGACCCGGCATTTCATCATCTAAACGCATCGTTTGCGCAGTCCGCGACAGCCCGTGCCAAAAGTTTTTTGCTGCTTTTTTTCAAAAAAGCAGATCCTGCCTTAAGTTTTCAACGCTGGTCGGCCGGCGTCCCCGGATCGATCCACCCGATGTTGCCGTCACCACGCCGGTAGATCACGTTCAGCTCGCCCGTCGTGCTGTTGCGGAACATCAGCACCATCTGGTCGGCAAGGTCCATGCGCATCACCGCGTCGCCCACGCTCAGCCGCACGATCTCGGTCTGCGTCTCGGCGATGACGGTGGCGAAGGTCGGGCTTCCGGCGGCGGCCTCGTCCCTGGCGGCCGGTGCCGCTTCCAGGTCGGGCTCGGCGCGCAGCACGTAGGCGCGCGCGGTCTGGGGACGGTCGCGGCTGGCGAGCGCGCGATGGTGGTCGTTCACCCGCCGACGATAGCGGCGCAGCCGGGTGGCGATGTGCTCGGCCGCGTCGTCGAAGGCGGCGTTGGCGTCGCCCGCTTCGCCCTCGCCCCGCAGCGTCAGGCCGCGGCCGGCATGCACGTTGATGTCGCAGGTGAAGAAGCTGCGCGCGCGGCCGAAGGTGACGTGCGCCTCCATCGCCTGGTCGAAGTATTTCTGCGCGATCACGTCGAGGCTGGAAGCAACGCGGGTTCGCAGCGAATCCGACAGATCCACCTGCTTGCCGGAGACGTTGATCTGCATGCGAACAGCCTTTCCACCAGCCCCGAAAGACAATCAGGACAGCATGGCCGGGTATGCGGCAGCCCGGTCAGACCATCACGGCTTTCTCGCGCTTGCGCTGAACGGAGCTGGGAATGCGCAGCGCGTCTCGGTATTTGGCCACCGTTCTTCGGGCGATGTCTATGCCCTCGCGCCGCAGGATTGCGACGATCGCGTCGTCCGACAGGATTTCGTGGGCCGACTCCGCGCCGACCATGGCCCGTATCCTGTGGCGGACGGCCTCGGCGCTGTGGCTTTCGCCGCCGGCGCCGGCGATGGCCGTGGTGAAGAAATATTTCAGCTCGAAGATGCCGCGCGGGGTGGCGATGAACTTGTTGGCGGTCACCCGGCTGATCGTGCTCTCGTGCAGCGCCACCATCTCGGCGATGTCGCGCAGGATCAACGGGCGCAGATGGCTGACGCCGTGGCGGAAAAAGGCGTCCTGCCGGCGCACCACCTCGCTTGCGACTTTCAGGATGGTCTCGGCGCGCTGGTGCAGCGACTTGACCAGCCAGTTGGCGGTGGCCAGCCGCTCGCTGAGGAACAGCTTTGCCTCACGCTCGGCATGCTTGCTGACGCGGGCGTAGAAGGCCTCGTTGACGAGCACGCGCGGCATGGTGTCGGGGTTCAGCTCCAGCAGCCAGTCGCCGCCCGGCGCGGCGCGCATCAGCACGTCGGGGATCACCGGCTGCAGGCTGGCCGCGTCCCACAGGGCGCCGGGCTTGGGGTCGAGCGCCCGCAGTTCGGTCACCATCTGCTGCAGATCCTCCCAGTCCACCGCGCAGGCGGCCATCAGGGCACGCATGTCGCGTCGGGCCAGCAGGTCGAGGTTGGCGAGCAGGGCGACCATGCAGGGGTCCAGGCGCTGGCGGTCGCGCAGCTGGGCGGCGAGGCATTCGGCGAGGCTGCGGGCGAACATGCCGACCGGGTCGAACGCCATCATGCGCGCCCGCACCGCCTCCACCTGTTCGGGCTCCACGCCCAGCACGCGGGCGATCTCGGCCGGGTCGGCTGAGAGGCGGCCTGAGGGCTCGAGCAGCGCGATCAGGTGGGCGCCGATCAGCCGGTCCGCCCGGTCGTCGAAGCCCAGGCGGAGCTGCTCGCCCAGATGGTCGCGCAGCGAGGGGCGACCCTCAAGCAGGTCCTCGAGGCTGCGGTCGTCGGTGTCGAACCCCTGGGCGCCGCCGCTGCCGGACAGCGAGGACGGCATGGTGATCCCGTCCGCCGGTCCCATCGCCTCGTAGCCGTCGAACTCGTGGTCGAGCGGGCCGTCGCCGGCCTCGGGCATGGTGGCGGCCGAAACGAGTTCGGCACTGTCCGCCCCTTCAGCCGGCCGCGCGGGCAGGCCGTCGGCCGGACGTTCGCCCACGGTCTCCGGCCGCTCGTCACGATCGAGCAGCGGGTTGCGCTCCAGCTCCTCCTCGACGAAGGCGGCGACCTCCATGTTGGAGAATTGCAGCAGCTTGATCGCCTGACGCAGCTGGGGCGTCATGACGAGAGATTGCGATTGCCGGAACTCCAGGCGGGGGCCGAGGGACATTGCCTGCGAGTCTTAGCGCGAAAACGCTAACGGGGAAGCCTAAAGCGGGCGCGGTCGGTCCTGGCGAAACTCGCCGGCTCGGCGGTCACGGTCGGCCGGTGTCGAGGCCGCCGAGCGTCTTGCGTGCGAGGCTCACGAAAAACGGATCGCCTGACTGGCGTTCCAACTACCTCATCGGCATCGCCCCGATCGGAAACCAGATCGAGGTCGATCTCTTCACCAATCTCAGCACCGGCAAGGATCAATCCACGCCCTACGAGCGCTACATCTACAATTATCGCAACCCGTGAAGAGTGGGCGATGGGCTGCATGCCTGCAGCCAATCGCCCACTGCTACGGCGCGGTCGTGAACCATGTGTCCTGTCGGAGAAGACCCTCATGAGGAAGCAAGCCATCGCTATCGCCGCCCCGGCATTCACCATCTGCTTCATGGCGTGCGGCAGCGCAGCCGCCGAGCATTGGGTGCCGGACGACTGGAAATGCGGCGAACAGCCCAACACCCTGGCCATCGCCGATTGCGTCGATGCCCGCGAGAAGATTTGGGACCAGCGGCTCAACCAGGCCTGGCACGCGGTGAACGGCATGTTGCAGAGCGATGCCGACCTGAAGACGCGCATGCCGTCGCTCAAGGCGGCGCAGCTGGCCTGGTTGAAGTACCGGGACGCCAATTGCGCGTTCTACGGCACGCAGCAGGGCACCATCCGCTCGATCGAGGTCGCCTACTGCCTGCACGACATGACGCAGGCGCGCGCGATCGAGCTGCAGCAGATCGGGCCTCAGTAGCCCGCCCGGCGCTCTCTCGGCGGCGTCACAGCGAGAACTTCTCGCCGAGGTACACGCGGCGTACGTCCGCGTGGGCAACCACCTCCTTGGGCGCGCCCTCCATCAGCACCTGGCCGTCATGCATGATGTAGGCGCGGTCGATGATCTCCAGCGTTTCGCGCACGTTGTGGTCGGTGATCAGCACGCCCAGGCCGCGATCCTTGAGGTGGCGCACCAGGTCGCGGATTTCGCCGACCGCGATCGGGTCGATGCCGGCCAGCGGTTCGTCGAGCAGGATGTAGCTCGGACGGGTGGCGAGTGCCCGGGCGATCTCCACGCGCCTTCGCTCGCCGCCGGAGAGGGCGAGGGCCGGGGTGCGGCGCAGGTGGCCGATGCCGAACTCGGCCAGCAGCTCGTCGCAGGACTGGTCGCGAATGTCGGGGTCGGGCTCGATCACCTCGAGCGCGGCCATGATGTTCTGCTCGACGTTGAGGCCGCGGAACACGCTGGCCTCCTGCGGCAGGTAGCCGATGCCCATGCGGGCGCGCCGGTACATCGGGTGCAGAGTGATGTCGCTGCCGTCGAGCGTGATGGTGCCGGTGTCGGGCCGCACCAGGCCCACGATCATGTAGAAGGTGGTGGTCTTGCCGGCGCCGTTCGGGCCGAGCAGCCCCACCGCCTCGCCGCGCCGCACTTGGACGGAGACGTTCCTGACGACCGGGCGCTTCTTGTAGGTCTTGCCGACGCCGCTGGCGACCAGGCCGCCGCTGCCGGGCAGCACGCGCAGGCCGTCGCGCGCCTCGGGCGCCGGC
>CAXTJP010000115.1:0-8109 GCA_964244615.1 uncultured Acetobacteraceae bacterium
ATGCGGGCGGCCGACATGGCCGGCCGCGTGCCGATCCTGTGCGGGGGCACCGGCCTCTACCTGGCGTCGCTGGCCGGTGGGCTGGCCCAACTGCCGGACCCGGGGCCCGAGGCGCGGGCGGAGGCACGCGCGCTGCTGGCCGAGCGGGGTGCGGCGTCGCTGCACGCTTTGCTGGTGGAGGCCGATCCGGAGACCGCCGCCGGGCTGCGCCCGACCGACGGCCAGCGGCTTGCGCGGGCCTGGGAGGTCTGGCGCGGCACCGGCACCGGCCTCGCCCGCTGGCGGCGGGATCAGGCGCCCGCCGATTTCGGGTGGGACCTGCGCGTGCTGCTGCTGGACCCGCCGCGGCCGGCGCTGCGCGCGGCCATCGCCGTGCGGTTCGACGCCATGCTGGCGGCGGGCGCCCTGGCGGAGGTGGACGCGCTGCTGGCGCTCGGGCTCGATGCCGCGCTGCCGGCGATGCGCGCCCATGGCGTGCCGGAACTTTCCGCCTATCGCCGTGGTCGGGCGAGCCTGGCCGATGCCCGCCTGCGCGCCTGCCTTGTCACCGGCCAGTACACGAAGCGCCAGGCGACCTGGTTCCGACACAGACACATTGCTGCCGAGGACGCGACGCATAGGTTCCTTGCGTCATACGTTCATTCCGAGCAACATTCGCCAAGGATGCTGTCGGAAAGCTTGTCGTTTGTTCGCGCGCTAGGTTGACCCGGCGTCGGCTTGACCGTAGACACCGCACCATGAACGCCATCGCCCAGCCGACCGACGCGACCATGCAAACCCAGGCGACCGTCACGGCGAGCGGTGCCGAGGTTCTGCTGCGGGCGCTTCGCGAGCAGGGCGTGGACACGATCTTCGGCTATCCCGGCGGCGCGGTGCTGCCGATCTACGACGCGCTGTTCCAGCAGGACGCCATTCGCCACATCCTGGTGCGCCACGAGCAGGCGGCGGTGCACGCGGCCGAGGGGTACGCGCGCAGCACCGGCCGTGTCGGCTGTGTTCTGGTCACCAGCGGCCCGGGCGCCACCAACGCGGTTACCGGCCTGCTGGACGCGCTGATGGACAGCGTGCCGCTGGTCTGCCTGACCGGCCAGGTGCCCACGCACCTGATCGGCAACGACGCGTTCCAGGAGGCCGACACCACCGGCATCACCCGCCCCGCCACCAAGCACAACTACCTGGTGAAGCGCAGCGAGGATCTGGCCCGCACGGTGCACGACGCGTTCTACGTCGCGCGCAGCGGCCGGCCGGGTCCGGTGGTGGTGGACCTGCCCAAGGACATCCTGATCGCGCCGGCGCCCTACGTTCCGGCGTCGAGCAAGCCGCATCGCAGCTACCGTCCGGTGACGGCGCCCGATCCCGCCGCCATACGCGTGGCGGTGCAGGCGCTGAAGCGGGCGCGCCGTCCCGTGGTCTACGCCGGCGGCGGCGTGATCAACGCGGGGCCCGAGGCGAGCCGGCTGCTGGCCGAACTGGTGCGGCTGGGCGACCTGCCCTGCACCAACACGCTGATGGGCCTGGGCGCGTTTCCGGCCTCGGACCCGCATTTCCTCGGCATGCTCGGCATGCACGGCACCTACGAGGCGAACCTCGCCATGCATGGCTGCGACGTCATGCTCAACATCGGCGCACGGTTCGACGACCGCGTCACCGGGCGGCTGAACGCGTTCTCGCCCGGCAGCTTCAAGATCCACGCCGACATCGACCCGTCCAACATCAACAAGAACGTCCTGGTGGACGTGCCCATCGTCGGCGATGCGACCCGCGTGCTGCGCGCCCTGATCGACGCCTGGCACGCCGAGCCCGCACAGCAGGACCGCGGCGCGCTGACCGCGTGGTGGACGGAGATCACCGGGTGGCGCGCCATCGACAGCCTGCGTTTCACCCAGGACCCGGCGCCGGACGCGATCATCCGGCCGCAATACGCGGTGCATCGCCTGGCGCAGCTCTGTGCCGAGAGCGGGCGCGACACCTTCATCACCACCGAGGTGGGCCAGCACCAGATGTGGGCGGCCCAGCACTTCCCGTTCGAGCGGCCGAACCGCTGGATGACCAGCGGCGGCCTGGGCACCATGGGCTACGGCCTGCCGGCCGCGATGGGCGTGCAGGTGGCGCACCCCGACGCCCTGGTCATCGACATCGCCGGCGAGGCCAGCATCCTGATGAACATCCAGGAGATGGGCACGCTCGCCCAGTATCGGCTGCCGGTGAAGGTGTTCATCCTCAACAACGAGTACATGGGCATGGTGCGCCAGTGGCAGGAGCTGCTGCACGGCTCGCGCTACTCGGAAAGCTACAGCGCTGCGCTGCCCGACTTCGTCAGGCTGGCGGAAAGCTTCCACGCGACCGGCCTGCGCGCGCGCAACCGCGGCGAACTCGACGGGGTGATACGCGAGATGCTCGCGGTGCCGGGTCCGGTGATCGCCGACATCGCCGTGGACCGCTACGAGAACTGCTACCCGATGATCCCGTCCGGCGCCGCCCATAACGAGATGATCCTCGGGCCCGAAAACGCGGGGCGCGCCGCCAGCATCACCGACGAAGGCATGATGCTGGTCTGATGAGCGGGCATTCGGAGGACCGCGAGGCCCGGGCGGTCCGCAACGGCAGCCTGCGCAGCGCCACGATTTCGGTGCTGGTGGACAACGAGTCCGGCGTGCTCGCGCGCGTGATCGGCCTGTTCTCCGGCCGCGGCTACAACATCGACAGCCTGACCGTGGCGGCGGTGGACGACGATGGCGGCCGCAGCCGGATCAACGTGGTGACCTCGGGCACCGAGATGGTGATCGACCAGATCAAGGCGCAGCTCGACCGTCTGGTGCCGGTGCATCGCGTGGCCGACCTGACCAGGCAGGGCCCGCACGTGGCGCGCGAGATGGCGCTAGTAAAGGTGGTGGCCGGCGGCGAGGACCGTTCGGAGTCGCTGCGCATCGGCGACGCCTTTCGGGCCCGCGTGGTGGACACCACGACGGGCAGCTTCGTGTTCGAGCTGACCGGCGCCGCCGACAAGATCGACGCCTTCATCGAGCTGATGCGGCCGATCGGCCTGGCGGAGGTGTCGCGCACCGGGATCGCGGCCATCGCGCGGGGGACGGAGACGCTCTGAACCCTTCATCGTCTATGAGAGCCTTGCAGGCGTCGTGTTATTCTGACCTGGGGGAGGGCTGAACATGGTGGTGCAACTAGGTTTCCGCCGCGATGCCCTTATCGAGGCGGGTGCCAGCGAATCAAAGGCCGGCAAGGCTGCCGAGAAGCTGGCCGGCTACGGAAACCAATTTGCCGGCCTGAGATCGGAGATCGTCGGGTTGAGGGGTGAGTTCGCCATCTTCAGGGGCGAGACCAAGGCCGAGTTTGCGCCCGTTCGAGGCGAGATCGGCTTGCTGAAAGGGATGCTGGCGTCGGTGCTTGGGGTCGTGCTCGCCGTCGCCCTGAAAATTCTGCACTGATCGCGGACTTCGAAAGAGGCCAGTCGAGGTGCGGCAGCCGATGCCGGACTGGCCAGGGCCGACCCTTCTACAAGGAAAAACCATGCGCGTTTACTACGACCGCGACGCCGACGTTAACCTGGTCAAGTCGAGGCGCGTCGCCGTCATCGGCTACGGCAGCCAGGGGCATGCCCACGCCCGCAACCTGGCCGATAGCGGCGTCAAGGAGGTGGCCGTCGGGCTGCGTCAGGGATCGGCGGGCGTGGCCAAGGCGGAGGGCGCGGGCTTGCGGGTGATGGACCCGTCCGCCGCCGCGGCCTGGGCCGACGTGGTCATGGTGCTGACGCCCGACGAGGGGCAGGGGGAGCTGTATCGGGACCACCTCGGCCCCAACATGCGTGAGGGCACGGCGCTCGCCTTCGCGCACGGGCTGAACATCCACTTCAACCTGATCGACCCGCGTCCCGACATCGACGTGTTCATGATTGCGCCGAAAGGCCCCGGCCACACCGTGCGTTCGGAGTACGAGCGCGGCGGCGGCGTGCCGTGCCTGGTCGCGGTCGAGCAGAACCCGTCCGGCAACGCGCTGGAGATCGCGCTCAGCTACGCGAGCGCGATCGGCGGCGGGCGCGCCGGCATCATCGAGACCACCTTCAAGGAGGAATGCGAGACCGATTTGTTCGGCGAGCAGGCGGTGCTGTGCGGCGGCCTGGTCGAACTGATCAAGGCAGGGTTCGAGACGTTGACGGAGGCGGGATACGCGCCGGAGATGGCGTATTTCGAGTGCCTGCACGAGGTGAAGCTGATCGTGGACCTGATCTACGAGGGCGGCATCGCGAACATGAACTATTCCATCAGCAACACCGCCGAATATGGCGAATATGTCACCGGGCCGCGCATCATCACCGCCGAGACCAAGGCCGAGATGAAGCGCGTGCTGGAGGATATCCAGTCCGGCCGCTTCACGCGTGACTGGATCCTGGAGAACCGCGTGAACCAGGCCAGTTTCCGGGCGACGCGCCGCCGCAACGCCGAGCATCCGATCGAGCGGGTGGGCGAGCGCCTGCGCGGCATGATGCCCTGGATCGCCAAGAACGCGCTGGTGGATCGCGCCCGGAATTGAGGCCCGGTCTATCATTACGGAAAAAAAAGCTGACGACTCAGTGTTTTCGTGGCCATAGGGGCGTGCGTTTCAGACATGCTGCCCCGGCTGCGTGTGTGGCGGACGCGACCCCGCAATCCCCCTGTTCGAGAAGTATGGAGACCCGATGAAGCTCCCCCTGATGAGCGCCGCCCTTGTTGCCGCCGCTCTGATCGCCGCGCCCGCCTTTGCCCAGACCGCCGATCCTGCCCCGGCTACCCCCGACGCCAGCGCGCCGGCTCCGGACGCGGGCACGATGGCGCCCAAGAAGACCACGCATCACAAGAAGCACACCACGCACCACCACACGGCCAAGAAGACCGACACGAGTGCAGCACCCGACGCCGCCGCACCCGCGCCGGACGCGCCGAAGAAGTAGGCTTCGCGTTCGGGCCTCCGGCCGCCGGGCTCGTCCCGCCGGCCGGAGGACTTACCCGTTTCTTGTCTGTCGCCTGCCGCTCGGCTACACTGGCCTGATGCTCCGCGTCGCGCACCCTTCCGGTTTCCAGACGCGCAGCGCGCGCGCCGTGTGCGACCCCTCCTGGTGCGCCCCCTCCGGCCTGGTTCGACTTATCGTCCCCTGAGCGGTGTGCCGGTCGATCGCGACCGGTTCGTTCAGGGGGTGATCAGACATCGAACCGCCGCCGAGGATGTGAGCCATGAACCCTGTATCGACGATCAACCACCCGAGCTTCGGCGCGCTGGCGCCGGATCGCGTCATCGTCTTCGACACCACGTTGCGCGACGGCGAGCAATCGCCCGGCTTCTCGATGAACCTGACCGAGAAGCTGCGTCTGGCGCACGCCCTGGCGGAGCTCGGCGCCGACGTGATCGAGGCGGGCTTCCCGATCGCGTCCCCCGGCGATTTCGACAGCGTGCAGGCGATCGCCCGCGCGGTGCGCGGGCCGGTGATCTGCGGCCTGGCCCGCTCGGCACCCGGCGACATCGTCCGTGCCGCCGAGGCGGTGCGCGACGCCGAGCGGCCGCGGATCCACACCTTCATCAGCACCTCGCCGCTGCACATGAAATACAAGCTGAAGATGACGCCCGATGCGGTGCTCGAGGCGGTCACCGCCTCGGTCACGCTGGCCCGCAGCTTCGTGGCCGACATCGAGTGGTCGGCCGAGGATGGCAGCCGCACCGAGCCCGATTTCCTGGCGCGCTGCGTGGAAGCGGCGATCAGGGCAGGGGCCACCACCATCAACGTCCCCGACACCGTCGGCTACGCCCTGCCCGAGGACCTCACGCGCATCTTCCTCGACCTGCGGCAGCGCGTGCCCGGCGCCGACACGGTGGTGTTCTCCGCCCACAACCACAACGACCTCGGCCTGGCGGTCGCCAACACCGTGGCGGCCCTGCGCGCCGGCGCGCGCCAGGTGGAGTGCACCATCAACGGCATCGGCGAGCGTGCCGGCAACGCGGCGCTCGAGGAGATCACCATGGCGCTGCGCACGCGCCAGGATGCGGTGCCGCTGCGCACCGGCATCGCGTCGGAGAGGATCCTGCGCACCTCGCGCCTGCTCTCCACCATCACCGGCTTCGACGTGCAGCCCAACAAGGCCATCGTCGGCCGCAACGCCTTCGCGCATGAGAGCGGCATCCACCAGGATGGCATGCTGAAGAACGCGCAGACCTACGAGATCATGACGCCCGAGAGCGTCGGCTGGAGCAAGACCAGCCTGGTCATGGGCAAGCATTCCGGCCGCGCCGCGTTCCGCGACAAGCTGGCGACGCTCGGCTACGGCGAGCTCGGCGACAACGCGCTGAACGACGCGTTCCGCCGCTTCAAGGACATCGCCGACCGAAAGAAGATCGTCTACGACGAGGACATCGTGGCGCTGGTGGACGACGAGGTGGTGCGCGACCACGAGCGTATCCGCTTCGTCTCGCTCGACGTGCAGGCCGGCTCACGCGGGCCGGCCCGCGCCGAGCTGGTGCTCGAGGTCGATGGCGTCCGCAGCAGCGCCGCCGAGACCGGGGACGGGCCGGTGGACGCCACCTTTCGCGCCATACGCGCGATTTTCCCGCACGAGGCGGCCCTGGTCCTGTTCTCCGTCGGTGCGGTGACCGAGGGCACCGATGCCCAGGCCAAGACCACGGTGCGCCTGACGGAAGACGGCAAGATGGTCGACGGCCAGGGGGCGGACACCGACACCATCGTCGCCTCGGCCCGCGCCTACCTGCACGCGCTGAACAAGCTGATGGTCAAGCGCCTGCGCACCGAGCCCGTGGCGCTGTCCCGTTCCGCGTGAACGCTCTTCCCGTTTGTTTCAAAAACAGACTCGGCGCGCAGTAAAAATAGCTTTATCTCTCCACCGCACATGCGCGCAGTTCCCTTCCGGTCGCTCGAGCGGCCACCCTGGCGTTGGTATTTCGGCCAGGCGTGCTTCGACGAGGCAAGCCTGGTGCTCACCCAGGACGGCCAGCCGGTCGAGCTGGAACGTCGGCCGCTGGAACTGCTGGCGCTGTTGCTGGCCAATGCCGGCGAGGTGGTCACCAAGGGCGAGATCGTGGCCGCGCTGTGGACCGGGCGCGACGTCTCCGACGCGTCGCTGACCAAATGCGTGGCCCGCCTGCGGCGGGCTCTCGGCGATGACGGGCACGCCATCGTGCTGACCGTGCACGGCTACGGCTACCGGTTCGCGGTACCGGTACGGGTGGAGCAGGCGTCCGGCAGCCCGGCGCCGCTGCCGGCATCGATGGACTTGGTGCCGGGCGACACCGTGCCGGGGCGCGCCGGCTGGGCGCTGGCGCGGCGGCTCGGCACCGGCGGCTACGGCGATGTCTGGCTGATCGAGCACGCCACCACCGGGCAGTTCAGGGTGGTCAAGTTCGCCCGCGATGCCGCCGGCATCGGCGCGCTGCGGCGCGAGATCACGCTCGGGCGGCTGCTGCGCGAGGCGCTAGGCCGGCGCGAGGACATCGTCCGGGTGCTGGACTGGAACCTCGAACAGCCGCCCTACTTCGTCGAGACGGCGTGGAGCGAGCTCGGCAACCTGGCCGAGTGGGCCGCATCGAGCGGTGGCGTCGCCGCACTCGACCTCGACCTGCGCCTCGACCTCGTGGCGCAGATCGCCGACGCGCTGGCCGCCGCCCATGCGATGGGCGTGCTGCACAAGGACCTCAAGCCGGCCAACGTGCTGATGCGCCTGGACCAGCGCGGCCGGCCGGGCATCGTCCTGACCGATTTCGGCAGCGGCCGGGCGCTGGACCAGACGCGGCTGGACGCGTTCGGCATCACCCGCCTCGATCCCGACCTCGCCGGCGACAGCGGCGGCACCGGCACGCAGACCTATCAGGCGCCGGAGCTGGCCGGCGGCGGCGTACCCACCGTGCAGGCCGACATCTTCGCGCTCGGGGTCATGCTCTACCAGCTGATCGCCGGCGACCTGCGCCGCGCGCTCGCTCCCGGCTGGGAGGAGCACGTGCCCGACCCGCTGCTGCGCCAGGACATCGCCCTGGCGGCCGCCGGCGATCCGGCCCGACGGCTGGCCACCGCCGCCGAGCTCGCGACACGGCTGCGCAGCCTGCCGGAGCGACGCCACG
>CAXTJP010000116.1:0-8054 GCA_964244615.1 uncultured Acetobacteraceae bacterium
GGTTGGCGCGGTGCAGCCAGCGGCGGAAGGTGATGCCGTTGGTCTTGTTGCTGATCCGCTCCGGGTAGAGGTGGTGCAGGTCGGCGAACACGGTCTGCCGCATCAGCTCGGTGTGCAGGGCGGAGACGCCGTTGACCGCGTGGCTGCCGAGAAAAGCCAGGTGCCCCATGCGCAGCCTGCGTCCATGCGTCTCGTCGATCATCGAGAGGCTGGCGAGCTGGCCGTCGGTCGCGTTGTGGTCGCGCCGCGCGCGTTCGAGGTGGCCGGCGTTCAGCATGTAGATGATCTGCATGTGGCGCGGCAGCAGGCGTTCCAGCAGCGGCACCGGCCAGGTCTCCAGCGCCTCCGGCAGCAGGGTGTGGTTGGTGTAGCTGAAGGTGGCGGTGGTGATCCGCCTCGCGTCGCGCCAGTCGATGCCGTGCTCGTCGACCAGCAGGCGCATCAGCTCGGCAATCGCGATGGCCGGGTGGGTGTCGTTGAGCTGGATGGCCGCATGCTCGGCCAGGTTGGTCAGCCGGCCGTGCTCGTCGAGGTGGCGGCCGACGAGGTCCTGCAGCGAGGCGGAGGCGAAGAAGAACTCCTGGCGCAGGCGCAGCTCCTGCCCGGCCTCCGACTCGTCGCCCGGGTAGAGGATGCGCGAGACGGCTTCCGTGCGGACCCGGTCGCGCAGCGCGCCCACGTGGTCGCCGCGGTTGAATTTCTCCAGATGCAGCGGCTCGGTGGCCCGGGCGGACCACAGCCGCAACGTGTTGGCATGGTCGCCGCCCGCTCCCACCACCGGCGTGTCGTAGGCCACCGCGGACATGATCTCCGCCGGGTGCCAGGCATAGGCGGCGCGGCCGTGGGCGTCGAACTCCGGGCGGCCCTGGGCGTCGACCCTGGCAGTGACCGAGCCGCCGAAGCCGATCGGGTATGCCACCTGCGGCCGCACGAACTCCCACGGGTTGCCGACGGAAAGCCAGTCCTCCGGCAATTCGTGCTGCACGCCGCCGGCGATCTCCTGGCGGAACAGCCCGTGCTCGTAGCGTATGCCGTAGCCGTAGGCCGGGATGCGCAGGGTGGCCATGCTTTCCATGAAGCAGGCGGCCAGCCGGCCGAGGCCGCCATTGCCCAGCGCCGCGTCCGGCTCCTGTTCGCGCAGCATCTCGATGTCGGCGCCGAGCGAGGCGAGCGCCTCCCGCAGCGGCTCGAGCAGGCCGAGGTTGCCGGCCGTGTCGAACATCAGCCGGCCGATCAGGAACTCCAGCGACAAATAATAGACACGCCGGGCGCCGGCAGGCCCGGGCTGGCCGGATTTGAGCCAGCACTCCACGGTGAAATCGCGGATGGTGTGGGCAGCGGCTACGAACCAGTCGCGCTGGGTGGCCTGCTGCGGCGTGCGGCCGACCTCGTAGGTCAGTTTTTCGACGATGCGGGCCTGCAACGTGGCCGGGTCGCGCGCGCTGTGCGGCAGCGAGGGCAGGCGCTTGCTGGCTATCGAGATGTCGTCCACGGTCCCGCCCCAAGATGCAGGAAGACTGTTACCAGATCGCCTGCGGCTTTGCAGCCTGTCAGGGCGCCCGGTTCCCCCGGCGCACCAGGTCGTGGATGAAGCCCAGCTTCTCGACCACGCGGGCCGACAGCACGAAGGGATAGAGGTCGGGCTGGCCCATCGAACGGTTCAGGCTGTTGACGGCGAAGGCGAGCGGCAGCCAGGCGTCGACGATCACCGCCATCGCCTCCTCGCGGTACGGGTCGAAGTCGATCTCCGCCTGCAGCGCGGCATCGCGGACCAGCTTGGGGTGGATCGAAACGCCGAACGACGCCGCCATCTCCAGCGTATCGACGATGTGCAGGTAGTGCGCCCAGGTCTCCGCGAAATCCTCCCACGGGTGGCTGGTCGCGTAGGCGCTGACGAACTGGTCCTGCCAGCCGACCATGGGGGCGCGATCGTAATGCGCCTTCAACGCCGCGGCGTAATCGGCCCGTTCGTCGCCGAACAGGTCTCGGAACGGCTGCAGGAACGATGTGTCGCGCACCAGCAGGTCCCAGTAGTGGTGCCCCACCTCATGGCGGAAATGGCCGAGCGGGGTGCGGTACAGCTCCCCCATGCGGCCGCGCATGCGTTCGCGTTCGACATCGTCGCCCTCTTTCAGGGCGATGGTGATCAGGCCGTCGTCATGGCCGGTCAGCACCCGCGGCCGCGTCGGCGTCTCGGCCAGGAAGTCGAAGGCCAGGCCATGCACCGGGTCCTTCGACCGGGTGGCCAGCGGCAGGTCCAGGCGTAGCAGCGTGTAGAACAAACGGTGCTTGGCGGCTTCCAGCGCCCGCCAGCGCAGCAGGTTCTCGTGCACCGACAGGTCGGGAATGACATGATTGTGCCTGCACGCGAGGCAGTAGGCGTCGGTGTACCGGGTCGCGATCAGCCAGTTGCACGCGTCCTGGCCGGCATTGGCGCAGAACCGCCAGGTGCCGGCGGGCTGGTCGCCGGCGGCGTCGGCCCACTGGTCGCCGTCCTGGTCAAGCGCGCGCATGCAGGCGGTCAGCGGGTCGTAGCCCAGGGTGTGACCGCAGCTTTCGCAGCGCGTGTTCTCGAAATACAGCAACTGGCCGCAGAAAGGGCACTTGAACAGGCGCATCGTCGGTCCGCTCCGGTCTCCATGCCGCAACGCAAGGGTGCGCGATGGTTGCCGCAGGTCAGCCGGCCGTCCGCCGGGAACTGACAAACACCACGGTTCTTGCTAGGCGCTGTGGCATGACCCTCCACGTCGCCCTGACCCACCGCACCAGCTACCGTTACGACCGCCCGGTGGCGCTGGGGCCGCAGACCGTACGGTTGCGCCCCGCCCCGCACGCCCGCACGCCGATCATTTCCTACGCCCTGCGGATCGAACCGGCAGAGCACTTCCTGAACTGGCAGCAGGATCCGCAGGGCAATTTCCTGGCCCGCGTGGTGGTGCCCGAACGCACCCGGCACTTCCAGGTGACGGTGGACCTCGTGGCCGACATGGCCACCATCAACCCGTTCGACTTCTTCCTGGAGCCGGAGGCCGAGACCTGGCCGTTCGCCTACGATCCCGTCCTGGAACAGGAGCTGGCGCCGTTCCGCCGGCTGGAGGCGCCGGGGCCGAAGCTGAACGCCCTGCTGGCCGGCATCCCGCGCGCTGCCACCCGCACCATCGACATGCTGGTCGACCTGAACCAGCGGGTTCAGCACCTGGTCGCCTACATCGTGCGCATGGAGCCGGGCACCTGGTCGCCCGAGCAGACCCTGACGGAGGCCCGCGGGTCCTGCCGCGACAGCGCGTGGCTGCTGGTGCACGTGCTGCGGCATCTGGGGTTCGCCGCCCGCTTCGTCTCCGGCTACCTGATCCAGCTGGTCGCCGACGAGACGCCGCTGGTCGGGCCCGCCGGGCCCACCGCCGACTTTACCGACCTGCATGCCTGGGCCGAGGTGTACCTGCCCGGCGCGGGCTGGATCGGGCTGGACGCGACCTCCGGCCTGCTCACCGGCGAGGGCCACATCCCGCTGGCGGCGAGCCCCGACCCGATCTCGGCGGCGCCGATCAGCGGCGGCGTGGAGGCGGCCGAGGTGGCGTTCGACGTGGAGATGCGCGTCGCGCGCATCCTTCAATCCCCCCGCGTGACCAAGCCCTACACCGAGGCGCAGTGGCAGGCGATCCTGGCGGCCGGCCACCGCGTGGACCGGGCGCTGGACGAGGGCCAGGTGCGCCTGACCATGGGCGGCGAGCCCACCTTCGTCAGCGCCGACGACATCGAGGGCGCCGAGTGGACCGTCGATGCGCTGGGCCCCACCAAGCGCCGCATGGCCGGCCGCCTGCTGCGTCGCCTGCTGCCGCTCTGGGCGCCAGGGGCCGCCATCACCCAGATCCTCGGCAAGCACTACCCCGGCGAGCAGCTGCCGCGCTGGGCGCTGAACGCGCATTGGCGGCGCGACGGCGAGCCGGTGTGGCGCAACCCGGCGCTGCTCGCCGGCGACGACGACGAGGGCCACGCCACCGTGGAGGACGCGACGCGGTTCTGCACCGCGCTGGCCGAGCGGTTGCAGGTCTCGCCCGCCAACATCAGCCCGGCCTACGAGGACGTGCACTGGTTCCTGTGGAAGGAGAGCCGGCTGCCGGCCAACGTCCTGGCCGAGGGCAGCCGCCTGAAGGACCCGCAGACGCGGGAGCGCATGGCTCGTGTGTTCGGCCAGGGGCTGGCCAGCAGCGTCGGCAGCGTGCTGCCGCTGCGCCGGCGCGGCGGCAGCCGGCGCTGGCAGTCCGGCCCCTGGTTCTTCAAGTCCGGCATCCTGTTCCTGATCCCTGGCGACGCCCCGCTCGGCTTCCGCCTGCCGCTCGACAGCCTGCCCTGGGCCGATCCCGACCACATCGAGTTCGACCAGCCGGCCGACCCGTTCGCGCCGCTCCCGGCGCTGTCGCCGCGCGAAGGCTATGGGGGAGGCAGCCAGGATGCGCCGCAGATGTCCGTGGCCGTGCCGGGCGCCGAACCCTGGGGGCCTGCCGGGGCCAGCCGGGCGGAGAGCGGCTTTGCCGGCATGGCGCCGCAGCGCCTGCCGGATATCGGCCGCGAGGAGCCCGACCTGGTGCGCACCGCGCTGGCCGTGGAGCCGCGCGAGGGCAGGCTGCACGTGTTCTTCCCGCCGCTCTACACGGCGGAGGACTGGCTCGACCTCGCCGCCGCGGTCGAGGACACCGCCGAGGAGCTGGGCACGCGCGTGGTGCTGGAAGGCTACCCGCCGCCACGCGACCCACGGCTGAACCAGTTCTCCGTCACCCCCGATCCCGGCGTGATCGAGGTGAACATCCACCCGGCCGAGGGCTGGGCCGAAATGGTCGAACGCACCGCGCAGCTCTACGAAGTGGCGCGCGAGGAGGGGCTCGCGACGCAGAAATTCATGCTCGACGGACGCCACGTGGGCACCGGCGGCGGCAACCACGTGGTGATGGGTGCGGCCACCCCGAAAGACAGCCCCTTCCTGCGCCGGCCGGACCTGCTGAAAAGCCTGCTCGGCTTCTGGCACAACCACCCGAGCCTGTCCTACGCCTTTTCCGGCCTGTTCATCGGCCCGACCAGCCAGCATCCGCGCATCGACGAGGCGCGGATGGACAGCGTGGCGGAGCTGGAGATCGCGTTCAGCCGCATTGCGCCGAAGGTCGAGACGCCGCCCTGGCTGGTGGACCGCCTGTTCCGCAACCTCCTGGCGGACCTGACCGGCAACACGCACCGCACCGAGTTCTCCATCGACAAGATGTACGCCCCGGAAAGCTCGACCGGGCGGCTCGGCCTGGTGGAGTTCCGCGCGCTGGAGATGCCGCCCGACGGACGCATGTCGCTGGCGCAGATGCTGCTGATGCGCGCCGCACTCGCCGCGTTCTGGCAGTCGCCCTACGAGCGCACGCTGGTGCGCTGGGGCACGCGCCTGCACGACGAGTTCATGCTGCCGCATTTCGTGCAGCAGGACTTCTTCAGCGCACTGGAAGAGATCGCACAGCTCGGCTTCGCGCTCGACCGTTCCTGGTTCGCGCCGCACATGGAGTTCCGTTTTCCCAAGATCGGCGATGTCACCATCGACGGCACGACGCTGGAGATCCGCCACGCGCTCGAACCCTGGAACGTGCTGGGCGAGGAGCCGGCGGCCGGCGGCACGGTGCGCTACGTGGACAGCTCCACCGAACGCGTGCAGGCGCGCGTCACCGGCTGGGTGGACGAGCGCTACGTGCTGAGCTGCAACGGGCGCGCCGTGCCGCTGGTGCAGACCGCCACCGCCGGCGACTACGTGGGCGGCGTGCGCTTCAAGGCGTGGGCGCCGCCAAGCGCCCTGCACCCCACCGTGCGCGCGCAGAGCCCGCTGGTGTTCGACGTGTACGACCGCTGGAACGGCCGCAGCATCGGCGGACTGACGCACCATGTCAGCCATCCGGGCGGACGGAACTACGAGACGTTTCCGGTCAACGCCAACGAGGCGGAGGCGCGGCGCCGGGCACGGTTCCTGCCGTTCGGGCATACGCCGGGGGCCATGCCGGAACCGGTTCCTGTTGCGGACAAGGAACATCCTCGTACGCTGGATCTGCGGCGGTGACTGGAAAGCAAGGCCTTCTTTCTTGAAAGCAGCAAAGGACTTCTACTTGTTCGGGACAGGTTCGGCAAAGATGTCGATGTGGTCGGTCTGTCTGGTCTCGTAGGCGCGCATGACCGGGCCGATATCCTGACCGGCGGGTAGCAGGGTGCCGTCAGGGCAGACAACCGACAGGGCGTAGCCCAGGCCGATCAGCCAGCCCAGGTAGTCTGTCCCGTCCACGCCCGAGATCCCGGGCATCAGGCCGGGGCTGAACTCGCTGATGATCACCGGGCGATCGCGCCGGATCGTCGCCTCGCAGCCGCGCAGCGCCGCGTACTCGGCGCCCTCGACGTCGATCTTGATCAGGCCGATGGGCCGCCCTTGCGGCAGCAACGCGTCCAGGCGTACTGCCGGCACGGTTTCGGCCGCGAGCACGGCGTCCGGATCGTCCGGCAGGCTTGCCGTCGTGCCGTTCGAAAACGATGTGTGCAGGACCAGCAGACCATGTTCGCTGCCTGCGGCCAGCTGCAGCACCGAGATGTTGGCGAAATCGTTCCGCCGCCGACTGGCCTCCAGCAACCTTGCATTGCGCGGGTTCGGCTCGACCGCGGTGACGTGCCCGGCCGGTCCCACCAGCGTCGCCGAGAGCAGCGCGAAGAAGCCGATGTTGGCGCCGATGTCGAGCACGTTCATCGACGGGCGAACGTGTCGATGGAACAACGCGCAGATTTCCGGCTCGTACACGCCGTCGCGCACCGCGCGCCCGACGAGCGCATCGTCCGCGTCGCTGTAGATCAGGAAACCTTCGATTTCGGTCAGCAACGCTCCGGCCTGCGCCGGCCTGGACAGGCGGCCCCTGGCAAATTCCAGGCTGCCGGTGAAGCTGGTCACGACGGCCTGCAAATCCTCGCCGGTCCTCATGGCGTGTCCGCGCCATTCCTCCGGGTTGGGATGGCGACCGAGCAGCAGGCGGAAGCAGTAGAATATGTCGCGGGCGGTGGCGCGGCCACTGAACGGAACCGCAAGCCGGGGCGGCGATCGGGCCTCGTCCATGCGCTGTCCCCGTCAACCGGTCGGGCCTCACGCCGTCTCGCGCTCTCGTCGTCGGCGGTTCGACAGGTGGTCACATATGCGGCAAGTTCGGTCAAGCACCGGATCGCGCCCATGACCTTCGTCTCCTACGCACAGAACTTCGAGGACGTCCTGCTGTGGCGCGCCTTTCGCGACGTCGGCCGCGGCTTCTACATCGACGTCGGCGCAGCACACCCCGACATCGATTCGGTGACCCGCGCGTTCTACGACCGCGGCTGGACCGGCGTGAACATCGAGCCGGTGCCCGAGTTCCACGCGCGGCTGACGGCATCGCGCCCGCGCGACGTGAACCTGCGCGTGGTGGCCGGCGCGGCGCTTTCGGACGGCACCGTCTACGTCGTTTCCGGAACCGGGCTGTCCACGGTCGACGCGGCCCTGGCCGATCAGCATCGCGCGCAGGCGCTCGACGTCCGCGCGCAGCACGTGGCGGTGGAGACCCTGGCGCAGATCTGCCGCCGCTTCGCGCCCACGGAGATCCACTTCCTCAAGATCGACGTCGAGGGCGCCGAACGCGCCGTCTTGGCGGGCGCCGATTTCGTGGCGTTCCGGCCTTGGATCGTGCTGGTCGAGGCGACGGCACCCGGATCCACCGTGCAGACGCATGACGAGTGGGAACCGATCCTGCTCGACGCGAACTACGTGTTCCTGTGGTTCGACGGGCTGAACCGGTTCTATGCCGCCGCCGAACGCGCGGCGTCGCTGTCGCCGCATTTCCGTGTGCCGGTCTGCGTGTTCGACGATTTCCTGCGCGCGGCGGACACCGAGTGGACGCGGCGCATCACCCAGGCGGAGTCGCAGGCGGCCGACCTGCTGGAACGCGGCATGGCGGCCGAGGCCGAGGTGGCGACGGCGGAGGCGCGTGCGCGCGCCGCCGAGCAGCGTGCCCTGTCGGCGGAGCAGC
>CAXTJP010000117.1:0-7829 GCA_964244615.1 uncultured Acetobacteraceae bacterium
GTGGCGACGGCCTGGCGCGTGAGCCCGTACAGGGCGCGCGCGCCGGCCTGGCCCGGGGTGGCGTAGGCGTACGATCCGAGGAAGCACGGGTCCTCGCCCCAGCGCGTCGCGAGCACCGCTGGGCCGAACGACGCGCCGAGGTCGCGGCCGAACGTCGCGGCCAGTTGCGCGCGCATGAAGGCGCCGGCCTCGTCGGGGTGGCCGGCCAGCGCCCAGGCGGCGCGGCCGCCGACGAATCCCACGGCGAGGTCGCTGCCATCGGCCCAGAAGATGGTGGACAGGAACGGCGCCCCGCGCGACCCGAGCCGGCCGAACACCCCGGCCGCGGGGTTCAGCCCGAGCCGGTCGGGCCCTGCCGCGCGCAGCACGATCTTGCTCAGCAGGCCCATCGGCAGCCCGTCCAGGGCGCCCAGCACCGCCCCCGGGAGCGCGGGCGAAAAGCCGATGGCCCCGGCACGCAGCACGCCGGTGGAGACGGTCAGGATGGCCGCCCCGGCGCGCAGCGTGCCCTGGCTCGTCTGCACCCGGACGCCGGAGCGCTCCGCCTCGATGCCGGTCACGCGCACGCCCAGCCGGACACCGCCCTCACCGGGGCCGAGGCAACGCGACACGAGGGTGCCCAGGCCGTCGGGTGCGACGTAGTTCTCGCCGTCCAGCGCGTTGGCGTGCCAGTCCCGCAGGCTCAGCGCGTCCGCGTCGCCGGCGGCGATGATCGCCCCCTCCCAGGACTCGATCGTGGCCGTCCAGGGGTCGCCCGCCACCGCGTCGGCCGCCGCGGCCAGGCTTATGTCGGGCCCGTCCAGCCGGGCCTGGACCGCCTCGCGCCAGCGCGCCTCGGACCCGCCGTAGCCGCCCGACGATGGCTGGCCCGGCGGGTCCATCACCAGGGACCGGTCGTCCCAGGGCGTGTCGGGATGGACCGCTACGCCGAGGGACCGTGCGAGCGGGATCAGCGGGTTGCGGTGGGCGTCGTGCAGCCATTGCGCGCCGTGGTCGAAGCGGGCGCCGCCCAGCGCTGCCGGATGCTCCGTCCAGGCGCGGCCGCCGATGCGCCGGCCCGCCTCGAGCAGGGCGACATCCAGCCCGGCGGCGCGCAGCAGGCCGGCGGCGGCCAGGCCCGCGGCCCCTGCCCCCACCACGACGACGTCCACGTCGGTGCTGGCCGAAGCCAGGGGCCTCACGTCGCCGGTGTGTCCCGCGGGCTCACTTGGTGGGGACCTTGGGTCCGGTGTCGGCCGGCTTGGGCGGGAGGGCGCCCGGCAGCTTCGACCCGGCAATCGGCGCGGGCGTGGGCAGGGCGAGGATGCTGCGGCCGACGCCGTTGGTGCCGCGGTTGAGCAGCGCCAGGCTGAGCGAGATGGCGAAGAACAGGGCGGCCAGGATGGCGGTGGTGCGGGTCAGCAGGTTGGCCGTGCCGCGCCCGGTCATGAACGAGCCCATGCCCTGGGTCGAGCCGATGCCCAGGCCCCCGCCCTCGCTGCGCTGGATCAGCACCACGCCGATCATCGCCAGCGTCACGAACAGGTGCAGCACGCGCAGCACCGGCGTCAGGGTGGTCAGCACGTTCATGGTGTGCGGGCAGGCCTCGAAGTAAAGCGGGCCTTCTACAGGGACGGGCAGGGAATGGAAAGGTTGGCGGCGGCGGCGCGCGCGATGGCCAGGAAGCTGCGCCCGTCCAGCGAGGCGCCGCCCACCAGGGCGCCGCCCACCTCGGGCACGGCGAGCAGGGCGGCGGCGTTGTCGGCCTTGACCGAGCCGCCATAAAGGATGCGCAGCATGGACGCATCCCGGCCCAGCCGGTCCAGCAATGCGGTGCGTATGTGGCGGTGCACCACTTCCACTTCGGCCGCGGTGGGCGTGCGGCCGGTGCCGATGGCCCAGATCGGCTCGTAGGCGAGCACGCCGGTGAACCCGTCCGGCAGGCTCTGGGCGACCTGGCGGGCGACCACCGCCATCTCCTGCCCGGCGTCGCGCTCGGCCTCGCTCTCGCCGACGCAGACGATCGGCAGCAGGCCAGCGCGCTCGGCGGCCAGCACCTTGGCGCGCACCATGGCGTCGGTCTCGCCATGATCCTGCCGCCGCTCGGAATGGCCCAGGATGACCGCCACGCACCCGGCATCGGCCAGCATCTCGGCGGAGATGTCGCCGGTATGGGCGCCGCAGGGGGCGTGGTGGCAATCCTGCCCGCCCACGCCGATGCGCGTCTTGGCCAGCAACTCGGACACCCAGGCGAGCTGGATGGCGGGCGGGCAGACCAGCATGTCGCAGGCCAGGTCGTCGGCGCCGGCGACCAGCGCGTCGGCGAGCGCCGCGGCGTCGGCCGCGAGGCCGTTCATCTTCCAGTTGCCGGCGATCAGCTGACGCATGCGCGTGTCCCTCGGGTTGAGGAAGGCCAGGGGGCTTTGCCCCCTGGACCCCCACCAAAGGTCGAGACCTTTGGAAACCAGTTATAAGGGTAGTGAGACAGGGGCGTCACGCGCCAGCGTGCTTCGCACGACGCCCCTGGCCTTCCTTAACCCGATGCCCACCCGTATGCTGCAGGTCGCCCAGCCACGGACCGATCCCGATGCTCTCCGCCTTTCGCAAGTTTGCCGGCACCTGGCCTGCGCGTATTTTCTTCCTCGTGCTCGTCGCCTCGTTTGCCAGTTGGGGCATTGCCGACGTGATACGCAACATCGGCGGCAGCAGCGGCGCGGTGGCCACCGTGGGCGGGCACGATATCGGGCCGCAGCAGTTCATGGCCGAGTACCAGGCCAATTTGCGACGCATGGCCGAGCGGGTGCCCGACCCCGCGCAGCTGCCGCCCGGCCTGCGGGCCCAGGTGGCGCAGCAGAGCCTGCAGAAGCTGGTGACGCAGGCGGCCATCGCCGCCGAAGTCGGGCGCATGGGTGTCGCCGTGCCGGACGAGGCGGTGCGGCAGGCGGTGTTCGCCATGCCCGACTTCCAGAACGCGTCCGGCGCGTTCGACCGCAACATCCTGCTGCAGACCCTGTCGAGCAACAGCATGACGGAGACGCATTTCCTCGACCTGGTGCGCCAGGACATCGCGCAGAACCAGTTGCTGCAGACGGTGGCCGCCGCCGCCGGGCCGTCGGACCTGCTGACCAGGCTGGTTTACGGCTACCTGCAGGAGCACCGACGCGCCGACCTGCTGACGCTGCCCTTCGCCGGGCGGCCGCTGCCGCCCGCACCGTCGGACGCGGTGCTGCGCCGCTACTACGACAATAACCCAGGCCGCTCGACCGCGCCGGAGTACCGGCACGTGAAGGCGGTGATCCTCTCGCCCGACAGCATCGGCCGCAGCCTGACCGTGCCGGAGGCCGACCTGCGCAGCTGGTTCGACCAGCACAGGGCGGAGTTCGTCTCGGCCGAGAAGCGGTCGATCCAGGTGATCACCACCGGGTCGCCGTCGGTTGCCGCCAGGCTGGCCGCGCAGTGGCGCGCGGGTGCGAGCTGGGAGGCGATCCAGGTGTCCGCCAAGGAGGCGGGTGCGACCGCAGTCCCGCTGGACGACGCGACGGCCGACCAAGTGCCCTCGCCCGAGCTGGCGCGCGCCGCCTTCGCCGCGGCCGCCGGCGCGGTGGTGGGGCCGATCACCGAACCGCTCGGCACCTACGTGGTGCGCGTGTCCGCCATCACGCCGGCGCGCAACCCCGGCTTCGACCAGCTGCGCGAGGTGATACGCGGCCGGGTGGCCGGCGAGCGGGCGCTGGACGTGGTGGATGCCCGTGCGCAGAAGCTGCAGGACCTGTTCGCGGGTGGCGCGAAGATCGACGAGGTTCCGGCCGACCTCGGTGCCACCGGTGCCGCCGGCACGCTGGACGCGCAGGGGCTCACGCAGGACGGCGAGCCGGCGCCGATCCCGGCCACCAAGGACGCGCGTCAGGCGATCATCGACGCGGCGTTCAAGACCAACCCGGGCGACGCGATCCAGCCGACCGAGGGCCCGGACCACACCTGGTTCGCGCTGGCCGTGGACAGCGTGACCAAGCCGGCCCGCAAGCCGTTCGAGGCGGTGCGCGCCGACATCCTGGCCGACTGGCAGCGCGACCAGGTGCACCACGCCCAGGAAACGGAGGCCGCCCGGCTGCTGGCGCTGGTGAAATCCGGCCAGACCCTGGTCAACGCCGCCTGGGGCAGCGGCCTGCAGGTGACCCACTCGCCGCCGCTGGCGCGCGGCAAGCCGTCGGCGGGGGTGCCGGCGGAGCTGTCGCAGACGCTGTTCACGCTGAAGCTGAACGAGGCGACGATGGTGGAGACCAACGCGGGTTTCGTCGTGGCCCAGCTGACCGCGATCGAGCCGCCCGACCCGAAAGGCGACGCGGTCGGCCTGACCAAGGCACGCGAGGGGCTGGCCCGCGCGCTGCACGACGACATGCTGCAGATGTACGCGACGGCGCTGCGCGACCGGGCGCGGCCGGTGGTTCGCCCGGGCGTGCTGCAGGCGCTGATCCAGCAGCCCGGCGAGTAGCGTGGCGGCATCGCAGGCGGTCCCGGTTCCGGCGGGGCCCCGTCTGGCGTGGTGGACCGGTGTCGCCGATCTCGAGACGCCGGTGGCGGCGTTCCTCAAGCTGGCGCACGGCCAGCCCAACAGTTTCCTGCTCGAAAGCATCGAGGGCGGCCAGGCGCGCGGCCGCTACTCGGTGATCGGCATGGCGCCCGACCTGGTGTGGCGCTGCCGCGACGGGCGGGCGGAGGTGAGCCGTGTCGCCGCCGGCATCGAGCGGTTCGTGCCGGAAGCGCTGCCGGCGCTGGACAGCCTGCGCGCGCTGGTCGGCCGCACGCGCATGGTGCTGCCGGCGGGGGTGCCGCCGATGATCGGCGGCCTGTTCGGCTACCTCGGCTACGACATGGTGCGGCTGATGGAACGCCTGCCCGGCGGCACGCGCGACGTGCTGGGGCTGCCCGAGGCGGTGCTGCTGCGGCCGTCGCTGTTCGCGGTGTTCGACAACGTGCGCGACGAGCTGACCCTGGCGGCACCGATTTATCCCGAGCCGGGCGACGACGCGGACGCGGCCTGGGCGGACGCGCAGGCGCGCCTGGCAGAGGCTCGCAAGGCGCTGGCGCGGCCGCTCCCGGTGGGCGCGGCCGCTGTGTCGCTGCCGGCCCAGCCCGAACCGCAGGCCAACATGACGCGTGCGGCGTTCCTGGACGCGGTGCGTCGGGCGCAGGCGTACATCGCGGCCGGCGACGTGTTCCAGGTGGTGCCGAGCCAGCGCTTCTCCGCCCCGTTCGCGTTGCCGCCCTTCGCGCTGTATCGCGCGCTGCGCCGGATCAACCCGGCGCCGTTCCTGTTCTTCCTCGATTTCGGCGGGTTCTGCGTGGTGGGCAGCAGCCCAGAGATCCTGGTGCGGCTGCGCGGCGGCACCATCACCCTACGCCCGCTGGCCGGCACCCGCCCGCGCGGGGCCACCCCGGACGAGGACGCGCGGCTGGAGGCCGAGCTGCTCGCCGACCCCAAGGAGCGGGCCGAGCACCTGATGCTGATCGACCTCGGCCGGCACGACGTGGGACGGGTGGCGGAACTCGGCAGCGTGCGGGTGACCGAGCGTTTCGCCATCGAACGGTTCAGCCACGTGATGCACATCTCGTCCACCGTGGAGGGCCGGGCGCGGCCCGGGGTGGATGCGGTGGACGCGCTGATCGCCGGCTTCCCCGCCGGCACGCTGACCGGGGCGCCGAAGATACGGGCGATGGAGATCATCGAGGAGCTGGAGCCGGTGCGCCGCGGCCTGTACGCCGGCTGCATCGGCTACTTCGCGCCAGACGGCACGATGGACACCTGCATCGGCCTGCGCACCGCGGTGGTGCAGGACGGCGTGATGCACGTGCAGGCGGGGTGCGGCGTGGTGGCCGACAGCGTGCCCGAGAGCGAGTACGAGGAGACGCGGCAGAAGAGCCGGGCGCTGTTCAGGGCGGCCGAGGAGGCGGTGCGGTTCGCGGCGGGGGGCGATTAGGCTCGCGGGTTCGGCGGGGCGATTTAGCGAATACTGCGACTAGTCGCCTGGAGGATCCTCAAGCGTGTCGTCCGGCACGGTCGACGGATCGTTGCCGGACCGCGCGGCCCGTCCCCGGTCGATGGTGGTCTCGGACGTGCCGATGACGCCATGGAATTCTTCCAGGATCTTTCTGGTCTCGTCGGAGATCGAGTCGAAATCCGCATGGCCGTCCGTGCCGCGCCTGACGGCGTTTGTAAGGTCGATCACCCCAGCCTCGCTGGTGTCGCCGAACACGCCGATCAGCCTCACGCGGCCGCCCACGGGAACGCTTGCGGTTGCCTCGTCGAACGTCAGTCCGTCATGCGCCGATGCACCAGCCTCCCTCGGCCCCAATTGTCGGGCGAGACGTCCAAAACTGCCGATGCTGCCCTTCCGCCTGGCGACGAGGGACACTTCGAGGTTGGCCGGCTCGCTCAGACGGGTTCCGCTGTACCTGTCGGACAGCTCGGGCGAAACGTTGCGTTTTATCAGGGTAACCTTCTGTACCGGGTAGTTCTTGTAGACGTTGCCGAAGCTGTCGTTCGGGACGAGCTTCTTGAACCTCATGATGAAGCCGGGGTTCTCCTCCTCGAACAGGTCCTGCATGCTTTTCATCATCGACGTCAGGCACGATCTGCCTTCGACGGATTGGAAGACGACAAAGATGTGGTGCGTCGTGGCGGCATGCCAGAACTCGTAGAATATGGGCGCAATCTGGCTCGGGTCGACTTCGCGTTTGTGCTTGAAGATCCTGGTGCGCGTGCCTGCAGGGGCGCTTTCAGAGCCGAAACTTCCATTGTGGATGTAGCCTCGACTGCAACCTGCCGCTCCGGACTGCCGCTGCTCGAAATACCAGCCGCGTTCGCGATCAGCGTCGTCTGTGATCGCCGAGCGCTCGTTGATGAGCGTGGACACGTATGCCGGGACAGCGACGCCTCCCGCATCCGCCTCGAAAGACAGTCTCCTGCGGTCACCGCGTCGATGCACCTGGAGCAGGTAGAGTCTGATGCCGACAGACGCGGGGGTGGCCTTCAACCGCTCGGAATTCAACGTCGATCCTCTCGCAAACTGCGCAAATCGGGACGGTCCTACAGCAGTTTCCTTCCACGTGCACATCGTGCTGCGGCTGTTCAGTCAAACGAGGTTCCCTGCCGCCGCCGCCGCGCCTAGAACACGCCGATGATCCTGCTCATCGACAACTACGACAGCTTCACCTTCAACCTCGTCCACTACCTGGGCGAGCTCGGCCACCTCTGCGACGTGCGGCGCAACGACGCGATCACGGTGGAGGCGGCCATCGCGCTGGAGCCGGAGGCCATCGTGCTTTCGCCGGGGCCGTGCACGCCGAACGAGGCGGGCATCTGCCTCGACCTCATCGGGGCGGCGGCGGGCCGGGTGCCGTTGCTGGGGGTATGCCTGGGGCACCAGGCGATCGGGCAGGTGTTCGGCGGCGAGGTGGTGCGGGCGCCGAAACCCATGCACGGCAAGGTGAGCCCGGTGCTGCATGGCGGAACGGACGTGTTCGCCGGCCTGCCCTCGCCGTTCGGGGCCACGCGCTACCACAGCCTGACGGTACGGCCGGACAGCCTGCCCGACAGCCTGGTCGCCACCGCGCATACCGAGGACGGGGTGATCATGGGGCTGCGCCACGTGTCCCACGCGGTCTATGGCGTGCAGTTCCACCCCGAGAGCATCGCCAGCGAGCACGGGCACGACATCCTGGCCAACTTCATGCGCCTGGCGCGATCGGCCCGGCACCCCGCGCAGGCCGCCTGAGCGGCGCCGTGCCGGACACGCTCAAGCCGGTGCTGGCGCGCCTGGCGGCGGGCGCCGCGCTGGACGAGGCGGGCG